>NZ_JAWJWL010000046.1:0-24890 GCF_034721475.1 Burkholderia alba | reverse complement strand
GTTTGCGGTTTGCGGTTTGCGGTTTGCGGTTTGCGGTTTGCGGTTTGCGGTTTGCGGTTTGCGGTTTGCGGTTTGCGTCCGGTCACGCAGCCTGCACATGACACGCCGGACCGGCAGCGCGCGCGATAGCGGGCCGGGCCGGACCTGCGCAACAGCATGCCGCGCCCGGCAACGAGCACGCGGCAACGCAAGCTCGCCCGCTCTCCGGCATGCCGCCCGAAGCCTCCTCGCCCGGATGCCGCTCGCGACCGTCAGCGGCGCGCGGCGGACACCGCCGCGCCCGCATCGACAATCCCCGCCCCCGGCGGCAATGCGAGGCAGGACGTCGCGGTCGACGCGTGCGGTGAAGGCCGCGCCGTGTCCTTCAGGATCTGCGTGACGCGAGCCGGCGTCAGCCGCGGATTGACCGCGAGCATCAGCGACACGATACCGCTCACCTGCGGCGCGGCGAAGCTCGTGCCGCTCGCGCTCGCATAGGTGTCGCCGGCCGGGCTCGTCCTGCCGGCATCCGTCGTCGACCAGACATCCGCGCCGGGCGCGCTCAACGTGATCGACCCGCCGTGATTGCTGTCCCACGCGCGCCGGCCGGTGCGGTCGCTCGATGCGACCGACACCACGCCCCGGCAGTTCGCCGGCCGCGACTGCGCGGCGGGGCGTCCGTCGTTACCGGTGGACGCCACCACGACGGCACCGCGCGCGATCACGTCGTCGATCGCATCCTGGAACGTCGAACCGCAGGGGCCGTCGCCGCCGAGACTCAGGTTGATCACCTTCGCCGGATGAGGATTGTCCGGCACGCCGTCGACCGGAAGGCCCGCCGCCCAGCGTATGCCGTCGGCGACATCGCTGGTCGCCCCGCCGCACTTGCCGAGCACGCGAACCGGCAGGATTCGGCCCTGCCAGCTGACGCCCGCGATACCGATGCCGTTGTTGGCGACGGCGCCGATCAGACCGGCCACGCGCGTACCGTGCCAGCTGCTGACGATCGGCGTCGCCGCGCAGCGATAGTAAGGACTGCCGGGATCGTCCAGCTCCTGTTGCGTGACCCAATCGCCCGGGTCGCTCGCATCCGGCCCTCGGCCGTGACCGTTGTTCGCAGTGGCCAGGCTCGTGACGAAGCTGTAGCCCGGCAGCAGGTTGCCGGCCAGATCCGCATGCGGCCGAGATCCGGTATCCAGGACGGCGGTGACGACATCGGGCGAACCGGTCGTGATCGACCACGCCCGCGGCATCCCGATCCCGCCGTCCGGCTCGAAGAAATTCCATTGACGACCATAATCGGGATCGCCGGGCGCGGCGTGGATCGACAGACGCCGGTCCGGCTCCGCGTGCCGTACTTCCAGTTCGCTCGCGAACTCGGCGGCCAGCGCCTGCGCGCGCTCGATCGGCATGCGCTGCTGCAACGACACCACGACCGCGCCGCCCGACATCGTGCGGCCGACGCGCATCGCTAGCTGGCCCTCACGCGCCGCGCCGCCGCGCGTTGCCGCACCCTGCGCGTTCCAGCGCGCCGCGACGCGTCTGACGAGTCCGTCAACGCGCGAATCGGCTACAGCCGGCACAACGGCTCGGCGATCCCCTCGCGGATGCAGACCGACGATCAGTTGATCGACGAACGCGTCCTGCCCGGCCCGCACGCCGAACGTCGCGGCCAGTGCATCCGCCTGCCGGTCGTCGCACACCAGCGGCGGCGACGGCGGCAACGTGCCGGTCGGCGGCGGCTCGGCGCCGTGCTCGATACCGGGCGGTGGCGTAGCGGGCGACGCCCCGTCGCCGTCTCCCCCGCCGCCGCAGCCGTAAAGCGCGAACGGCACGAGCACGAGCATCGTCCCGGCGAGCGAGCGACGCCAGTGGCGAGGAATCGGATTGCGGTCAAGGAATCGAGGTGTCATATCGGGTTTCTTCCGTGGCTTTGCAACCGCAACGACAGCCCGCTACACGGGTGTCGTTCCAGTCGCGATTGTTCGACGCGCCGTACATTTACTCAGTACAACGATTGATCTAGAGCGGTAGGCGGACCTCGCGAGGCGCGCTTCATCGATCCGCGGGTTACCGTTCGACGCAGCGAGTACGTCGTGAAGCGCGTGCCCGGTGCGTGGGGTCCACCGCCCTGACGCAGCGACAACGCGCCGGACCTCCGGCGTAGAGCCGCGTGCCGAAACGAAAGCGACACGTCCTCACGCCGTGGGATAAAACGCCGGTCCGTGCATTCATTGCATGAATGCCGTAAAACGCGGGCGAAACATCACCGGAAAAAGCGATTCGAATTTGAAAAGGACAGGACACGCGGCGCGACGACATGCAACTCGCCGGCCTGTTTCGGAGTCGTTTTTTCGGCTGCTTTATCATGCGGGCGCCCTGAATGATTCAATGGCGTCGCCCGCGCATGATTTGCGTGAGCTCATGACAGCGGCGGATTGCGCACCGACGTCCAAGGTCAGCCCGCATTATCGGGAACCGGCTCCACGCGAGATATAGGACGCGTCCTAAATCAATCCTCTCCACGCGCACTCAAAGCGGGTCGGATCTCACGCGGATCGCTGAAAAGCAGGCGGATTCATCGCCAGGGACCGATGGAGCGGCCTGTACGCCATCGCGGGTATTGATACTCGTACTTAGTCGAAACTGCACTACGACCCTCGTGCCGACGCCGCCTCGGCAGCGCCGTTGCCGTCGATCCGGCTGCGTCGCCAGGACAACGCACGGCCGTGTTCACGCCGATTAGAATCGCCCTTCGGGCGCCAATATCGACGACGTCTTGCCACCCGCATTAAGAATGCAGATAATGCGTGGCATTCTCGAATCCGCATTAATTTTTATAGTAATTTCTACATCACCATTTAAATAGACCGGCAAATATTACGGATGGGATCCAATATAAATCCCATGCTTTGCCAGCCTTCAAAATATCCATTACTCTAGCCGCGCTTTCACCCGTAAAAGCAGCGACGCTGGTTCGCGTGGTGTGAAAAGGCTACGACCGAGGGGTCCATGGACGACAAGTCGACATTCGCGGAAATGCCTCGCCCGGGCGGTGCCGCGCCGTTTTCCGCCCAGGCTCTGACATCGAGCGCGATGCAAATGGCGGGACAGGCGAGCCCCGTGATCGGCAAGATCGCGCCGACCGCGTCCGCCGTGATGCAGGCGCTCGCCGCCGGCGGCAGTCCGATGCAGATCGCGTCGTCGATGGCGTCGCCCGCAGCCGGCATGCTCAATCCGCTCGCGGGCCAAGCCGTGTCGCTGGCTTCCGGCGCGCTGCACGGCGCGCCCGCGACCCCGCCTGCCCTGCCGGTCGACGATCACCCTTTCGCCGGCCAGTCGCTGACCGACCTCGCATCGGCCCCGCAATTCTTCGTGCCGGGCACGAATCGGAACCCGGCCGCGGCGGGCGCCGCCGCGCTGCCGTTTACGGAAACCACCCGCCTGCTGCGCTTCCAGTCGTCGCTGAGCGGCGATCGGGCCCTGTCCATCGCCGCGATCAGCGGCGGGGAATCCCTGTCCGAGCTACCGTCCTATACGCTCGAACTGATCTCGCAGAATCCGTCGATCGATCTCAAGGACGCGCTGAATCAGGCGGTCACGGTATTCATTTCGCTCCAGGACGGCTCGACGCGCCCCATCCACGGCTATCTCGCCCGGTTCGGCTTCGAGCGCGACGACGGCGGCATCGCGCACTATCGCGGCGAGCTGGTGCCGTGGCTGTGGTACCTCGGCAAACGCGTCAACAGCCGGATCTACCAGCAGGTCACGGTGCTCGACGTGCTGCGCAAGGTGTTCGCGGACTACGGTGCGATGGTGGACTACCAGACGCACGTGCTGGCCGAACTCCAGGCCGAGGACTACATCGTCCAGTTCCAGGAAAGCGATCTGGATTTCGTGAGCCGCCTGCTCGAGCAGCAGGGCCTCTTCTACTACTTCGAATACCGGCCGGACGGCCACACGCTGGTCATCGCCGACGATTCGCCTCATTCGGTCTGCTGCCCGGTGCAGGCACACGACCCGAGCGTCATCTACAACGTCGCGAGCGGCGTGCAGGCGCAGGACCGGCTGACCGCGCTATCGGCCAGCCGGGAGACGCAGCCGGCCGTGGTGGCGATGAACACCTACAACTACAAGCACCCGAAGAGCCGGCCCTACGTCGAGCTTCCGACGCTCGCCGACCAGGGCAATGCGCCGAAGCTCGAGGTCTACGACGGCAATTCGGCGTTCGCCTACAAGGACAGCGCGGCGGGCGAAGCGGAAGCGAAACGGCGGCTGGAAGTGTTCGAGTGGCAGGCCAAAGTGTTCCACGGCCGCGCCAACTGCCGCGGCCTGACGGTCGGCCGCACCTTCAGGATCGACGGCCATTACTGGTTCA
Source organism: Burkholderia alba (assembly GCF_034721475.1). Classification (NCBI taxonomy): domain Bacteria; kingdom Pseudomonadati; phylum Pseudomonadota; class Betaproteobacteria; order Burkholderiales; family Burkholderiaceae; genus Burkholderia; species Burkholderia alba. Next base: position 20,533 of record NZ_JAWJWL010000046.1, on the reverse strand, counting down.
GCGCGGCCAAGCAGGGCGACAACGAATTCCTCGTCGTCGGGCTCAGGCTCGCGGCCAGAAACAATTTCGGCGATGCGGCCCAGCCCGGCAGCTTCGACAACGAACTCACGCTGATCCGCCGCAAGATCCCCTATCGCCCCGTGCGGCGCCATCTCAAGCCCGTGATGCCCGGCCCGCAGACCGCCATCGTCGTGGGCCTCAAGGGGCAGGAGATCCACACCGACGAGATGGCCCGGATCAAGGTGCAGTTCCCGTGGGACCGCTACGGCAAGAACGATCAGGGCAGTTCGTGCTGGATCCGCGTATCGCAGCCTTGGGCCGGGCGCGGCTGGGGAACGGTCGCGATCCCGCGCGTCAACCAGGAGGTCATCGTCGATTTCCTGAACGGCGATCCGGACCGCCCGATCATCGTCGGCCGGATGTTCAACGCCGAGCAGACCCCGCCCTACAGCCTGCCCGACGGCGCCCATCAGATGGGCTTCCATAGCAACTCCACGCCCGGCGGCGGCGGCTTCTGCGAGATCGTCATCCACGACAAGAAAGGCTCGGAGCTGGTCAACATCCACAGCCAGAAGGACATGGCGACGACCGTGCAGAACAATCAGGTCACGGTCGTCAACGGTCCCAACCAGACCAACATCGTCACGCAGGGGACGCACGCGAGCGTCGTGCGAAAAGCGATCTCCGTGCAGTCGCAGGACGAGCACATCCAGCACACCGCCAAAACCGCCGTCATCCTGCACGCGCAGGAACAGCACATGGCGCTCAAGGCCAAGGGGCCGGTCCAGGTCGAATCCGACACCGCGCATGTTCACGTGAAGGGATCGCAATCGATCATCCTCGAATGCGGCAAGGCCAGGATCACCCTGTCCGCCGACGGCACGATCATTCTCGACGGCACGCAGATCGTCGCGCTCGGCTCGAACAGCGTGGACCTGAATCCCGACGGCGCGACCGGGCCGACGCCTCCCGGCTTGATCCCGGTCGTCGATCAGGCCGCCCCTTCGGCGGACGCGCCCGCGGGCGGCGGAGGGGGCGGAGGGGGCGGAGGCGGAGGGGGCGACGCGCCCGCGCCGCGCGGCCATCCGCCTGCCCATGCGAAAAAAGGACACCCGAAGCCCGCACCGAACCAGGTGAAGACCGGCCTGGGCCACCAAGTCGATGCGCTCGCCGCCAAATCGCCGACGCTGCAAAACGACCTGACGACCTTGCAGAAGAAAGGCTGGCAGATCAAGTACGGCACGGCCGGCGGCGGCTCGTTCGCGAACCGCGACAGCAAGCCGCCGACCATCGTGATCGACAGCAACGAAAAGGGCAATCCCGACGCGGAAGTCCAGACGCTGTCCCACGAGGCCGGACACGCGCTCTACCCGTACAAGGCGGATCTGAGCAGCAAGAGCAACTACGTCAACGGCGCGCTGGCGGACGAAGGCGCGGCGACGCTCAACAACATCAAGGTGCAGCGCGAGATTCTCGCGAGCGGCGGCCCGGACATCCAGATCGCCGGCAACCCGGCCAACGGCGCGGCCTACAATGCCGCGTACGACCAGTTCCTGAAGGACGGCAACGCGAGCGCGGCGCGCACGGCCATCGGCAACGTCTTCGGCACCGGCGAAACCGCGTCGAAACCGGTGGGCGGCAAGTTGGTCAACTATCAAACGTACTACGGCGACTGGTATGACAAAAATGTTCCGACTCACTGACCGCCGGCCCGCGTCGATGCTCGTCGCCGGCCTGTTGCTCACCCTGTCGCTGGGAATGATTCCGAATCGCTCGGAAGGATCGAAGATCATGCAGAAAACCGTTCAACTCAACCTGTGGCAAGTCATCGACCAGATCGGCGCGCGCCAGCCCATCCGGCGGGAGCCGGTCGAGCAGCTGCTGCACACGAAGCTCGTGTCGAGCGATGCGAGCAATCCTTACTTCACGTTCTGGAACAACCACGCCGACGGCCCGATCGCGCTGCACGACGGCACCCAGATCAAGGGCGTCGAGCTGCGCACCGGCAACGACGACGCAAGCGCGCCCGGCGCACTGACGCTGACGCTGGCGGGAACCTGCGTCAGCCGGCAGGACGTCAAGGCCCGCTTCGCCGGGATCACGCTCACCGGCGCGCCGACCGGCCAGTCTCTCGACGAAGAAACGACATTCTCGACGCCGACCTCGTGGGGCGAGCTGGTGTTCGGCTTCGCGGAACGCAACCCCGATTGCCTGTCGAGTATCGGTTTCGGCGCGAAGCCGGAATAACGGACTGCCTTCGTTCGGCTGCCGGGCGGGCCGGACGATCCGGCGGCATGCCGCGCGCAGGATGCGCGCCGCGCCATCCCGAACCGGCCCACGCGAAGCCGCTCGCATGCACGGCATGCTGCATCAGCATGAGCGCGAAGCCGATCGCCAGCCGACCGGCCGCCGTCCGCATGCGCGGCCGACGGGCAGGTACCGCGCAGCCCCGCCGCGGCGTCCCCCGAGGCGCGCCGCCGGCCTTGCGCGACACCGGCGGCGCCCGCGCTTCGCGGCATCGCCTCCCGACGCGCCGGGACGCCGTGCATCGCAAACGCGGAAGCGCCCGCACATCGCTAAATGGAAGGAAACGGTATGACGGCTTATCGACTGCACGAAGGACGCGTGACCCTGCCGGCCGGCTGGCGCGACAAGACCATGAACGTCTTCCATCTGCCCGATGACGCGGGACGCAAGGACGTGGCGTTCGTGGTCACTCGCGACTACGACACGCCGCTGGACGACGTCGCCGCGTATGCCGACGCGCAGCAGGCCGCCTTCAAGAAGCAGTTTCCCGCCTACAAGCCGCTGCTGCGAGAGGCGATCACGCTGGACGGCCTGCCCGCGCTGATGCTCGAATACCAGTGGCGCAGCGACAAGTCCGTGCTGCGGCAGCGGCAGGCGATGGTGCGGCTCGACGATGCGATGCTGGTCTTCACGCTCAACGCGCGCACGGAAGATTTCGACCGGCACATCCCCGCGTGGGAGTCGATCCTGGCCTCCTTCAAGCACCTGCCGCCCGAACCCGAGCCCGTCGAGGCGCCGTCGCTGGTGGCGACCGGCGTGCTGCCGCATGTCTTCGCACTGTCCGGCAAGACCCGCGTCCTGCACGTCTACCCGAACGCCGACGCCGCCGTCGCGGCCGTCGATGCGCAGGAAGTCGAAGACCATCATTGGGTGTTCTTCGCGAGCGACGGTTCGCCGCTTGCGGCGAAGATCACGCAACGCAGCCGTCATGGCCTCTTCAAAGCCACGGGCCGCTACGAGCTGCATCCCAATCCCGCCGACCCCGGCCTGCGGCTGGCCCATCGGCTGAACGCCGTCGCCGGCGTCGAGGGTTCGCCGCCCTTCGCATCGATCCACGACATCGCGTCGTACATGAACCGGCTGGCCGGGGCACGCGCCCCATGAGCGGCGCCGAAGCGGCGCTGCGCGCCGCCCGGATGGGCGACGAGATCGCGCATGGCTGGGGGCTGCTGGCGATGGTGGCGGGCGCCGTGGTGGGCGCCGTGGTGGCGGCCGCGATCATCACCGCCACTGCGGCGACGGGCGGGCTCGCGCTCGTCGCCATCATCGGCGGGTGCGTGGCGGGAGGCGGGCTCGCCGGCGGTTCGCTGATGCGCGGCATACAGAAGGCCGCGAACATATCCGGTCCAACCACCGGCATGCTCCAGCGCGGTTCGCCGAACGTCACGGTCAACAGCCGCACCGCGCTGCGTGCGGGCATCGACTCCGCGGACGAATGCAACGGCCTGCCGTTCAATCACTTCCCCAAGCCAAAAACCCTCATCGCGCAGGGGTCCCGTACCGTCACGGTGAACAGCATGCCGATGGCCCGGCTCTCCATGAAAATGGAGTGCGGCGCCGTCATCAAGAACGCCAGCGACAACGTCACGGTCGGCGGAGAAACGGTGACGGTCGTCCCGATCCACGACACCGAGGAGATGGTCGAAACGGCGCTCGAGGTGCTCGGCTTCGTCGCGCTCGGCGCGGCCGGACTCGGCGCGCTCGCGGCCGGAGCAGGCGCCGCCGCACTGTTCGTCGGAACCGTGATCGGCGCGAACGTCGGCTTGAACGCGCTGCATTCGTGGGGGGAATCGCTCGGTCCGGGCTACGGCGACATCATGGTCGGCGTCGCGGGATTCGCGTTGCTGGGGCTGGGCGCGAAGAGCGCCGACACGGAAGCCGGGAAGAATGCCGTCGACGTGCTGAACCGCACCAAGGTGGAGGTCGAGCCCGGCACGCTGGGCGCCAACGGCGGCAACGTGCGCGTGACGACCGAAGGGATTCCGCGCACGCTGTACAACCAGCTGCGCGCGAAGACGCCGAGCGCGCGGATACAGAGCATGGTCAACGAGAACTTCACCCCGGGCATGGACGATCCCGCGCTCCCCGGGTTGACGATCGACAAGTCGCTGCATGCCGACCATATCGTGTCGATGAAGGAAATCACCCAGATGCCGGGCTTCAAGGATCTGAGCTTCGACAACCAGGTGAAGGTGCTGAACAACCCGGACAACTTCACGGGACTCAGCGAGACCGCCAATACCTCCAAGGGATCGAAGTCCTTCGCCGAATGGACGGAATACAAGAAAGGCGGGATCCAGGTAGACGAAGGCTTCAGGCAGCGGATGATGCAGCAGGAAACCGAGAACCGGTCGATGCTGCAGCAGCAGATCCAGGATCTGCTCGGTCAGCAGCAGTAAAATGTTTCGATCAACGGACTTCAGGTGACAGGCAATGATGGAGCTATCGAGCAAGACCTATGCAGCGAAGCTGCAACGCTTCAGGAAGCAGGGGCAGGTATGGCTCACCCCCGGCGAGATTCCCGCCGACGTCCAGGTGCCGACCGCGTGGCTCGCGCTGCTGGACACGCCGACCGACGCGCTCGGCGACTGGCTCGCGAAGATGTGGTCCGGCGCCATCGAGCGACTGCCCGCGGTGGAGCAGTTCTTCCGGGAGAAATTGCAGCGGCCCGCCGTATTCCGGCAGGAAAACGGCGATCTCTGCCTGCTCTATGCATTCACGATCGAGCAGGACGACGTGAATTTCTTCGTGGGCCATCTGCCGCTGGGCGATCTGGTGTCGGACGACATGCCGCTCTGGCGCGCCTTCCCCGACGATCTCCGCCACTTCTACCAGCATGTGCACAACGGCTGGACGTTCTTCCCGGCGAATTCGATGGGGCCGCTGCCGATCGGCGATCAAAGCGCGCTGACCGACAAGCTCGATCTGTCGCCGTCGGAACTGAAAACGCTCGGCGTGAATCCCGATCTCGTCTGGCCGGTGTTCCACAACGGGGCGGGCGACTATCTCTGTCTGGATCTGCGGGAGAGCGCGGGCGACGGCAGCGCGGCGGGACGCATCTGGTGGCACGAGGAGCCGACCGAACTCGAGGCGGTCGACTTCTGGGCGGTGATGAACGCGTGGATCGAGATCTTCGTCGAGGAAGCCGACAAGCGCTAGCGCGCGCGATGCGCCCCCTTCGATGAAAAAACCCGCCGGGCGCAGCGCGCGCGGCGGGTAACGCGATACCGGCGGTTCGTCAATCGCCGTCTTTCCCTGGATGGGTTAAATCACACGCCCGCCAACGGCACCGTCAGCGACGTGCCCGCCGGATCCAGCCTCAACTCCGTGCCCGGCGTCGGGCGCAGCGTCGCCTCGTAGTCGCTCGACAGCACCACCAGGCCAAGACGATGGCCCGCCTCGAGCGTGTAGTCGCGCGGCATGAAGGTCAGTTGCAGATCGTACGGCATGCCCGCGAGCACCGGCTGCGACCACCACAGCGACGCGCGGTTGCGCGGATCGGTCCACGCCCGCGTCACGATCGACACCTTGCCGTCGGGCCCGCGATCAACCAGCAGCGCGGTCACGTTCGCCGCCGCCGACAGCGTGACGCGAACCCGGGCGGTGGCGGTGCCCGAGATGCGGCTCGCGGTGGCGAGCGGCGCGGTCTCGAAGCGGCCGCGATGCTCGCCGCTGTCGGCATTCGCCAGCGTCAGCGCGCGAATCTGCGCGTTGTCGGTGAACGTCACGATCGGGCCGCCCGTCGGATAGCGCAGCAGCGCGCCGTCGCGCGAACCGTCGCCGCCCGCGAAGTACGTCACCGGCCGCGCGCCGCGCGCCGGCCACTGCGCCTCCTTCAGCAGCGTGCCGTCGGCCTGCTCGATCACCGCGCCCGGATCGCGCTCGACATCGTTCGCATAACCCAGCAGGTAGCGAGTGAACCAGCGGTTCACTTCCGCCGGCCACGCGTCGGCAAACGCCGGACGGCTGCGCGGATCGATATGCTGCGCGCGGTGCAGCCACAACTGCGCGGGCACGCCCTGGCGCCGCATCGCCTGATACCACAGCGTGGACTGGTCGACCCGGACGTTGTCGTCGGCGAGCCCCTGCGCGATCAGCGCGGGCGCCACCGCGAGCGCGGTCGGAATGTCGCGCGCCGCCCAGAACGCGGAATAGTCGCCCGTCGTGCGGTCCTCCCGCTTCAACGCCTGATCGATCAGGTACGTGCAGCGCTCGGGATGCGCGTTGGTCAGCAGCGCCTTGATGTAGACGTCGACGTCCTCGCCCTGATAGCCGTCCGGCGCGCGCACCAGCCCGCCCGAGCGGTAGTAGCCGTACATGTTGGTCAGGCCGGCGATCGGCACGATCGCGTCGAGCCCCCGGGTGCGCAGGCTCGCGACCATCTTCGGCAGCGTGCCGTCATAGGACACGCCGTACATCCCGACGTGTCCGGTCGACCAGCTGGCGACGATCGGCTTGCCCGCCGCGTCCTTCGCGCTCGCATCGCGGCCGAGCCAGCGGATCACCGAGGCCATCGCGACCGATTCGTCGCGCGTCAGAATGGTCGGACAGCCGTCGGAGCCGGCCGTGCCGAGCGAATCCGCATAGACGACGGTGAAGCCGCGCTGCACGAAATAGCCTTCTATCCACGAGCGCGCCGCCGCGGCCACCTCGACCTGCTGCTGCAGCCTCGACTGCGGCGCGGCGATCGCGACCCGCGCGCGGTCCGACGGCGGATGCGGCGTGCCGTCCAGCTCGACGTCGACATCGTGATTCGCGCTATCGGCGAGACCGTTGTAGTACGGGCTCGCGAGCACGATGACGGGCGTGCGCGCCCCGCTGTCGGTTTCGGTCGGCCGCACGATGCGCACGTGGATCCGGTCCTTGACGCCGTCGCCGTCCGAATCGACCGGCGTATCGACCCACGCCTGTTCGGTGATCGTCGCACCCGACAGCGACGGCTGCACCTGTCCGTCCTTGATGACGGGACGATACTTGCCGCTCGACAGATCGGCGTACGGCACGCCCGACGGCGAGTGCCGCGGCTTGCCGGCCTGCGCGCCCGCGGCGGCGGACGCCGTATCGCCCGGTCTCGCCTGCGAGAGCGCCGACGCCACGCCGCCCGCCGCGCCATCGTCCCCGCCGCAAGCCGCCAGCAGCGCGGCGGCCGCGATCGCGGCGAGCCATGGGCGCGCCGCTTCCTTTGCATGAAGCTTCATGGAATTCCCCTCCTGATCGTCGATATGGACCCCGCGCGATCGTGCCGCGCGGGATGCGTGAGACGGGTGTGTGCCGGTGATCCGCGAGGTGCGCCCCACCCCGTCGCATGCGGCGAGGGCACGGCAGCCGCGCCCGGCTCCGGCTTCCCTTAACTTCGACCTCGCGGCGGCGGGCCGTCGCTGCGACGGTCCACCGCCCGTCGCGCTTACTGCGCGGCCGACGAGACCGCTGCGCCGGCGTCGAGCAGCCCCGCGCCGCACGTGCTCGTCGTGCAGCCCGAGCCGCTCGGGAAACGCCGCGCGGTGGCCTGCAGCTTCTGCAGAACCTGCGCGGGCGTGAGCGCCGGATTGACCGCGAACATCAGCGCGACCGTGCCGGCCACGTGCGGCGTGGCCATGCTGGTGCCGTTGTAGCTGGCATAGCTGTCCTGCCCCGGCGACTTCTTGCCGGCGTTCAGCGTCGACAGGATGCCGACGCCCGGCGCGGAAATCTTCACGGCCGCGCCGTAGTTGCTGAAGCTCGCGCGCTTGCCGTTGCTGTCGGTCGCGCCGACGGTGATCACGCCCTGGCAGTTCGCCGGCTGCGTATTCGCGACCGACGCGCCGTTGTTGCCCGCCGCGACGACGACGGCCGCGCCCTTCGCCGTCACTTCGTTGATCGCGTTCTGATAGGTGCGGCTGCAGGTGCTCGCGCGGCCGCCGAGGCTGAAGTTCAGCACCTTGGCCGGATACGGGTTGGCCGGCGCGCCCGGCACCGACAGGCCCGCGGCCCAGCGCATGCCGTCCGCGATGTCGCTCAGCGTGCCGCCGCATTTGCCCAGCACGCGCACCGGCAGGATCTTGCCCTTCCAAGAAATGCCCGCCACGCCGTCGCCGTTGTTCGTGACCGCGCCCACCGTGCCCGCCACGTGCGTGCCGTGCCACGAGCTGTCGCTCGGATAGGTGTTGCCGTTCTGATCGACGTTGCACCGATAGAACGGCCCGTTCGGATCGTCCACTTCCTGCTGGGTCAGCCAGTCGCCCGGATCCGACGCATCCGCGTCGCGGCCGCCGCCGTCGTTCGCGCCGTCCACATCGGTGATGAAGTCGTAGCCCGGCAGCAGGTTCGCGGCGAGATCCGCATGCGGGCGATAGCCGGTATCGACGACCGCCACCACGACCTTGTCGGAGCCGGTCGTCACATCCCATGCCTGCGGCAAGTTCGCGCCGCCTACCGGGTTGAAGTAGCCCCACTGCTCGGAATAGCGGGTGTCGTTGGGGGTGAGAAACGCACGCATGCGCGCATCCGGTTCCGCGTATTCGACGGCACCGTCGGCCGCGAAATCCTTAGCGAGGGCCTCGGCTTCCGCGGCCGTGACGTGCCGCTGCAGCGACAGCACGGTCGCGCCGCCGGACATCTCGCGTTTCACGCGCACGCCGGCGGCCGGGTCGGCCGCGTTGCCGGGCGCCGCCGACGCGCCCGCGCCGAACGAGCGCGCCGACACCCGGCTCTGCCGTGCCGCGAGCACGCGGTCGATCACGCCCTGGATGCCCGTCGGGCCGCTGCCGCCGCTGGCGGCCGACGCGGCATTGCGCGCGGCCAGCGAGGCCGGACGCAGCTTGACGATCAGCTGATTGACCCCGCCCGCATTCGCCGGCGCGGCCGGCTGGCTCGCCACGTCCGCGTGAACAGCCGGCGCGGCGACGGCCAGCGCGGCGGAAAGGCAAACGGCTTGAAATGAAGCAGTACGAATTAATCCAGACATATCCCCACTCCAGAATGAAAGTATGAACAGAGTGAATCGGAGACGCGGCACAGGCGCGGCCTCTTTGCTGCCATTCCAACGCGCACGGCGGAGCCGCCGGTCCCGAGCGAACGGAACCGGATCAACGATGCGTTGCCGGAATACGGGATACGGAGGATCGAATCGCCCGGCCGCGCGGGCCGGACGACTCGTCTTCCGTCAGATCATCGCGGCCGGTGCGGATCGCGATCCTCTCGGCCTGGTTTGCTCTCTCAGGTTCTACCGGCAGGCGCCGACGCGTCAGGCGCGCAAGGCGGCCACGAGCAACTCGACGCCGCCCATGCGCAGGGGCACGCTGCATGCCCGCCCCTGCTTCGCCACCTTCGCTGCGTATCAATCACGCCTGCGCATCTTGTTCAATGCCTTGCCGCACTGCTTCGGGCCCTCGTGATATCCGTCCGCCGCGTGGCCCTCACGCAGTGGACGTGATTCTCTGAATTAGTATTTCTAAATAGGTGCCAGCCTGACCGAAAACCGATTGCCGCCCCCTGCCGCCCACCGGTGCGGATCGCGCTGCCCGGTGCGTTTCGGTCAGGTTTCGCGGAGCTTGTTTCTTTCCGCGAGCTTGCACAAAGTTATCTTGCTGAAATGCTCATGTCAAACATTTTTAGATGAAATCAAAAAAAGTTAGACGATAAGAACCGAGAAGCGGAAAAACCTCCGGCATCGGCTCCGATCGCGCCCTTTCGCTCAACGTGCCTGATGTGCCGCGAGCCGCCTGCAGCAAGGCGTCAACGCGTTGCGTCGAGTGCTTGGCGTGACGGGTTTCCGGTATTGCGTCGTGAAACTCCGCCCGGACGCGAACCGCGCCGGGAATGCTTGGAGAACGCCCGGGAAAGGTTCGATTATCGACGTTGTTTCTCCCCGGAAAATGACGGTCACCCTCCCGGCAGCGTGGATTTTTCATTTCAACATGCCGACATAAAATCGCATTTCGAAACGGTTTTAAAGACGGTTTCGACGATCGAATCAATCATCGGCGAGATTGCGTCCGGGAGCCTGCGGGAAAATGGATGGCTTTCGGTGCGTGCGGCAATGGCGGGAGTCATCCGTCATCCGCCGTGTGGAACGGGCGATGCCGCGCGCGCTCCATCCGGTTCGCCAAACCCGCAGCCACGAGTACGGCCACCGCCGTCACACGCTCATGAGCGCGCCCCGATCTCCGTCGACGAAAGTGCCGCTCCAGTCGCTCACGCGTCACCCCGCCGGCCCGGCAGCCGATCGCCCGTTGAAGAAAATTCAACGAGCCGTCGAACAGACTTCGTTGGACGGCTGTCCGCCCGCGTTCGAATAATGCTCACGCGGTCACGGAACGACGCTTCCGCCGCCCGCCGATGCACCCCACGCACGGCGGCACTGCGATACCCCGGAGGATTTCTCATGAGCAACAAGGTCGACTACACCCGGATTTCGATCAAGACTCCCGAACAAATCGCGATGCTGCGCGCCGCCGGCCGCATCGCCGCGCAGGTGCTGCAGGATCTCACCCCGCATGTTCAGCCCGGCGTGACGTCCCGCCAGATCAACGACATCGCGCACGATCTGATCGTCAACCGGTACCACGCCGAGATCGACCGCGAAGACCTGGCCGGCTACGATTCGAGCCGGTATGCCTGCATCTCGATCGCGCACAACGAGAACGCGTTCAGCGGCGAGCCGAGCGACATCCCGCTGCGGCGCGGCGACCTGTTCGGGGTCGACGTCAGTATCAAGAAGGACGGCTGGTGCGGCGACACGCAGCGCATGTGGATCGTCGGCGAGGAGACCAGCGCGCAAGCGCGCCTGCTGATGGCGGTCGGCTATCAGGCGATGTGCCTCGGCATCAGTCTCGTGAAGCCGGGCGCAAAGCTGCAGGACATCGCGGCGCGCGTGCAGGATTACGTCGAATCGTTCCGCTTCTCGATGCTGCGCGTGCCGAGCGGCACCGGGCACTCCACCGGCCAGGTGCATGCGGACGGCTGGCTGATCCCGTACTACCGGAGTCCGGTCAACGACGGCCGGGTGCTCGAGAAAGGCATGGTGATCACGGTCGAGCCGTTCATCTGCGCGGGCAGCGGCGACGGCATCCGCCTGCCGAATGCGACGCGCGCCGCGCAGACGGCGGACAAGTCGCTCGCGGTCTACTGGGAGCACGTCGTGGCCGTCACCGACGACGGCTGCGAAGTGCTCGACCTGCGCGACGGCGAGGACGTGACGTTCCACGACGCCGCGCATCGCTGACGCGCGACCCGAGCGGCGGCGCGCGATCGGGACTGCGCATGCCGCGCGCCGAGTGCCGCGCGAAAGCGGACACCCGGCCGCTCGCCATCCGCTCCGCTACGCGGGTTCGCCGGCCGCCGCCCGCTCGTCGGCCAGCCATCGATGCAGGCGGCGGATCGCGGCCTCGCGCGGATTGCCTTCGTGCCACACGAAGAAGTAATCGAGATGCGCCGGAATGCCGACGTCGCCGACGCGAACCAGCGCGCCGCCGCGCAGGAATGCGTCGGCGACGCGCTCGCGGATCATCGCGATCCCCAGGCCCGCGAGCGCGGCACTCAACAGCGAGGCCGCATCGGCGAAGCTCGGCCCGGGTCGCGGCTCGCCGTATTCGAGACCCGCCGCGACCAGAAACTCCTCCCACGAACGCGACGCGAAGTGGAGCAGCGGCGCGGTGGCGAGCATCGCGTTGGCCGGCTCGCCGTGGGCCGACGCGAACGCCGGGCTGCACACGGCGATCACGCGGTCTCGCGCAAACGCTTCGGAACGGAAGCCGCGCTCGCCGACCCGTTGATGCCAGATGCCCGCGTCGACTTCGTAGGGATCGGGCGGCGTCAGTCCGTGATGAAGGGTCAGCGCGAGGTCGAGGTCCGGATGCGCGTCGGCGAATGCGGCGAGCCGGGGAATCAGCCACGCGTGCGCGAAGTCCGTCATCGCGCTCACGCTGAGCTGCGTTCTCGCCGCGCCGCCCGGCGCCCGCGCCTCCTCCAGCGCCGCGTCAATCTCGTCCAACCCGTGCCGCACGCGCGCGCCGAGGCGCCGGCAAGCGGGCGTCGGCTGCATCTCCAGCCCGACGCGGATGAATAGCGTATGCCCCAGCGCCGCCTCGAGCTGCCGCACCTGATGACTGATCGCGCTATGCGTGACGTGCAATTCGGCGGCGGCCAGCGTGAAGCTCCGATGGCGGATGGCGGCCTCCAGCGCGCGCAGCGCCGCGAGGTTCGGTCGAAGTTTGGCTTTCAATGGCAATCGGTCCGGTGAATGAGTCGCGCAACCCGGAGTGTGCCCCTGAAACGAAATCCGTATCGCACATCGGGCGGCACCGGACGAGGCGCGGACGAACGAAATCGGCCAGCTTCGTTATTCTTTGGAAATACATTCGTCATGCAAATGAATGAATCGGGCGCCAGAATCAACAACGCCGACGCATGTCGACGGCCTGGCGGCGACACGGTCCCTTGCACTTGCCTGTCCCGGCTTTCAAACAGGACACTCTCGCGTAACAAAGCGAAATTATCGTCGCGGCAACGCTTGCAATCCGATACGGCCGTGAAGGCCGCCTGCCCGCGCCCCATCGTTCAACTCCGGAGACAGTCATGCAGACGCCGGCCATTCGGCTTTTTGCACGCCTTGCGCTATTCGCCGCGACGACCCTGGTCGCCGCGTGCGGCGGCGACGGCGTATCCTCGGATCCCCCGCCGCCCGCGAAAGCGGCATGCGGCGGCAGCGCCGTCGCCACCGCGCGCATGAGCTGTCCGCCGGGCTTCGTCCCGCCCGCGTCCTGACACCCGACATTCATCCAGGTCCTTCGCATGGTCACCCATACCCGCCGCGATTTTCTGAAGCTGTCCGCCAGCCTCGCAGGCGCGACAGCCGCCACCACGCTGTTCCCCGAATCGATCCGCAAGGCGCTCGCGATCGAGCCGAACTCGGTCACCGGCACGCTCCAGGACGTCCAGCACATCGTCGTCTTCATGCAGGAGAACCGCTCGTTCGATCACTACCTCGGCCACCTGAGCGGCGTGCGCGGCTACAACGACCGCTTCCCGGTCACGCTGCCGAACGGCCGCCCGGTCTGGTTCCAGCCGCGCCAGGAAGACCCGACGAAGGTGATCGCGCCGTTCCGCTACGACACGACCAATCCGGACGTCAACGCGCAATGCATCGGCGGGCTGCCTCATACGTGGAGCACCACGCACGGCGCGATCGACAGCGGCCGGGCCGGCAAGTGGGCCGCGCAGAAAACCAACATGACGATGGGTTATCACGAGCGCGCGGATATCCCGTTCCACTACGCGCTCGCCGATGCGTTCACGGTGTGCGACCACTATTTCTGCTCGATTCCCGGCAACACGCACCCGAACCGCATGTACCTGATGACGGGCATGGTCGATCCGCTCGCAACAGGCGGCGGTCCGCTGCTCGACAACACCGACTACATCGACAACCCGTTCGACAGCATCAAGCTGCAGCCCTTCAACTGGACCACCTACCCCGAACGTCTCGAAGCGGCCGGCATCTCGTGGCAGATCTACCAGCAAGGCACCGGCTTCGACAATTTCACGGGCAACTACGGCACCAACATGCTGGCCTGCTTCCGGAACTTCGTGAACGCGCCGGCCGGCTCGTCGCTGTACAACCGGGGAATGAGCACGCGCACGCTGACGCAGCTGAAGGCCGACGTGCAGGCCAACGCGCTGCCGCAGGTGTCGTGGCTGCTGCCGCCCGCCGCGTACTCGGAGCATCCGAAGTTCACGCCGCTCTACGGCGCCAACTACATCGCGACGATCCTCGATGCGCTGACGTCGAACCCCGACGTGTGGAGCAAGACGGTGCTGTTCATCATGTACGACGAGAACGACGGCCTGTTCGATCACGTCGTGCCGCCGCAGGCGCCGACCCTGCCGGGCTCGGGGCTGAGCACGGTGGATATCTCGCTCGAACGGCACACCGTCGTCACCGCGACCCAGAAGGGCACCTATACCGCCGACAATCTGCCCTACGGCCTCGGGCCGCGCGTGCCGATGACGGTCGTGTCGCCCTGGTCGAAAGGCGGCTTCGTCTGCTCGCAGGTGTTCGATCACACGTCGGTGCTGCAATTCATCGAGAAGCGTTTCGGCGTGATCGAAACCAACCTGTCGCCGTGGCGGCGCGCGATCTGCGGCGATCTCACCGCCGCGCTGGATTTCTCGAAGCAGGACCCGACCGTGCCCGTGCTGCCCAGCACCCGGACCTACGTCGCGCAGGCCGACATGCAATGCGCGCGCTCGACCGCGCAAAGCGCGCCGGCCAGCACCGCGCAGCAGGGGGTGAGCGCGCAGGAGCCGGGCACGCGACCGGCTCGCCCGCTGCCGTACGAACTGCACGTCAACGGCCAGTTGCAGGCGCAGGGATATGCGCTCAGCTTCGCGAACACCGGCGCGCAAGGCGCGCACTTCTGGGTCTATACCGGCGATCCGACGGCGATGCCGCGCCGCTACACCGTCGAGGCCGGCAAGCAGCTGACCGACACGTGGGCGCTCGACGCGAACGGGAACTACCGGGTGAACGTCTACGGTCCGAACGGCTATTTCCGGCGCTTCGCGGGCTCGGACGCCGCGGACGCCGACGCGAAACCGGACATGACGACCTGCTACGACGTCGCGAACGGGCATGTCTATCTGACGCTCGCGAATACGGGCACAGCCGCGCTGACGGTGACGGCGACCGATCTCGCGTACGGCCAGCCCGCGCGCACGCTGACGGTGCCGCCGGGCAAGCGCATCGAAGCGCACTGGGACCTGTCGTGCAGCAGCCAGTGGTACGACCTGCAAGTGACGGTCGCGGGCAACGCCGCATGGCTGCGCCGCGTGGCGGGCCACGTCGAGACGGGCAAGCCGAGCATCACCGACCCGGCCGCCACCACGCCCGTGACGACCGCGATCTAGCCGGCGCGCGGCACGGCCTCGACGGGGCCGCCGCGCGCGGCGCCCCGTCAATCGCGGTTCGCCTGCAGCACCGTCAGCGCGGTCATGTTGACGATCCGGCGCACCGTCGAACTCGACGTCAGGATGTTTACCGCCGCGTCGACACCCAGCAGGAACGGCCCGACCGCCACATTGCTGCCCGCTCCCGTCTTGAGCAGGTTGTACGCGATGTTGCCCGCGTCGACGTTCGGGCACACCAGCAGATTGGCCACGCCCTTCAGCCGCGACGTCGGCAGGATGCGAAGGCGCAGCGCCTCGTCCAGCGCGCAATCGCCGTGCATTTCACCATCGATCTCCAGATCCGGCGCCTGCTCCCTGACCAACGCGAGCACCTCGCGCATCTTCGCGCCCGACGCCGAGCTGCCGGAGCCGAAGTTCGAGCGCGACAGCAGCGCGACCTTCGGCGACAGATTCAGCCAGGCCATCTGCGCGGCCGCCGCGAGCGTGAACTCCGCGATCTGCTCGGCGCTCGGATGGTCGTTGATGTGGGTATCGACCAGCGCGACCGTGCGCTTGTCGAGCAGCAGGATATTCATCGCCGCATAGGTGCGCGCGCCGCGCCGCTTGCCGATCGCCTCGTCGACGAAGCGCAGGTGGTCGTGATACGCGCCGACCGTGCCGCACACCATGCCGTCCGCATCGCCGAGCCGCACCATCATCGCGCCGATCAGCGTCAGCCGGCGGCGCATCTCGACGCGCGCCATCTCCTTCGTGATGCCGTCGCGGCAGCGCAGTTCCCAGTAGGTGGTCCAGTACTGATGGAAGCGCTCGTCGTATTCCGGGTTGGTGACCTCGACGTCTTCGCCGAGCCGCAGGCGCAGCCCGAATTTCTCGATGCGCGCGAGCAGCACTTCCGGGCGGCCCACCAGGATCGGGCGGGCCAGCTTCTCGTCGACGATCACCTGCACCGCCCGCAGCACCCGCTCCTCCTCGCCTTCCGCGAACACGATCCGCGCCCGCCCGCCGTCCCGCA
Source organism: Burkholderia alba (assembly GCF_034721475.1). Taxonomy (NCBI): domain Bacteria; kingdom Pseudomonadati; phylum Pseudomonadota; class Betaproteobacteria; order Burkholderiales; family Burkholderiaceae; genus Burkholderia; species Burkholderia alba. Next base: position 4,329 of record NZ_JAWJWL010000046.1, on the reverse strand, counting down.
CGAACTGCTTCGCGGTGGCGAACAGCGGTTTCATGAATGCGCCGGAGTGGTAGACGAACTGCTGGAGCTGATCCGCGTACGCGTCGAAATCGGCGATCGGGCGGGTCGCGACGCCGTCCTCGATCGCCGCCTTCGCCACGGCGGGTGCGATCCGCACGATCAGGCGCGAGTCGAACGGCTTCGGGATCAGGTACTGCGGACCGAACGACAGGTCGTACGCACCGTACGCGGCGGCGACCACGTCGTTCGGCTCCTCCTCGGCCAGCCCCGCGATCGCATGCACGGCGGCGATCTCCATCCGGCGCGTGATGGTGGTCGCGCCGACGTCCAGCGCGCCGCGAAAGATGTACGGAAAACACAGCACGTTGTTGACCTGGTTCGGATAGTCCGAACGGCCCGTCGCGATCACGACGTCGTCGCGGACCGCGTGCGCGGCTTCCGGAAAGATCTCCGGCGTCGGATTCGCGAGCGCGAGAATCAGCGGACGCGCGCCCATCGTCGCGAGCATCGGCCCCGTCAGCACGCCGCCGACGGAAAGCCCGAGGAACACGTCCGCGCCCTCGATCACCTCGGCCAGCGTGCGCGCGGCGGTGTCCTGCGCGAAGCGGGCCTTGTCCGGGTCCATCGCGGCCGTGCGCCCCCGGTACACCACGCCTTCCACGTCGGTCGCCCAGATGTTCTCGATCGGCAGGCCGAGATCGACCATCAGGTCGAGGCACGCGAGCGCGGCGGCGCCCGCGCCGGAGGTCACGACCTTCACGTCCGAGATGGCCTTGCCCACCACCTTCAGGCCGTTGATGAACGCGGCGGACACCGTGATCGCGGTGCCGTGCTGGTCGTCGTGGAATACCGGGATCTTCATCCGCTCGCGCAGCTTGCGCTCGACCACGAAGCACTCGGGCGCCTTGATGTCCTCCAGGTTGATCCCGCCGAAAGTCGCCTCGAGGCTCGCGATGATGTCGACCAACTTGTCCGGGTCGGTTTCGGTGATCTCGATGTCGAACACGTCGATCCCCGCGAACTTCTTGAACAGGACCGCCTTGCCCTCCATCACGGGCTTCGACGCGAGCGCGCCGATGTTGCCGAGGCCCAGCACCGCCGTGCCGTTCGTGATCACGCCGACCAGGTTGCCCCGGCTCGTGTAGCGGAACGCCTGGAGCGGGTCCGCGGCGATTTCCTCGCAGGTGGCCGCCACGCCCGGCGTATAGGCCAGCGCGAGGTCGCGCTGCGTCACGAGCGGCTTGCTCGCGGCGACCGAGATCTTGCCCGGGGTCGGAAACTCGTGATATTCCAGCGCGGCCTGGCGGTCGGTCTTGTTCATATGCTCCCCATCATGTCCGTGCGCCGGGCCTGTCCCGGCGGCCATCGATGGAGCCCATTCTAGGCAGCCGCCATAAGCGTTCCATTTTGAATTAGTATGGGGCCATCATTTTTTTGTAATGACCTGGGCTCGCGCATCGTGGCATTCGATACGGACGACATGACCCGGCGCCTGAACGCGCGCCTGAAAATGCGGCATCTCGCGCTGCTGCTGCAGATCCGGCAGCACGGATCGCTCACGCGCGTGGCCGAGCACGTGGCGAGCAGCCAGCCGGCCGTCACCAATGCGCTGGCGGAACTGGAAGGCCTGTTCGGCGGCCCGCTGTTCGACCGCTCGCCGCGCGGCATGATCCCGACTGCGCTCGGCAACGTCGTGCTCGCCCGCGCGCAGGCGATGCTCAACGATCTCGACCATCTCACCCGCGACATCGAGGCCGTGGTCGCCGGGCACGCGACGCGGCTCCAGATCGGCGTGATTCCGTTCATCTCCGGGCGGACGCTGGCCGCCGCGATCCGGCACACGCAATCGCGGGTGACGCAGCGGCTCACGATGACGGTGCACGAGGGCACCAGCGAAGCGCTGATGGCGCAGCTGCGCGACCATACGCTCGACATCGTGATCGGGCGAGCCTCGTCGGCCATCGATCTTTCCGATCTGCATTTCGAGGTGCTGCACCGGCAGAAGCCGCGCCTGATCGCGAGCCGGCGGCTCGCCGCGCGGCTCGCGCGCGGCCGCCTCAACTGGCAGAAGCTCGTCGAACTCGACTGGATCCTCGGCGCGCCGCATACGCCGATGCGCGAACAGATCTCGGATCTGTTCCTGCACGCCGGCGTCGCGCCGCCCGTGCCGATCGTCGAGAGCTATACGTCGCGGCTGATCGGCGAAATGATCGTCGCGAACGAGGATGCCGTCTCCATCGTGCCCGCCGACATCGCCGAAGAGCTCGTGCATATCGCGGGCGTGGCGATCGTTCCGTACACGCTCGACTGGGCGCTGCCGCCCGTCGCGATGTTCACGCGAGCGGGCGTGCTCCGCGACGTCGACACGGTCTTCGCGCAGTCGCTGCGCGCGCTGTACCAGGATCAGGAAACGGAAGCCGGCCGGCAAGCGTGACGGCGCCGGCCCGTGGCGGCGCAACGATGCCCCGCTATGTCTCGCCGAGGACGAGCCGCGCCTCCAGGCCGCCGCTTTCGCGATTGCGCAGCGTCAGCGTCGCACCCATCGCCTGGGCGAGTGGCCGCGCGATCGCGAGGCCCAGCCCCGTCCCGCCCGTCGCGCGGTTGCGCGAACGCTCGATGCGGTAGAACGGCTCGAACACCGCGTCGAGCCGTTCCGGCGGAATGCCCGGCCCGCGATCCCGCACCGAGATGACCAGCGCGCCCGTCGCTTCCCGCGTCAGGTCGATGGTCGCTTCGCCCGCGAACTTCAGCGCGTTGTCGACGAGGTTGCCGACCAGCCGCCGCAACGCATTGGGCCGCGCGATCGCGGTCACCCGCAGCCGCTGCCCGAACGACACCGGCGAGCCGGCGTCGACGTAGTCGTAGACGAGGCTGTCGAGCAGCGCGTGCAGGTCGGTGCGGCGCGCTTCCTCGGTCACGCCGTGCATGGTGCGCGCGTAAGCCACCCCCTCCTTCACGAGCGTTTCCATGTCGACGAGATCCTGCCGCAGACGGACGGCCTGCGCGCCATCGTCCATCGTGTCGACACGCAACCGCATGCCCCACGTTGCGCACGCCGGCGTCGATCTGGTGAACGGCGCCGAACGATGTCCCGCCGCCGGTGTCGGGGTTGTCCGGCGCGGCGGCCGGCGATTGTGCGCGAGCGACGCGGCTCGGACCCAGATCGGCGAGGCTGACGCTCGCGAGCGTGGTGCCGAGGATTCGACGGCGCCGAAGATTGACGGAGTCCGACATGACCCATGTCTCCTTGTTTCGGATGCTCGGGAATGGCCGCGCCGGAATGGGCGGGGCCTAGGGAAACGCGCTTCGCTCGCGGCGGCGATCCATCGCTCCGCGTGCAGCGGGTAAAGCGCGTGGTCGGATTGATAGCCGAGCCGGCCGGGCGGCTTGTATCTCAATGTATCTGCTCGCACCCGCTACACATGCCGAGTCAAAACTCGGCGTGTTTCGGCGCCGGGAGGCGCGTCGTACTCGTGGAGAACGGCTTGTTTCCGGTGGGGAACACCGTCGGGAAGGGACAAGCCCCCCAATGTCGCGCCACGCGATCGATCGCCGCGAGCGTGCGGGATGGCATCCTGAAGAAAGTCGGCGGCACCGAACAGCTCGGTGCGAGACCTGTCGCCCGTGTGTCAGGCACCGCGGCATGAAGGAGATGAATCGCGCCGAACCTCCGGTTCCGCGGCCGATGGACTCGCGCATCGGAGCAGCACGGCGATCCCGCTCGATGGGACGAGCGGCGTGTCGAAGGGGTTTTCAGCACCGGAACCGCCGGCTGCGCGGCGCAACGCCGGTGGTCCGACCGCCGCCGTCATTCGACGGCGATCACGGCATCATCCGCCAACCCGCTCGCACCGACGCCCGGCAAGCCGCCTCACCATCCGGACTGCGCCGGAATCGAGTCGACCGAACCGGTCGCGAGCGCCAGCGCCGCCGCCGACGACAACGCGCCGCTATAACTGTCCGCATACGCGTTCTTCGCCGCCAGCAGCTGATTCTGCGCAAGCAGCGCGTCGGTCACCGAACCNGCGTCGACCGAACCGGTCGCGAGCGCCAGCGCCGCCGCCGACGACAACGCGCCGCTATAACTGTCCGCATACGCGTTCTTCGCCGCCAGCAGCTGATTCTGCGCAAGCAGCGCGTCGGTCACCGAACCCGCACCGTGCCGATACGCGTCGAAGGCCGCGTCGTAAGTCGTCTGCGCGGCAGCGAGCAGCTCCTTCGCGGCAGCGTGCGCGCTCAGGCTCGTTTGCAACGTGTTCTGCGCACCGACGATCTGCCGCACCGCCTCCTCCCGGCTCCTGGCGAGCCGGGTCGACGCGCTGTCCGCGT
>NZ_JAWJWL010000045.1:0-24924 GCF_034721475.1 Burkholderia alba | reverse complement strand
TCGAGCGCGAACAGCTCGATTACTTCTTTGTCGACGTCGACGTCAACGGGGTTGAGCACGGCGACAAGCGGGATCACCTCGCTGTCGACGGGGTTGAGCACAACCAATAGCACGGTGACATCGTTGTCGTCGTCCACGTCGACGGGGTTGTCGACCGCCACGAGTTCGATCACGTCGTTGTCCACGTCGACATCGACGGGACTGTCGAGCGCGAACAGCTCGATTACTTCTTTGTCGACGTCGACGTCAACGGGGTTGAGCACGGCGACAAGCGGGATCACGTCGCTGTCGACGGGGGTGAGGACGACCAATAGCACGGTGACCTCGTTGTCGTCGTCAACGTCGACCGGCTTGTCGACCGCCACGAGTTCGATCACGTCGTTGTCCACGTCGACATCGACGGGACTGTCGAGCGCGAACAGCTCGATTACTTCTTTGTCGACGTCGACGTCAACGGGGTTGAGCACGGCGACAAGCGGGATCACGTCGCTGTCGACGGGGTTGAGTACGACCAATAGCACGGTGACGTCGTTGTCGTCGTCAACGTCGACCGGATTGTCGACGGCGACGAGTTCGATCACGTCGTTGTCCACGTCGACATCGACAGGACTGTCGAGCGCGAACAGCTCGATTACTTCTTTGTCGACATCGACCTCAACGGGGTTGAGCACGGCGACAAGCGGGATCACGTCGCTGTCGACGGGGTTGAGTACGACCAATAGCACGGTGACGTCGTTGTCGTCGTCAACGTCGACCGGATTGTCGACGGCGACGAGTTCGATCACGTCGTTGTCCACGTCGACATCGACAGGACTGTCGAGCGCGAACAGCTCGATTACTTCTTTGTCGACATCGACCTCAACGGGGTTGAGCACGGCGACAAGCGGGATCACGTCGCTGTCGACGGGGCTGAGCACGACTAATAGCACGGTGACCTCGCTGTCGTCGTCCACGTCGACGGGGCTGTCGACGGCCACAAGTTCGATTACGTCGTTATCCACATCGACTTCGACAGGACTGTCGAGCGCGAACAGTTCGATTACTTCTTTGTCGACGTCGACCTCAACTGGGTTGAGCACGGCGACTAGTGGCATCACGTCGCTGTCGACGGGGCTGAGCACGACTAATAGCACGGTGACCTCGCTGTCGTCGTCCACGTCGACGGGGCTGTCGACGGCCACAAGTTCGATTACGTCGTTATCCACATCGACATCGACAGGACTGTCGAGCGCGAACAGTTCGATTACTTCTTTGTCGACGTCGACCTCAACTGGGTTGAGCACGGCGACGAGTGGAATCACCTCGCTGTCGACCGGGCTGAGTACGACCAATAGCACGGTGACGTCGTTGTCGTCGTCAACGTCGACCGGATTGTCGACGGCGACGAGTTCGATCACGTCGTTGTCCACGTCGACATCGACGGGACTGTCGAGCGCGAACAGCTCGATTACTTCTTTGTCGACATCGACCTCAACTGGGTTGAGCACGGCGACAAGCGGGATCACCTCGCTGTCGACGGGGTTGAGCACGACCAATAGCACGGTGACATCGTTGTCGTCGTCAACGTCGACCGGGCTGTCGACGGCGACGAGTTCGATTACGTCCTTGTCTACCTCGACCTCGACGGGTCTGAGTACGGCGACAAGCGGAATCACGTCACTGTCGACGGGGGTGAGCACGACCAATAGCACGGTGACATCGTTGTCGTCGTCAACGTCGACCGGGCAGTCGACGGCGACGAGTTCGATTACGTCCTTGTCTACCTCGACCTCGACGGGTCTGAGTACGGCGACAAGCGGAATCACGTCACTGTCGACGGGGTTGAGCACAACCAACAGTACGGTGACGTCGCTGTCGACGTCGACCTCAACGGGCCTGAGCACGGCGACAAGCGGAATTACGTCGCTGTCGACCGGGCTGAGCACGACCAATAGCACGGTGACATCGTTGTCGTCGTCCACGTCGACCGGATTGTCGACGGCCACGAGCTCGATTACTTCGTTGTCGACATCAACCTCGACGGGCCTGAGCACGGCGACGAGTGGGATCACGTCACTGTCGACGGGGTTGAGCACAACCAACAGCACGGTGACGTCGCTGTCGACGTCGACGTCGACGGGCCTGAGCACGGCGACAAGCGGAATCACCTCGCTGTCGACGGGGTTGAGTACGACCAATAGCACTGTGACATCGCTGTCGTCGTCCACGTCGACGGGGCTGTCGACGGCCACGAGCTCGATTACGTCGTTGTCAACCTCGACTTCGACAGGACTGTCGAGCGCGAACAGTTCGATTACTTCGCTGTCGACGTCGACCTCAACTGGGTTGAGCACGGCGACGAGCGGCATCACGTCGCTGTCGACGGGGTTGAGCACGACCAACAGCACGGTGACGTCATTGTCGTCGTCGACCTCAACTGGGCTGTCGACGGCGACGAGTTCGATCACGTCATTGTCCACGTCGACTTCGACAGGACTGTCGAGCGCGAACAGCTCGATTACTTCTTTGTCGACGTCGACGTCAACGGGGTTGAGCACGGCGACGAGCGGCATCACGTCGCTGTCGACGGGTCTGAGTACGACCAACAGCACGGTGACATCGCTGTCGTCGTCCACGTCGACGGGACTGTCGACGGCGACGAGTTCAATTACGTCGCTGTCGACATCGACCTCGACGGGCCTGAGCACGGCGACAAGCGGAATCGCCTCGCTGTCGACGGGTCTGAGCACAACCAACAGCACCGTCAGCTCGCTGTCGAGTTCCACCTCCACCGGTCTGTCGACCGCGACCAGTTCCATCACCTCGCTGTCGACCGGCCTGAGCACGACCAACAGCACGGTGACCTCGCTGTCGACAGCAACCTCGACGGGCCTTTCAACCGCGACCAGTTCGATCGTGTCGTTGTCGACCTCGTCGTCGACCGGCATCTCGTCGCTGTCGACGAGCGTCAGCGCGATCACGACCAACACCAACAACCTCGGCAGCAGCACCGCCGCGGCGCTGGGCGGCGGGTCGACCTACAATCCGGCCACCGGCACCGTCTCCGCGCCGTCCTACGTGACCTACAACAACAACGGCACCACCACGACCAACAACAACGTCGGCTCCGCGATCGACAACATCAACAGCCAGGGCATCAAGTACTTCCACGCGAACTCGACCGGTCCGGACTCCGTGGCGAGCGGCACGGACAGCGTCGCGATCGGGCCCAACGCACAGGCCACGATCGCGAACTCGATCGCGATCGGCGCCAACGCGACGACGTCGGCCGGCGTGCCGGTTTCGTCCGTCACGATCGGCGGACTCACGTTCGGCTCGTTCGCGGGCAGCAATCCGGTCGGGGTATTCAGCGTCGGGTCGCCGGGCGCGGAACGCCAGGTCACCAACGTCGCCGCCGGCCAGATCAGTGCGACCAGCACCGATGCGGTGAACGGCAGCCAGCTGTTCTCGACCAACAGCACCGTGGCGTCGCTGTCGACGAGTCTCAACAGCACGAACAGCAACGTAGCCTCGCTGTCGAGCGGCCTGAGTTCGACCAACAGCACGGTGGCGTCGCTGTCCACCTCCACGTCGACGAGCATCAATTCGCTGTCGACCGGCCTGTCCACGGCGAACAGCAACGTGTCGTCGCTGTCCACCTCGACGTCGACCAGCATCAGCTCGCTGTCGACGGGGCTGAACAACACGAACAGCAACGTGTCGTCGCTGTCGAGCAGCGTCACCAACATCAGTACCAGCATCTCGCAGCTGTCGACCGCGTCGACCAACAGCGGCGGCATCGCGGCGGACATGAAGGGCAACGGCACCGACAAGCCCACGGTCACGGCCGGTTCGAACTCGGTGGCGATCGGCGCCAATTCCAACGACGGCGGGCGCTCGAACGTGGTATCGGTCGGCAACGCCGATCTGCAGCGGCAGATCACCAACGTCGCGCCCGGCACGCAAGGCACCGACGCCGTGAACGTCAACCAGCTTCAGTCGGGAGTCGGCAACGCGGTCGGCCAGTCCAATCAGTACACGGACCAGCAGGTCGGCACGCTGCGCCGCGACATGTACGGGGCGACGGCGGCGGCGATGGCGGTCGCGGGCCTGCCGCAGCCGAGCATGCCGGGCCGCAGCATGGTGTCGTTGGCGGGCTCCACATACCAGGGGCAGCAAGGCGTGGCGCTCGGCATCTCGACGATCTCCGAGAGCGGCAAGTGGATCTACAAGGGCGCGGTGACGACCAACACGCGCGGCGGAACCGGCGCGGTGGTGGGCGCCGGGTATCAATGGTGACGCAACGGTTCGCCGGGACGTAAACGGCAGGGCGGCGCCCCGGGGGCGCCGCCCTGGATCGTTGCGCGCGCCTTGCCGCGCGCGCAACGTCGTCCGTCAGTTGCCCGCGATCGTGTCGATCGGCTTGAACGCGCCGTGCTCGACCCGGTAAATCGTAACCGGCGCGTCGCGCAGGTCGCCCTTGCCGTCATACGCGATCTTGTCGGCGGACACGCCCTTGATCGACACCTTGTCGAGGAAGGACGTATAAACCTTCGGGTCGGTCGAGTTCGCGTTCTTCATCGCGGTGAGCAGCGCGATCGTGCCGTCATACGAATAAGGCGAATAGGTGACCACGTCCTCGTTGAAGCGGGCCTTGTAGCGCGCCGCGTAGCCCGAGAAGCCCGGCATCTTTTCCTTGGGCAGGCCGCCCATGTAGACGATCGCGCCTTCCGCCGCGTCGCCGCCGATCTTGAGGAAGGTCGGCGAACGCGACATCTCTCCCGTCACGAATGCCGCTTTGATGCCGAGCTGGCGCATCTTGCGGATCATCGGCGACGATTGCGCATCGCCGCCGCCATAGAAGATCGCATCCGGATTCATGCCCTTGAGATTGGTCAGGATCGCGGCGAAGTCGAGCGCCTTGTCGTTGGTGAAGTCGCGCTTCACGATCGTGCCGCCGGCGGCCTGCACGGCGGCGGCGAATTCGTCGGCGATGCCCTGGCCGTAGGCGGTGCGGTCGTCGATGATCGCGACGCGCTTGTAGTGCAGCGTCTTCACCGCGTAGGTGCCGACGATGCGGCCGGCCTGCGCGTCGCTCGTCAGCAGCCGGAACGTGGTCTTGTAGCCGCGCGCCGTGTATTGCGGCGAGGTGGCCATCGAGATCTGCGGCAGCCCGGCGCGATCGTACAGGTCGGACGCGGGGATGCTGGTGCCCGAGTTGAAGTGGCCGATGATGCCGCGCACGTTGTCGTCGATCAGCCGCTGCGCGACCGTCGTGCCGGTGCGCGGGTCGGCCTGGTCGTCCTGCGAGTCCAGCACGAACGTGACGGGCTGGCCGCCGATGACCGGACGCGTCGCGTTGAAGTCGGCGATGGCGAGTTGCACGCCCTTCTGCATGTCGGTGCCGTAGTTCGATTGCGGGCCGGTGAGCGGCGCGGCGAACCCGATCTTGACGACATCGGCGGCGCCGGCCTGCGTGCCGGCGAGTGCGGCGGCCGTGGCCAGCGCGATATGGGATACCTTCAGCTTCACTTTCACTTCCCCTTGCGTGGTGTGGCCGACGGTCGCCCGCGGGCCTGTTGGAGATGGATCGGATGCGGTGTTGACGATGGAGCGGTAAAGCGACTGCGAGGGACGGCAGGGATGGCTAAGGGGGCGTCGGCCGTGAGGCTGCGCGGCATGTGTCGTGGGCTCCGGCGCGTGCTGCGCCGCTCGAAGTTGTGCGAGGCGAGTCGGCGTACGATCAGACTCGGACCGCGGGTCGGCAGGTTTTTCGTCGCCTGCGCCGCCTATGCTGAAATCGGCGTCGAATAGACGGGTGGAGGCAGGCGGGACGCCCGCACCGGGACGAACCATGACGATTTCCTCCGAAGCGGCAATTCGAAGCCAAGTCTAGGTAGCGAAAATACGGGCGTCTTGCGTGTTAGACACGCGGCGCGTGACGATTTCGGCATATTGGCGGTTACCCTTATCTATGCCGAAATCGTCATTCGTGGCGCTTAATGTCGCCAAGACGCGGCGCAACGCGATTTTTACGATGGCGGGATGAAAACACTCGACTTCATCGATTCGCACACAGGCGGCGAGCCCACCCGCCTCGTCGTGTCTGGCGGCCCGGATCTCGGCGGCGGCACGCTTGCCGAGCGGCTCGAACGCTTTCGGTCGGCGCATGACGACTGGCGCGCGGCGATCGTCACGGAGCCGCGCGGCTCCGACGTCGTCGTCGGCGCGCTGCTGTGCGAGCCGGTCGCGCCGGACTGTGCCGCGGGCGTCATTTTCTTCAACAACGTCGGTTATCTCGGCATGTGCGGGCACGGCACGATCGGGCTCGTCGTGTCGCTCGCCCACCTCGGGCGCATCGCGCCGGGCGCGCACCGGATCGAGACGCCGGTGGGCGTGGTCGAGGCGACGCTCAATGCCGACGGATCGGTATCGGTGCGCAACGTGCCCGCCTATCGCTATCGGCGCTCGGTCACGGTCGACGTACCCGGGCACGGCCCGCTGGTGGGCGATATCGGCTGGGGCGGCAACTGGTTCTTTCTCGTCTCGGAGCACGGCCGCGCGCTCGATCCGGCCGACCTCGCCGATCTGACCGCATTCGCCGAAACGATCCGCGACGCGCTGATCGCGCAGCGCATCACCGGCGCGCACGGCGCGCTGATCGACCATATCGAACTGTTCGGGCCCGGCTCGCGGGACGGCATCGACAGCCGCAATTTCGTGCTGTGCCCCGGCAGCGCGTACGACCGCTCGCCGTGCGGCACCGGCACCTGCGCGAAGGCGGCGTGTCTCGCCGCCGACGGCAAGCTGGCCGAAGGCGAGACGTGGCGCCAGGAAAGCATCATCGGCAGCGTGTTCGACGTGCGTTACGAGCGGCATGCCATGCCCATCGAAGGCGAGCCGGCGATCGTGCCGACCGTCACGGGCCGCGCGCACATCATGGCGGAAGGACGGCTCTGCTTCGATCCGGCCGATCCGTTCGCCCGCGGCATCCGGCTGGGCTGATGGCACACGCGGACGTCATCGTCATCGGCGCGGGCATCGTCGGCGCGGCTTGCGCGGCGGAACTGGCCGCGCGCGGGATGAACGTGACCGTAGTCGACGCGGGCGGCATCGGCGGCGGCGTCACGGCGGCGGGCATGGGGCACCTGGTCGTGATGAACGATTCGCCGGCCGAATTCGCGTTGTCCCGCTATTCGCTCGACTTGTGGCATGCGCTTGCGCCGCACTTGCGCCCCCGCGATGCGTTCGCGCGCTGCGGCACGCTTTGGGTGGCCGCCGACGACGAGGAACTGGCGGCGGCGCGCGACATGCGGGCCGGTCTGGCGGCGGGCGGCGTCGCTTCGCGGCTGCTCGACGCGGCGGCGTTGCGAGCCTGCGAGCCCGCGCTTGCGCCTGGGCTGGCGGGCGGTCTTCTGATCGAGCGGGACAGCATCGTCTATGCGCCGGCCGCCGCCGAGTGGCTGCTGACGCAATCGCCGGGCGCGGCGCGGATTCGCGTGCATCTGCATGTCGAGGCGACGGAAGTCGCGCCGTCGAGCGTGCGTCTCGCCAACGGCGTGCGGCTCGACGCCATCCACGTCGTGCTGGCGAACGGCATCGCCGCGCGGCGCTTCGTGCCGTGGCTCGCGATGTTTCCGAAGAAGGGCCACCTGCTGATTACCGACCGCTATCCCGGCGCGATCTCGCACCAGTTGCTGGAACTGGGTTACATCAAGAGCGCGCACCATGCCGCGGGCACATCGGTTGCATTCAACGCGCAGCCGCGTCCGACCGGCCAGTTGCTGATCGGGTCGTCGCGGCAGTTCGACAACACCGATCCGGCCGTCGAGCTGCCGGTGCTCGCGCAGATGCTCAAGCGCGCGGCGCGCTACCTGCCGCGCCTGCCGGAGCTGAACGGTCTGCGCGCGTGGACGGGCTTTCGCGCGGCGACGCCCGACGGCTTGCCGCTGATCGGCCCGGCGGGCGGCGCGCTGCCCGGCGTGTGGCTCGCGACCGGGCACGAAGGGCTCGGCGTCACCACCTCGCTCGCGACCGCGAAACTGTTGGCGGCGCAGATCGTCGGGGAGACCGCCGGGATCCCGTTCGAACCGTATTTGCCGGCGCGCGAACCCGCTGGAGCCTGTCATGCATGACGCCGCGCGCATTGCGCTGACGATCGACGGCGCGCCGGTGACGGTGGCCGCGGGCAGCACGGTCGCGGCCGCGCTTGTGCTGGCGCAGGGGGTGCGCGGGACGCGCGTGTCGGTGGCCGGCATGCCGCGCACGATGGTATGCGGCATGGGCGTGTGCCAGGAGTGCCGCGTGACGGTCGACGGCCGCGCGCACGTGCTTGCTTGCCAGACCGTGTGCCGCGAAGGCATGTCGGTCGATACATCGATCCCTTCTCTGTGCGAGCGCCATGATTGAACGCCACGACATCGTGATCGTCGGCGCGGGGCCCGCGGGCCTCGCGGCGGCGCGTGCCGCCGCGCACGCCGGGGCGCGCATCGCCGTGCTCGACGACAATCCGCTGCCGGGCGGACAGGTCTGGCGGCAGGGGCCCGCGCATGCCGCGGCCGCGCCGCTGTCCGATGCGTTGCGGGCGCTGGCCCGCTTGCCGAACGTCGAGGTCCGGAGCCGGACTCGGGTCGCGGCGGTCTTGCCCGGGCGCGTGCTGCTGGCCGAGACGGACGCACCGGGCGGCCGGATGCTCGGCTATGAGCGCCTGGTTCTCGCGACCGGCGCGCGCGAGCGGCTGCTGCCGTTCGGCGGCTGGACGCTGCCCGGCGTCACGGGGGCGGGCGGCCTGCAGGCGCTGATCAAGGGCGGCGTGCCGGTGCGGGGCGAACGCATCGTGATCGCGGGTAGCGGCCCGTTGCTGATCGCGTCGCTGGCAACCGCGCGAGCGGCGGGCGCGACGGTCGTCGCGGTGATCGAGCAGGCAACGCCGGCCGCGCTCGCGCGCTTCGGCCTGTCGCTCGCCGCGACGCCGTCGAAGCTCGTGCAGGCGGCGCGCCTGACGCGCGGCTTCGTCGGCACCGAATACCTGACGGGCAGCGTCGTGCGCGAAGTCCATGGCGACGGCCGCGTGCGTGCCGCCGTCGTCGAAACCGGCAACGGCTACCGGACCATCAACTGCGATCGGGTCGCGTGCGGCTTCGGGCTGGTGCCGAACACGCAGCTCGCCCGTGCGCTCGGATGCGAGGTGCGCGATGGCGCGATCGTCGTCGACGAACGGCAGCGTACCTCGGTCGACGCGATCTATGCGGCGGGTGAAGGCACGGGAATCGGCGGGATGGAACTGGCCAGCGTCGAGGGCGAACTGGCCGGATGGGCGGCGAGCGCGGCGCCGGATGCGGACTGGCGCTCGCCGCGCATCGCGCGTTTGCTGCGGCGGCGCGACACGTGGCGGCGCTTCGCGGCGCGGGTCGCCCGGGCTTTCGAGCTGGGCGCGGCCGCGCGTGCGTTGCCGGACGACGGGACGATACTGTGCCGTTGCGAGGACGTGACGGTCGGCGCGGTGCGCGCGCACGCGTCGGCCCGCGACGCGAAACTGCAGACCCGCTGCGGGATGGGTGCGTGTCAGGGGCGCGTCTGCGGCGCGGCGCTGACGACCTATTTCGACTGGGACGATGCGACGCCGCGCCCGCCGTTCGTACCGGTGCGGATCGACACACTGTGCGCGGCATCCGATGATGCACTTCTATAATCGACGGCATCCGATTTTGGATGCGCGAGCCCCGGGATGATGACCTTGCCAGCCATGCCGCCTGCGACCCTGTCCGATACGTTGCGCCGTCCGCCGGAAGACGGCGGGTTTGCCGCGATGCTCGCGCATTTCACGCTGCTCGAACCCGTTTTCGACGCGCTGCCCGACGTCGCGTTTTTCGTGAAGGACGCGAACGCGCGCTACGCGCTCGTCAATCGCACGCTGGCGATGCGCTGCGGCTACAAGGACAAGCGCGATCTATACGGCAAGGCCGCCGACGAGGTGTTTCCGCGCCGCTTCGGCCGCAGCTATGTCGAGCAGGACATCGCGATCATCGGCGCGGGCCAGCAATTGACCGACCAGCTCGAACTGCATCTCTACCCGGGCCGCCAGCCGGGCTGGTGCCTGACCTGCAAGGAGCCGCTGCGGGACGCGCACGGCCGCGTGGTCGGGCTGGCCGGCATCTCGCGCGACCTCAAGGCGCACGAAGGCTCGCATCCGGCGTACAGCCGTCTCGCCGATGTGGTCCAGTACATCCAGGAGCACTACGTGCAGCCGCTCAATCTGAAGCAGTTGGCGCTGATGGCGGGAATGTCGGTCGCGCAGCTCGAGCGCTACTTTCACAAGGTGTTTCATCTCACGCCGCGTCAGGTGCTGCTGAAAACCCGTCTCGATGCCGCGACGGCATTGCTCGTCAGTCAAGACAAGGTGACGGACGTGGCGGCCCTATGCGGTTACACCGACCACAGTGCTTTTACGCGGCAGTTCAAGGCGACGGTCGGCGTGACGCCGACGGAGTACCGGCTGATGCTGCAAGGCGAGCGCGGCGAGTAGCCGTGGCGGCATGAGCTCGCCGGTCGGGGCCGCATGCCGGAAGGCTGGCTGCGATGGCGATCGGAACGGAGGTCGGCTGGAATTCGGGAAAGATGTCAGGTCCGGGCGACCTGAACCGCCGGCCGGGAGCGGCCAGGGCGGGGGAAACGATGCGGCTTAACGGTAGCCGAGGCCTTTCAGCACGGCGCTGCCGTCCGCGGTCAGGCGGAAGCTGGGCGTCGTGTCGGCGTCGGTGCCGACCATTTCGACGAGGCCGGCTTCCTGCAGCGCCGGCAGTTCCGGCTTGGCGCTCGCACTGATCGGTGCGTGCAGCAGCACCAGCAGCGTCGCGATCTCGTGATGGCTGAGCAGACGGCGCAGCATGGTTTTCTGTTTGCCCGGGGGGGCGGCCTGGCGGCCCGCGGGTGTTTCGACGGCGCTCATGGCAAACCTCCTGCATGGATATGGTTGCGGATGGTGCAGGGGAAGTCTTAAGCGATTCTTAAAAGCGGTACGGCTCGCGGGGGCATTGCGCGCTTCACGCGTTACAAGGAGTAACCGCCAGCGCCGGCAAGGGTTTCAGCGGGGCCGGAACAGACCGGCGCGGGCCGCCGAAGCGGATATTTCGATGCCGCGGCGCAACATCGGTTTTCGATCATTTCATCAAACCGACACGGATTTGCGCCGCTGCGCCTGTGCGGCGAGCCGCACCGCCGCATTGGCCGCGCCGTAGCCGTCATAGCCGCCGCGCCGCTCGACGATCTCGAACGAGAAGCGCTCGTCGACGCATTCGGTGTACGCGTGCAGGAATTCGCCGCCCGAATCGTCCCGGTCGTATAACAGGTGGTGGCGGCTCAGCGTGTCGATCATCGCGTCGGGCAGCGCATAGCGGGCGGCGAGATCGTCGTAGTAATTGCGTGGAATGCGCAGGAACGGCACGCCCTCCGCGGCGAATTCGGCGATCACCTTCACGATGTCGACGGTGTGGAACGCGACGTGATTGAGCCCCGAACCGTGATACCGGTTCAGCGACTGGACGACGGCCGTATGCCGGTCCACCGATGCGTTGAGCGCGATCCGCACCGAACCGTCGGGGCTGCGCACTGCCCTGCTGCGCATCAGGCCGTACGGATCGGGCACGAGCCAGTTGCGTTCCGCTTCGAAGCCGAACGCGGTCTTGAAGAACAGCACCCAGGTATCGAGCGCATCGGCGGGCAGCGCGAGGCAGACGTGATCGATGCCGGCGAGCGGGCCGACTTCGCTCGGGCCGTCGATATCGGTCAGCACGAAATCGGCTTCGTACAGTGTCGGCGCGTCCGGGGTTTCGTCGATGAAATAGCCGAGACTGCCGTCCGGCGCCCGGACGCTCGGCAGCACCCGTTCGTCGGGACCGACCTGACCGGAGAACGGCGTGTAGCCGAAACCGGCGGCGCGCTCCAGCGCGACCCCTGCATCGTCGACGCGAAACGCCGACGCGCACAGCGACAGCCCGTGCTGCTGGAAGAACGCAGCGGCGAACGAGTCGCGCTCGGCGTTCAGCACGATCGACGCCGCGCCGTGCCGGTAGAGCATCACGTCCTTCGAGCGATGGCGGCCGGCGGGACGGAAGCGCAGCTTGCCGAGCCAGCCGGCGACGTTCGCGGCCGACGCGGCGTCGACCGCGAACTCGATGAACTGGAACCCGACGTGAGCGGGTGCGCCCGGCGGCGCGAACAGCGGCTGCGCGGCGGCTGGCGTGCGGTTACGCGCGGCGAGCCGCAGCCGTGTCTGTTCCTCCAGATACAGCAGCGATCGATAACCGTCGGCGGCCGTCAGCGCGGTCGGTGCGGCGCGGAAGCCGTCGTTGAAGATTTCGAGCGACAGCGGGCCCGTATAACCCGCCTCGATCACGCGCGCGGTGAATCCCGCCAGATCGAAATCTCCCTGGCCGGGAAACGAACGGTAGTGGCGGCTCCATTCGAGCACGTCCATGGCGAGTGTCGGCGCGTCGGCGATCTGCACGAATGCGATGCGCGAGCCGGGAATGTGCGCGATGCCGTCGGGCGTGTCGTTCAGCGACAGCGTGTGGAAGCTGTCGAGCGCGAGACCCAGATGCGGGCTGTTCACCGCATCGACGAGCCGCCACGCATGCCCGTAGGTCCGGACCACCCGGCCCCACGCCAGCGCCTCGTAGGCGACGACGACACCCGCCTGGTGCGCGGCGTCGGCGAGCGCGCCCAACTGATCGACGAGCAGCGCGTCGTCGGCGAGCGCGTCGGGCGACACGTTGCTGCATACCAGGATCCGATCGGCGCCCAGCTCATGCATCAGCGCGAATTTGCGTTTCACCCGGTCGAGGTTGCGCGCGAGCTGGGTGGCCGGGACCCCCTCGAAGTCGCGGAACGGCTGGAACAGCGCAATCTTCAGGCCGAGATCGGCGGCGATGCGGCGCACGTCGGCGGGGGAGCCGTCGAAGTACAGCAGGTCGTTCTCGAAGATCTCGACGGCGTCGAATCCGGCCGCCTGGATGGCCTCGAGCTTGTCGACGAGCGTGCCGGACAGCGTAACGGTGGCGATCGAGCGCTGCATGGGGATTCCTGCTGAAAGTGGGATGAGACGCGCCGCTGATCGGTCCGAGAATGAACGACACGATGCATTCGTGACTGCGCAATGAGCCGGATTTCATAGGGCGATGTTCGCGGATTATACAAACTAACTAGATCGTACAAATTAGAGCAAACCCGAAAAGACAGGGGCGGCGCGCAAGCGCACACTGGCGCCGAATCTTGACGTAGGCTGCGCGATCGGCTCGCGATCCGCACCCGTTTCTCCGGAGTGTCCGACATGAACAAGCCGACGGTGCTGGTGCTGAACGGCCCGAATCTGAACCTGCTGGGTACCCGCCAGCCCCACATCTACGGCGGGGAAACGCTGCGGGACGTCGAGCGTCGCTGCGTGGCCGCGGCGGATGCGCTCGGCCTCGCGATCGAGTTCCGACAATCGAACGCCGAACACGCGCTGATCGACTGGCTGCACGATGCGCGCACGCGGGTGCAGGGCGTGGTGATCAACCCGGCCGCCTACACGCATACCTCGGTGGCGCTGGCCGACGCGTTGTCCGCGATCGATCTGCCCGTGATCGAGGTCCACATCTCGAACATCCATCGCCGCGAGGCGTTCCGCCATCACTCGTACGTGTCGGCGGTCGCCGAGGCGGTGATTTGCGGTTGCGGCACCGAAGGCTACGAGCTGGCGCTGCGACGGATGGCGACGCTGCTGAAGCAGAGGGCCGCGCAATGAACCCCCAATCGTTTCTGATCGGCCTGATCGGGCAAGGCATCGGCGGCTCGCTGTCTCCCGCGATGCACGAGGAGGAGGGGCGGCGCCAGGGGTTCAACTACGTGTATCGGCGCATCGACCTCGATGCGCTGAAGCTCGGCGTCGACGCGCTGCCTGACCTGCTCGACGCCGCCGTGCGGATGGGCTTCAACGGCCTGAACATCACCCACCCGTGCAAGCAGCGCGTCATTCCGCTGCTGGACGCGCTGTCCGCCGACGCGCGCGCGCTCGGCGCGGTCAATACGGTGCTGTTCCGGGACGGCCGGCGGATCGGCCACAACACCGACTGGTCGGGTTTCGCGAAGGCGTTCGCGCGCGGTTTGCCGGATGCATCGCTCGAGCATGTCGTGCAACTGGGCGCGGGCGGCGCGGGGGCGGCGGTCGCCCATGCGGCGCTGACGATGGGCGCGCGGGCGCTCGACCTGTTCGACGTCGATGCGGCGCGCGCGCAGACGCTGGCCGCCGAGTTGCAGGTGCGTTTCCCCCAAGCCCGGGTGAACGCGGGCGGCGAGCTGGCCGCCGCGATGGCCGCCGCGACCGGCCTGATCCACGCGACCCCCATCGGGATGCTCAAGCATCCGGGCCTGCCGCTGCCGGGCGCGCTGTTGCACCCGGCGCTGTGGGTAGCGGACATCGTCTACTTTCCGCTCGAAACGGAGCTGATCGCTGCCGCGCGCGCGCTTGGCTGCCGCACGCTGCCGGGCGGCGGCATGGCGGTCTATCAAGCGGTGGACGCTTTCGAGATCTTTACCGGCCGCGCGCCGGACGCCGAACGGATGCATGCCCATTTTCAGGCGCTCGTCGGGCGCTGACCTATCCCGGACAACAACAAAACCAGGAGACAAGCAGATGCAACAGCCCACCCAGGCACCGGCGTCCGCGCCGGCCGCCGTAGCGCCCGCCGGCGAAATCGCGCGGCGTTCGTCGGCGCGCTACAAGATCCTCGCGCTGCTCGCGATCGGCACGATGATCAACTATCTCGACCGCACGGTGCTCGGTGTCGCCGCGCCGGGCCTGACCAAGGAACTGGGGATCAGCGCCGCGGTCATGGGCGTGATGTTCTCCGCGTTCTCGTGGACCTACGTGCTGGCACAGGTGCCGGGCGGCTTGTTTCTCGACCGCTTCGGCAGCCGGGTCACCTACTACTGGTCGATGACGCTTTGGTCGTTGTTCACGCTGATGCAGGGCCTCGTGCACGGCGTCGCGCCGCTGCTCGCGTGCCGGCTCGGGCTGGGGTTGACCGAGGCGCCGTGCTTTCCGACCAACAGCCGGGTGGTGGCCACCTGGTTTCCGCAGAACGAGCGCGCGATGGCGACCGGCACCTATACCGTCGGCGAATACGTGGGCCTCGCGTTCCTGAGCCCGGTGCTGTTCGCGCTGATGGGGGCGTTCGGCTGGCGCTCGCTGTTCTTCGCGGTAGGCGGCGTCGGCATCGCGTTCGGCTTCGTGTGGTGGCGCTTCTACCGGGAACCGCTCGATCATCCGGGCGTGAACGCGGCGGAGCTGGCGTACATCGAGGCGGGCGGCGGCCTGGTGCACGGCGCGGGCAAGACCGGCAAGGGGGCGCAGGCCAAGTTCAGCTGGGCGACGGCGGGGCAGCTGCTGAGAAAGCGTCAGCTCGCCGGTATCTGTCTCGGCCAGTTCGCCGGCAATTCGACGCTGGTGTTCTTCCTGACGTGGTTCCCGACCTATCTCGCCACAGAACGCCACATGGGCTGGCTCAAGATCGGTTTCTTCGCGGTGATGCCGTTCATCGCGGCGTCGGTCGGCGTGATGTTCGGCGGCATCCTGTCCGATTGGCTGCTGCGACGCGGCAAATCGGCCAACGTCGCGCGCAAGTTGCCGATCATCGCGGGGCTGCTGCTCGCGTCGACGATCATTCTCGCGAACTACGTCGACAGCAACGAGGCGGTGATCGCGATCATGTCGGTCGCGTTCTTCGCACAGGGGATGGCGGCGCTCGGCTGGACGCTCGTGTCCGACATCGCACCCGACGGGCTGCTCGGCGTGACAGGCGGCATCTTCAATCTGGCGGCGAACCTGGCGGGCATCATCACGCCGCTCGTCGTCGGCTTCATCGTCGCGGCGACCGGCTCGTTCGTCGGCGCGCTGGTGTTCATCGGCGTCGTCGCGCTGATCGGCGCGCTGTCCTACATCTTCGTCGTCGGCGATATCGAGCGGATCGTGCTGTAACGCCTGCATCCGGCGGCCGCACGTCGAGCCCGGCCCTCGTTGCGAGCGCCGGGCTTTTTTCGTCGGCGCTCAGCGCAGCGCGATACCGAGCGTATTCAGCGCCCGCTGAATCGCGGCGGCCGCGTTGCGCAGTTCGTTCGCATCGATCGCGCCGATGCAGCCCACCCGGAATGTCTCGACGGTGGTCAGCTTGCCGGGGTACAGCACGTAACCGGCATCGCGCACTGCGTGGTAGAACGCCTGGAAATCGTAGGACGGATCGCGCGGCGCGTGGAACGTGACGATCACGGGCGCCTGCACGTCCGGGTCGAGAAACGGCTCGAAACCGAGCGCGCGCATGCCGTCGACGAGCGCCGCGCAATTCGCCGCGTAGCGGGCGCCGCGCGCCGGCTGGCCGCCTTCCGCGAGAAACTGGTCGAGCGCGGCGCGCAAGGCGGCGAGCACGTGTGTCGGCGGCGTGAAGCGCCATTGCGTCGTCTTGCGCATGTAGGCGTACTGGTCGTGAAGATCCATCGCCAGCGACGGCGAGCGGCCTTCGCACGCTTCGAGCAGCGCGCGCCGCACGATCACGAAACCCATCCCCGGCACGCCCTCCAGGCATTTGCCGCTGGCCGAGACGAGCGCATCGATGCCGCTGCCCGCGAGCGCGATCGGCAGCGCGCCGAACGAACTCATCGCATCGACGATGAGCCGCTTGTCATGACGTTTACAGACAGCGGCGATATCGTCGAGCGGATTCAGGATGCCGGTGCTCGTTTCCAGATGCACGAGCGCGACGTGGGTGATGCGCGGATCGCGGCGGAATGCGTTCTCGATCGCGCCCGCGTCGACTGCTTCGTCCTCGCCGAACGGCAGTTCGACGCAGACGATGCCGAGCCGCTGCAGGATGCGGACGATGCGCGCGCAGTACGCGCCGTTGTTCGGCACCAGCACGGTGCCCTGGCGGGGCACCAGCGTGCCGAGCGCGGCTTCGACCGAGAAGGTGCCGCTGCCCTGCAGCGGTACGCAGACGAATTCGTCGCCGCCGCCCGCGATGTCCGCCAGATCGTGGCAGACGCCATGCGTCATCTGGTTGAACGCGGCGTCCCACGAGCCCCAGTCGCGCAGCATGGCCTGGCGCGTGGCGGGCGAGGTCGTGAGTGGGCCGGGGGTGAGCAGGATCGGGTCGCTTCCGAGAATCACAATGCCTCCGAGGTTCAATCGACACGCCGGCTGGCGTATCGGACAACGGGGATGATAGTGGCAAAATGTGTCATTTTTTGGAATTTGTGGCAGTCGTCACGGAGATGTCATCGAACGCTGTGATGCTTCGCTTGCCGCCGGAACCCGGGAACCCGACAGGATCCGCGGCGACGAGACGGGCTGCGCGCGGCCCGCTCGCATAACAGGAGCCGGCATGTGCCCGGCCGTTGGTTGATCCGCCCTACGGAGAAGCGAGATGACATTCCCGAAATCCTTGAGCGCCGGTGCAGGCGCGTTCCGCAAGCTTGCGATCGCGGCATGCGCGGCAGGTCTGCTGCAAGGTATGGCGTCGCCGGCCCACGCCGCCGGCGCGGTCGTGCTGTATACGGCCGACGGCCTGGAGAACCTGTATCGCGACGTGCTGCCCGCGTTCGAGAAGAAAGAAGGCGTGAAGGTCAACATCGTGACGGCCGGCAGCGGCGAAGTGGTGAACCGCGCGAACATCGAAAAGAATTCGCCGAAGGCCGACGTGATCGTCACGCTGCCGCCGTTCATCCAGCAGGCGGGCCAGCTCGGTTTGCTGCAGGCTTACCAGAGCGTCAACTACAAGAACGTGCCGGCGATCGCGAAGGCGGACGACGGCACGTGGGCGACCTTCGTCAACAACTACTTCTCGTTCGCGATCAACCCGGACGTCGTGAAGAACCAGCCGAAGACCTTCGCGGATCTGCTGAGCCCGGACTACAGCGGCAAGGTCGCGTATTCGAACCCGGCGACGGCGGGCGACGGGATGGCCGTGATCATCCTGACCACGACGCTGATGGGCGAGGACAAGGCGTTTGAATATCTGGCCAAGCTCGAGCGCAGCGTGAAGTTTCACACGAAGGGCACGGGCTACCTGAACGTGCTGCTGTCGCGCAACGAGATCAGCGTCGCGAACGGCGACCTGCAGATGGACCTCGACGACGCCGAGCACGGCGGCCTGTCGATCAAGCCGATCTTCCTCGCGGCGAAGGACGGCGATCAGCCGAGCACGTTCCAGCTGCCGTACGGGATCGGCCTGATCAAGAGCGGCCCGAACCAGGACGTCGGCAAGAAGCTGATCGACTATCTGATGTCGACCGACGTGCAGTCGAAGGTGCCGGACATGTATGGCATCCCGGGCCGCACCGACGTGCCGCTCACGGGCAAGAACGGC
This sequence comes from Burkholderia alba, assembly GCF_034721475.1. Taxonomy (NCBI): domain Bacteria; kingdom Pseudomonadati; phylum Pseudomonadota; class Betaproteobacteria; order Burkholderiales; family Burkholderiaceae; genus Burkholderia; species Burkholderia alba. Next base: position 6,550 of record NZ_JAWJWL010000045.1, on the reverse strand, counting down.
GAGGCGGTGAAGCGCGCGATCGCGGGCGTGAAGCTGATTCCGGTCGACTGGAATGCGGTGATGGCGAAGAAGCAGGGCTGGACCGAGCGCTGGAAGTCGCAGGTGGTGGGCAACTCGGGCAAGCAGACCGACGTCGTCAAGCCGAAGTAAGCCAACGCGAGCGATCGTAGAAGGATGAATCCGGTGGATACCGCAAGTTTGACCCATCCCGGCGCGTTCGGCGCCGCCGCGCCGCGCGCGACGCTGCGCTCCGGCGCGCCGGGCGGCGTGCAGATCGAGCATCTGAGCGTGCGCTACGGTGCGCGCACGGTGCTGGACGACCTGTCTCTCGCGATCGGCGCGGGCGAGTTGCTGACCGTGCTCGGCAAGAGCGGCTGCGGCAAGACCACGCTGCTGCGCTTCATCGCCGGCTTCGTGAAGGCGGACGGCCTGACCGGCACGCTGACGGTGGCGGGGCGGGATCTGACGCACGTGCCCCCGCACAAGCGCAATCTGGGTCTGCTGTTCCAGAACTACGCGCTGTTCCCGCACCTGTCGGTGTTCGAGAACGTCGCGTTCGGGCTGCGGGCGCGGCGCATGACGTCCTCGGAGATCACGCGCCGCGTCGCCGATGCGCTGAAGCTGGTGCAGCTCGGCGACGCGGGGCACGTGATGCCCGCGCAGCTGTCGGGCGGCATGCAGCAGCGGGTCGCGCTGGCGCGGGCGTTGGTGATCGAGCCCGACGTGCTGCTGCTCGACGAGCCGTTGTCCGCGCTCGACGCGAACTTGCGGTCTTCCGTCCGGACCGAACTGAAGGCGCTGCACGAGCGGCTGCCGAACCTGACGATCGTGTGCGTGACGCACGATCGCGACGACGCGCTGGTGCTGTCCGACCGCGCGCTGCTGATGCGCGAAGGCCATGTCGCGCAGATCGGCACGCCGCAACAGCTTTACGACGCGCCGTGCGACGGCTTCGTCGCCCGCTATCTGGGCGCGGCGAACCTGCTGCCGCCGGCGGTGGTGTTTCCGCTCGGCGATCCGCGGCACGGCGAACGCGAGCGGGTCGCCTGTGTGCGGCCGGAACGTTTCACCGTCAAACCGCTCGGCGAAGGCCAGTTGCACGGCACGATCGCGTCGGTCGAATGGCACGGCTCGGAATTGTCCGTATCGGTCGTGATCGACGCGGCGCCGGACGAGCCGGTGCTCGTCACGATGCAGCGCGGTCGCGGCCGGACACCGGAGCGCGGCGAGCGCGTTTCCCTGCATTGCGAGGCGGATGATGTCGTCCTTATCCAGCCCTGACGCGGTCTTGGTAGCCGACGCGCGGCGCCGGGCGTCGGCGGCCGCGCACGAAGCCGCGGCGCGGCGCGGCAAGCGGCTCGGGCAGCTGCACCTGATCGTGCTGGCGGCCGTGGTGCTCGGGCCGCTGGTGCTGTACCCGCTGGCGCGGCTGGTGCTGCTGAGCCTCACCGGCGAGCATGGCCTGACCTTCGCCGCGTACAGAGCCTTCTTCAGCAATCCGGATTCGCGCGACGTGCTCGGCACGACGCTGTGGGTGCTGTTCGTCAGCGCGGGCACCGCGTCGGTGTTCGGGGTGATGCTGGCGTCGCTGCTGTTCTTCAAGCCGTTTCCGGGCGCGACGCTCGTGACGCGTTTTCTCGAGCTCTATGTGGCGTTTCCGTCGTTCCTGGTCGCGTTCACGCTGATCTTCCTGTACGGCTCGCAAGGGTCGATCAGCATCGGCCTGCAGCGGCTGTTCAACCTGGATGCGCCGCCGCTCGATTTCCTGTTCGGCATCGGCGGCGTGATTCTCGCGCAGACCGTGTTCTATACGCCGTTCGTCGTTCGTCCGACGCTCGCATCGTTCGCGACGCTCGATCTTCGGCTCGTCGAAGCGGCGCGCAGCCTCGGCGCGAACGGCTGGATGCTTGCGTGGCGGGTGGTGCTGCCGATCGCATGGCCCGGCATCGCGGCGGGCACGATCCTGTGCTTTCTGCTGACGCTGAACGAATTCGGCATCCTGCTGGTGCTGGGCAGCGCGCGGCTCGTGACGCTGCCGGTGGCGATCTATAGCAGCGCGACGGTCGATCTGGATCTGCCGACCGCCTCCGCGGGCGCGGTGGTGATGCTGGCGATGTCGTTGTCGCTGTATGCGCTGTACCGGCGGATGAACCGCCGTGCGATGGGAGGAGGGCGCGATGTCCGCTGAGATTCCGATGCGAGGCGGCGGCGCGGTGCCGCGCCGCGACATGGCCTGGAGCGACACGGTGCTCAAGCACGCATCGCGCGTTGCGCTCGCGCTGGCCGCGTTCGCCTGCTTCTGGCTGTTCGTGCTGCCGGTGATCGTGGTGGCGCTGTCGAGCGTCGCCACGCAATGGTCCGGCACGATCCTGCCGGCCGGTTACAGCCTGCGCTGGTTCGAACGGCTCGGGTCGCCCGAATTCGATGCGCTCGCGACCAGCCTCAAGATCGGTTTCGGCGTCGCGGTGCTGGGCACCGTGCTCGGCCTCTGGCTCGCGCTGGCGCTCGAAGGGCGCAGCCGCGGCGGCGTGGGCGCGGTGGTCGACGCGCTGGTGATGCTGCCGAACGGCGTGCCGAGCGTGGTGCTCGGGCTTGCCGTGCTGATCGCGTATCACCAGAAGCCTCTCGATCTGTCGAGTTCGCCGGCGATCGTCGTGCTCGTTCAGCTCGCGCTGATTCTGCCGTTCTGCTACCGCTGCGCGGCCGCCGCACTGCGGCCCGAGCTGACCGTGCTGCGCGAAGCCGCCGCGAGCCTCGGTGCGCCGCCGTCGATGGTGCTGCGCCGCGTGCTGCTGCCGCAGGTCGTGCCGGCGATCCGGGCGAGCCTCGCGCTGGGTTTCGCGCTGTCGCTCGGCGAGCTGGGCGCGACGCTGACCGTCTACCCGCCCGGCTTCGCCACGGTGCCGATCGTCGTGATCGGCCAGGTGGAGCGGGGGTACTACCTGCCCGCGTCGGCGCTCGCGCTGCTGATGCTGATGGCGTCGCTCGCCGCGCTGTTCCTGATCGCCGCGCGCGCTCCCCGACTCAGACGATGAACGGCGCGCCGCACGACGCGGCGCGCGAATCCGATTCATTCTTCCGCGTGCAGCGCACGTCATGTCTTGCCACGTCCATACTGAACATCATGGAAACACACATCGAAGTCAACGGCCGCTCGTACCGGATGCCGTCCGTCCCTACCGTCGCGGTCTGCGTCGACGGCTGCGAGTACGACTATCTCGAACGCGCGGTGCAAGCGGGCGTCGCGCCGTTCATCGGCCGGATGATCGCGGAAGGCGCGGCGTTCCGGGCCGATTGCGTGATCCCGTCGTTCACCAACCCGAACAACCTGTCGATCGTCTGCGGTGCGCCGCCCGCCGTGCACGGGATCTGCGGCAACTATTTCTGGGATCCGGACGCGAAGGGCGGCGAAGGCGCGGAAGTCATGATGAACGACCCCGCCTACCTGCGCGCCGGAACGCTGCTGGCCGCCGCGTCGCGGGCGGGCGCGCGGGTCGCGGTGGTGACGGCGAAGGACAAGCTGCGCCGCCTGCTCGGCTGGCAGATGCGCGGCATTTGCTTCTCCGCGGAAAAGGCCGGGCAGGCGAACCTGGTCGAGAACGGCATCTCCGATGTGCTCGATCTGGTCGGCCTGCCGGCGCCGGACGTCTACAGCGCGGCGCTGTCGGAGTTCGTTTTCGCGGCGGGCGTGCGGCTCGCGAAGCGACGCCAGGTCGACCTGATGTATCTGTCGACCACGGATTACGTGCAGCACAAGTGCGCGCCCGGCAGCGAAGGCGCGAACGCGTTCTACGCGATGATGGACCGTTACCTGGCGCAGCTCGACGCGCTCGGCTGGGTGATCGGCCTGACTGCCGACCATGGGATGAACGCGAAGCACGATCCGCGGACGGGGCGGCCGAACGTCGTGTATCTGCAGGATGCGCTCGACGCGTGGCTGGGGGCGCGGCGCAGCCGCGTGATCCTGCCGATCACCGATCCTTACGTCGTGCATCACGGTGCGCTGGGTTCGTTCGCGACGGTTTATCTGGCCGACGGTGTTGCCGCGTCCGACGTGATCGCGCGGCTGCAGGCGATCGACGGCGTCGAGACGGTGCTCGACAATGCGGCCGCCGCCGCGCGCTTCGAGCTGCCCGCCGACCGGATCGGCGACCTCGTCGTCGTGAGCCGGCGCGACGTGGCGCTCGGCACGCGCGAGAGCGAGCACGACCTGTCCGGTCTCACGGTGCCGTTGCGTTCGCACGGGGGGGTGTCGGAACAGGAGGTGCCGCTGCTGTTCAACCGCCGGATCGAGCCGCGCGACACGAATCGCCGGCTGCGCAATTTCGATGTATTCGATCTCGCGCTCAATCGGGTGGTGCAATGAATGCCATCCTGATGAACGACCATCCCGCGTTTCGCATCGAAGCGCTGCGTTGGTGCGGCGAGAAGGCGGCGCGGCCGCGCACGCTCGATGTGCACGATCCGTATACCGGCATGCGCGTCGGTACGGTGCCGCTTGCGACGGTCGACGACGTGCGCCGCGCGTTCGAGTACGCGGCCGCGTACCAGCCGAAGCTGTCGCGCTACGAGCGTTCGCAGATCCTGGAGCGCTCGGCGGCACTGCTGCGTGAGCGGATCGAGGAGGCGTCGACGCTCATCACGCTCGAATCGGGTCTGTCGAAACAGGATTCGCGTTACGAGATCGGGCGGGTCGCGGACGTCCTCAAGTTCGCGTCGATCGAAGCGCTGCGCGACGACGCGCAAAGCTACTCGTGCGATCTGACGCCGCACGGCAAATCGCGCCGCGTGTTCTCGCAGCGTCAGCCGCTGGACGGCGTGATCGTCGCGATCACGCCGTTCAATCATCCGATGAACCAGGTCGCGCACAAGATCGCACCGGCGATCGCGACCAACAACCGAGTGATCGTGAAGCCGTCGGAGAAGGTGCCGCTGTCCGCGCTCTATCTGGCGGATCTGCTGTATGAAGCCGGCCTGCCCGAGCCGATGCTGCAGGTGCTCACCGGCGATCCGCGCGAAATCGCCGACGAACTGCTGACGCATCCGCTCGCGTCGCTGATCACCTTCACGGGCGGTGTGTCGATCGGCAAAGCCATCGCGGCGAAGGCCGGCTACCGGCGCATCGTGCTGGAACTGGGTGGCAACGACCCGTTGATCGTGCTCGACGATGCCGACCTGGAGCGCGCGGCGACGCTGGCCGCCCAAGGCTCTTACAAGAACTCCGGACAGCGCTGCACGGCGGTCAAGCGGATTCTCGTGCAGAAGAACGTGGTGGGGCGTTTCACCGAGCTGCTGGTGGACAAGACGCGGGCATGGTCGTACGGCGATCCGTTCGACGAGGCGAACCAGATGGGGACGGTCATCGACGAAGCGGCGGCACGCTTGTTCGAGGCGCGTGTCGACGAGGCGGTGTCGCGCGGTGCCCGGCTGCTCGCGGGCAATGCGCGGCACGGCGCACTGTATGCGCCGACGGTGCTCGACCATGTCGATCCGTCGATGCCGCTGGTGCGCGAGGAGACCTTCGGCCCGGTGTCGCCGATCATCGCGTTCGATACGATCGACGACGCGATCCGGATCAGCAACGGGACGGCGTTCGGCCTGTCGTCGGGGATCTGCACCGATCGAACCGATGCGATCGTGCGGTTCGTCAATGAGCTGAATGTCGGCACGGTGAACGTGTGGGAGGTGCCGGGATACCGGATCGAGCTGACGCCGTTCGGCGGCATCAAGGATTCGGGGTTGGGTTACAAGGAAGGGGTACAGGAAGCGATGAAGAGCTTCACGAATCTCAAGACGTTCTCCTTGCCGTGGGTGGTGTGATCGAATGGCGCTGACACTGGACGATATCCGCACGCTGTTCGATCGCCATGGCGATACCGCCTACAGCGGCGAGCCCGTGACGCAGCGCGAGCACGCGCTGCAGAGCGCGCTGCTGGCGGAACAGGCCGGCGCGGCCGACGAGCTGGTCGTGGCGGCGCTGCTGCACGACCTCGGGCATTTGCTGAATCATCAGGGCGAGACGCCGACCGAGCGCGGCATCGACGATTTGCACCAGTACTACGTCCTGCCGTTCCTGCGGCCGCTGTTCCCGGACGCGGTGCTCGAGCCGGTCCGCCTGCACGTCGATGCGAAGCGCTGCTTATGTGCGATCGACGCGGGCTACTACGACAGCTTGTCCGCCGATTCGGTGCGCAGCCTGCGGCTGCAGGGCGGCGTGTTCGACGCGGACACCGCAGCCGAATTCCTGCGGCGCCCCTACGCCGAGGATGCGCTTCGTCTGCGGCGCTGGGATGACCTGGCCAAGGTGGCGGGACTGCGCACCCCCGATCTCGACCACTATATGGCGGTGGTCGAACGTGTGTCCCGAGCCTCCTCTATATAGCGCGACGCCGGCTCCGTTTTGAACGTGTCACGGGCGGTCGAAACGCGTCTGAAATTTCTTTCGAAAAGGGGCTTGCGCGGAACGGAAAGCGTGCCTACAATCACGCCTCTTTCGCAGTAACGGAGACGTGAAGCGGAAGGCGGGAAACGAAGTCTGGCGCGGGTTTGA
>NZ_JAWJWL010000044.1:0-25168 GCF_034721475.1 Burkholderia alba | reverse complement strand
GCACCTTCACGTCGACCCCGTTCTCGCGCAGCGCGGCGAGCGCCGGCGCGGCCGATTCCTTCGGCGGATCGAGGAAGATCAGGAAGCCGCGCACCACGAGATCGCATTCGTCGGCGATCCGGTACTGCGCGCGCTCCTCGCCGCGCACGACGGCTCGGGTCGCAACCAGCAGCACCCTGAAACCGTCCTCGTGATAGGCGTTCGCCTGTTCGAGCAGCCGTTTGCGCGCGACGAAATCGAGCGCGGACACCTGGCCCCCGTCCTGAATCCGCGTGGAGACCGCCAACACCTCGTCGACTGCCCCCTTGCAGACGACGAGATGCTCGCCGCGCGCGTCCTCGACGACGACCGACAACCGTCGGCGCACGAAGTCGAACGGCAGTTCGTCGATCTTCCGGTAGTCCGACGGCTTCGCCCGCTCGCCCAGTTCGTTCGCGCGGTTGACGATCGCGATGTCGATCAGGTTCTTCTGGCCGCTCTGGTGATGGCTGTTGAGCCAGCCGAGCCGCAGCACGTCGTCGCTCCGCTGACCGAGCACGTCGAGGTGATGCTCCAGGACGATCCGGTCCTGCGTGAGCGTGCCGGTCTTGTCGGTGCAGAGCACGTTCATCGCACCGAGGTTCTGCACCGAACTCAGCCGCTTGACCACCGCCTTGCGGCGCGCCATCGCCATCGCGCCGCGCGCGAGGTTCGCGCTCACGATCATCGGCAGCATTTCCGGCGTGAGGCCGACCGCGACGGCCAGCGCGAAGGTGAGCGCGCTCAGCCAGTCGCCCTTNGTTCGCGCTCACGATCATCGGCAGCATTTCCGGCGTGAGGCCGACCGCGACGGCCAGCGCGAAGGTGAGCGCGCTCAGCCAGTCGCCCTTCGTCAGGCCGTTGATCATGAACACGACCGGCACCATCGCCAGCATGAAGCGGATCAGCAGCCAGCTCACGCTCGACACGCCGCGCTCGAAGCTCGTTTCGATCCGCTTGCGGCTCGCGACGTGGTCCGCGAGCTGGCCGAAATAGGTGTGCTCGCCCGTGGCGACGACAACCGCCGTCGCGATGCCGCTGACGACGCTGGTTCCCATGAAACACACATTCGCGAGATCGGGCAGGCTGCCGGCGTCCTCGGGCTGCGCCGGTCTCGGCGGGACGATCTGCCGTTGCGCCGGACCGGACATGTCGTATTTCTCGACCGGCAGCGACTCGCCGGTCAGCGCCGCCTCGCTGACGAAGAGATCACGCGACGACAGCAGCCGCACGTCGGCGGGAATCATGTCGCCCGCCGACAGATGCACGATGTCGCCAGGCACGACGTCGCGCAGCGGCACCTCGCGGCGCATCGGGCTCGTGAAATCGTTCACGCGGCGCTGGACCGTGGCCGTGGTACGGACCATCGCGCGCAGCTTTTCAGCCGCGCGCAGCGAGCGGAACTCCTGCACGAACCGCAACAGCGCGCTGATCGTGACCATCGTCAGCAGGATCGTGACGCTCGCGTATGCGCGCTTTTCGGCGGGCGCGAAGACCACGTCGGTACACAAGCTGATCGCGGCCAGCACCAGCAGCACATACACGAACGGATTGTTGAACGACCGCATCAGCTGGCGCGCCCAGTGCGGCGGCTTGTCGTGTGCGATTTCGTTCGGACCTTCGAGCAGCAGCCGGTCCTCTGCCTGCGAGAACGTGAGGCCTCGCGTACCCACGTGCAGGTTCTTCAGCGTGTCTTCGAGCGGCTGCGCCGATTCGTGCGCGACGCGCAGCGGGCGCACCACGCGGCCATATTCGTTCGATGCGTAATTGAGGAAACCGCGCTGTTTTCTTCGGGATGAGGTGGGAGGTGCCATGGGATGCTCCATATGCCGCGCCGACGACCAGCGGCAAGCCTCCCCGTCCGATCAACGCGCGAATGCCCGCCGCCGCGTCGCGACGCGGACGGTCGGCTGAATGTCCTGAGAACCGGATTCGCTTGCCGGTACGGATGCGTGAGCGCACGCAATCGCACCGGCGGGCCGCAATCGACTACTTCCGTCTTCTTCCATCCGGACTCCTCTCTACGGGTTGCTTGGCGGCGCCTTCCCCGCCGCCCACGCGGCCAAGGACAAGCATGAAGCGGCACGTTCGTGTGATGCGATCGGCCTGCCGCGCCGGTAAAGCCACTGCCGGCCGGGCCACGATCGCGTTCGCTCCGCTCCGCGCGCTTCAGGCGCCCAGCCAATATCCATCGTTGCGAACGGCCCTGACGAGCCGCGTTTCGTGAGGCAGATCGATCTTCCGCCGCAACCGGGCGAGATGCGTGTCGATGGCCCCCAGCCCGGGGTTATGCCTGAATCCCCATATCGCTTCGAACAGCCGCTCGCGCGTCAGCACGCGGCGGCTATGCCGGAACATGTACGCAAGCAGCCGGTACTCGATCGGCCGCAGCGGAATCGCCCGGCCCGCGCGGTAGGCGATGCGCCCCGGCATATCCAGCTCGAGATCGTCGAGCCAGAGGCGCGCCGGATACAACAACCGGCACATCAACTGGTCGACGCCGCACGATCTCGTGCGGGGTCCGGCCGCTTGCGCCTGCGACCCGCGCCGGCCCCCGTCCGGTGCCTCCGTCGCGCCGACCACGATCACGGGCCCCGCATATCCGGCATCGCGCAGCACGCGCCCGACCCCGGAACGATCGTCATCGGGCGTCATGCGTCCGATGACGACGGCGTCATAGCGCCCGAGCGGCTTACGCTGGACCGCGTTTCCCGGTGTCGTCGCCAGATCGACCTCGAATCGATGGTCCGTCAGAACCCGGATCCACTCGTTCGCGGCCGAGACATCCCGCTCCATCGCGAGCACTCTGCCCGCGCCCGCCGACATCCGACAGATGTTATGCATGCGTCTACCCGATTGGCATGTCGCTTTCGCCGACCGCCCGTATCGGGAGCGGACGCGCGACGCCGCGCGTCTGCCCGCCTTGACGACGGAGACGAACGAAAGCCCCACCGGGCGGACGCGGGAAACCCTTGGCCAACCGGCGGAAAAATGAATACACGGGAGCGAGAAGAAGAAACTTCGACGCGCACCGTTCGACCTGGCGGCAGAACGGCGGCAACGGAAAATCAGTGCGCGGCGTCAGCCGGATCAGGCAAGCGAGGGTCTACTGTCGCTACTGTCCAAGGCAGTCATCCTTTTCCGGGAAATTCGAGCGATTCTGATCGCTTACCGAGAGCGAGTCAACGCTTGCGGGGAAGTATTTTCCGTCGCCAACGCCATCCGGAAATCTCGCGCGTCATCAATGCGCGCCGCCATTCACCAAATCGGCATAGCCGCGATGCGCTCATGGGAATCCCGCCATGTCGACTGCAACGGCGGCGCGTCAGGCCGCTAAGCAGAACGTAGTATTTCGTCTTGTCACGCCGACGCGGATTGACATAGAATCCGCGATGTTTGAATCAAGGAGAGTCCTTCATGGACACAAGCCCTAGTAGCGACAGTCGAATGCCGGGTCAAGCCGGCATCCCGACGGCCATCCCGCACTAGCGACTCCGCGCCTCCTTTCGTCGCTGGTCCGGGATGGCCGGAACAGCGCACTTGCTCCGAACCGCATGCCGGTTCGTCCCGCAGTACGCTCCCCCTATCGAGACGGCCACCGGTCATCGCCTCCGCGCGACCGAGAGCCGTCAATTCACGTCGCCTCCCCGCGAGGCGCGACGGGAGTCGAATCGTGCATCTCGAACCATTTCTGCGCATCTCGCGCGCTTATCTGCTGTCGCGGACCGTTCCGCGAAAACGCTGCCGTCCGGCTCCGCCATCCGGCCGCCCCGCCGTGCCGCCGGCATCCGGGGCACCCCCCGCGTCGGGAAGCGGCGTCCCCTCTCCGATGCCGATCAGGCTGTATCTGCATTTCATCGCCGTCTATCTCTGACGTCGACGCAACCGCGCGATGCCGCGCGGCCCCTATCGTCGAACGGGAGAACCGATGACGCTTCCCACTCAAGCGCATTGTTGCGGCGACGTGCCGCCGATACCTGAACCGTGCCCGCGTCTGTCGGCCGCCGAGGTCCGCGCCCGCTCGCTCGAACACCATCTGGCGCTCGTCGCGATGCGCGACGGTCGCGGCAACCGGGAGGGGCTGATCTGTTTGCTCAGAGCGGCCCGCCTCGCGTTCCATCTACGCGACGTGACCGCCTCCGGCTCGGAGACCGACCCGTTTCGACGCGCCGGAGCCGCGCTCGGCCGCTGCGTCGCCCGAGCCGAGCGCGGCGAGCGATGGCTGCTGCTGGATCGGGAGTACAAGACCCTCCATCTGTTGCTGATGCTGCACGACGAGCAGCTTGCGGCTGTCCCGATGCAGCGCTACATGAGCGCGTGGAAGCAGTTCGAGAGCACGGTGGAGGGCATCACGTTCCCCCTCGAACCGGGCTGACGCGCCGTGGTCGTCGGACTCGGCCGAAGACCGGTCGTCGGCCGGTCCTTGTGCGACATGCCGGCGTGCAGGAACCGGAAGCTTGGCCGCGCACGCCCATGCCGCCCCGATGCTGCCAGCCGATCGGCGCTCGCGGATGCCCATCCGCCCGCCGCCGCTATTCATCGCATTCGCTGATCGCCCGCAGCCTGTCGGGATCGAGGATCGTGATGCGGCTGTACTGCGCGTCGATCACGCGCTGCTGCACGAGCCGGCGCACCTCCTTGTTCACGCTCTGCCGCGACGCCACCAGCAGCGACGCCAGATCTTCCTGCGACAGCCGGATCGTCAGCTCGATGCCGCGCGGCGTGGCCTGTCCATGCCACTCGGCGAGTACCAGCAACTGATCGGCCAGCCTTGCGCGAAATCCCGACAGCGCGGTCTTGCCGATGCGCCGGTGCAGCGCGCGGCTGCGCATGCAGATCAGGTCGAGCACGCCGCGCAGCAGCCGGGGTTCGCGCGCGAACTGCGCGAACAGCGCATCGCGGGAAATATGGAACAGCGTCGTCGGACCGTGCGCGCGCTGATCGTGCATCGATCCGCCGCCGTCGATCACCGGGATGAAGTTGATGACCTCGTTGGGCCACATGTAGACGGCCACCGCGCGCGCGCCGGCCGCGCTGGTCCAGCTCATCTCGATCGCGCCCGAGAGCACGACCTGAATGTCGTCGCACGGCGCGTCGCGCGCGAAGATCAGCTCGCCGTTCATCCAGGTGCGCAGCCGCCCGGCATCGCACAACGCATCGATCGACTCCGCCGGCCAGTCGCGCAGGCAGGGGTTCGCCGTGAACGCCGCATGAATCGCGCGGCGGGTGCGCGCATCGAGCGTGCGGCCGTCGCGATGCGGCGCGAACGGCAGCGCGAACGATGCGAACGAGATACCCGGCACGAGCGCCGGACGGCCAGGCTGGACTGCTTCGGTGAGATCGCTCATGGTGGGACGGCACATTACGCAAGGGGGAAGAAGGCGGCAATCGCTCGAACGATCTAACCAGCCTTCCGCGCCCGCGTAAAAGACTTCTTTTTTATGTGCTTATCCCCCGCCGCGCACCGGGCGGGCTAGCCGATCAGGAAGTGCTCGCGATTCTTGCCGACGATCCACGCCGGGGCGCGGCCCCGGCCGGTCCACGTCGCGCCCGTCTTCGGATCGCGGTACTTGGGTTTCGGCTGTTGCTCGATCTTCTTCGGACGACCCAGGCGCGGCGGAAACAGATCGCGTTCGGTCAAGCCATAGTCGGCGATTTTCTGCCGAATATCCGCGACAATGGTTTCCAGTTCCGTTTCACGTACCGCTTTCGCCTGTTGAGTCAAATCATTCAATCTGGCGAGCAATTCCTTGTATGTTGCCATTCCGATTTCCCCGTATGAATACGTCACTCCCGGCCGATCCACGCCGTAACCGCGCGTCATCTTCGAGTGATTTGTATTTCGCAGCCGGGATTCGGTTATCATAGCTCAAATAGGCCAATGTGGCCTATTTTGATTCAGCAGGGAGCATTCGCCCATGCTCCCTTCCATTCACCACCCCCGTTATGTCATCTTGCGCACACATCTGCGTGCGCTGAGAAGATCGGCCGGTCTCACCCAAACACAGCTCGCGGAACGCCTGCGGATCGATCAGTCTTATCTATCCAAGATCGAGCGCGGCGAGCGTTATGTCGACATCCTTTTCTATCTGGACTGGTGCCGTCATTGCGGCGTGGAACCCGGCGATGCGGTACTGAATTTAATGGACGCGGGCGGATGACGCGGCATAACGCATCGGCATTACGCGGCGGGATTCCCGTGAAGATTTCTTGCTGCAACGCAAAAATCGGTGAAGGCCGCGCATTGCTTTTTTTTATCATTTAATGCAATTCCGCATGTAAAACCCATTCAATGCGCTCCCGGGCCTTTCGGGCGTCGCGCCCGGTTCCGGCACGCGCTGCGTCTGTTGCCCGGCGGCGACACCCTGAGTCAATCCTCCAGTCCGGCGCGCGGCGGCAAGACACCGCCGCGCCGGGCGCCGTCGCCCGGTCCGTCACGCCACCTTGAACTGCCCCACCGTCGCCGCCAGCGTGTGCGCCTGGGCCTGCAGCGCGGTAGCGGCAGCCGTCGACTGCTCGACCAGCGCCGCGTTCTGCTGGACCATCTCGTCGAGCTGCGTGACCGCGCGGTTGACCTCCTGAATGCCGCGCGTCTGCTCGTTCGCCGCGTGGGTGATCTCGGAGATGATCGTCGTCACGTTCGACACGTTGCTGACGATCTCCCGCATCGTCTCGCCCGCCTGCCGTACCTGGCCGGATCCCGCGCCGACGCTCGCGACCGTCGACTCGACCAGTACCTTCACCTCGCGCGCAGCCTGCGCGCTGCGCTGCGCAAGGCTTCGCACCTCGGCCGCGACCACCGCGAAACCGCGCCCCTGCTCGCCCGCGCGCGCCGCCTCGACCGCCGCGTTCAGCGCCAGGATGTTGGTCTGGAACGCGATGCCGTCGATCACCCCGATGATGTCGCCGATGCGGCTCGACGCGCCTTCGATCTTCTCCATCGTCGCAACTACGTCCGCGACCACCACGCCGCCGTGCGACGCGATCTTCGACGCCGCCGCCGCGCGTTCGTCGGCCTGCCCGGCCGCGTTCGCCGACTGGCCGACCGTCGCGGTGATCTCCTCCATCGACGCGGCCGTCTGCTGCAGGCTCGCCGCCGCCGATTCCGTGCGCGACGACAGGTCGAGATTGCCGGCCGCGATCTCGTTGGCGGCGGTCCGCACCGATTCGCTCGCATCGCGGATCTGCACCATCACGTGATTCAGCTTGTCGACGAACGCATTGAACGAGCGGGCGATATCGGTCACTTCGTCGCGGCCGTCGGCGGGCAGACGCTGCGTCAGGTCGCCCGTGCCGGAGCCGATCGCCGCCATCGCCTCGCGCACCATCGACAACCGCCTGAACGCGGTCGCGGTGATCGCGCCGACGATCAGCGACGCGAGCACGACGATCGCGACCAGCGACACGATCGCCGTGCTCAGCAGCGAACGCATGCCGGCCGTCGCCTCGGACTGGTCGAGCGCGACGAGCGCATACCAGTCGGTGCCCGCGATCGGCAGCGCGCGCACCAGCTTCTCGTCGTCGCCGACCCGCACGGCCAGCGGAGCCGCTGCGTTCGCGAGCGAGGCGAGGTTGACGTCCTTCAGATCGGGGGCGAATTCCGCCACCGGCTTCAACGTGAGCTTCGGATCGGGATGCGCGACGATATGGCCGCCGCTGTCGATCAACATCCCGAAGCTCGCGGGCGTCGGATGAATCGCCTTCACGTTCGCGATCACGCTGTCCATCGCGACGTCGCCCGACACCACCGCCTTCAGCACGCCGTCGCGCACCACCGGAACGGCGAACGCGACGACCAGCTTGCCGGTGCCGACATCCACGTAGGGCGGCGTGACGACCGCCTTGCCCGCATCGGCGGCTTGCCGGTACCACGGGCGGCCGGTCGGATCGTAGTCGGCCGGGATGCCGCTCGCGTCCGAGAACTTCGCGGTCTTGTCGGCATACCCGACATAGACGTTGGTGAAGCCGCCCGCGGCGGCCACCTGCTTGAGCGCGGGAATCGGATCGGGCGACAGCACCGCATCCTGCAGCGACGCGACCATCTGGCTTTTCGATGCGACCCAATCGCGGATCCCGACCGCGTGGCCGTTCGCGACGGCGATCAGGTTGCGGTTGATCGTGTCGTCGTTATACGACTTCGCGACGATGTAATTGAGCAGCGTGCTGGCAAGCAGCGCGAACACGACGATGGCAACGCTGGCGGCGATGATGCGCGCGCGGATAGACGAAAGCATGGCAACGACTCTGAGGAGCGAGCTGTGACGCCCGGTGGACGGAAGTGCCTCTGTATACGGCCCATGCGCCGGATACTTGAGGAAAATGTTCGCGGATCGAGCATTTGCGCCGAGGTTTCGCCGACGGTTTTAAGCGTCCGCCGGAATGGCGGCGCACAGGTGCTCGGCGCGGGCGTACCGCTATTCCTTGCTGTCCGCCTGCTGATACACCACCCGCTCGTCGACCGCATACAGCACGCACGCGCCCCGCGTATGCTCCGCGCAGTAGGCG
This sequence comes from Burkholderia alba, assembly GCF_034721475.1. Lineage (NCBI taxonomy): Bacteria > Pseudomonadati > Pseudomonadota > Betaproteobacteria > Burkholderiales > Burkholderiaceae > Burkholderia > Burkholderia alba. Next base: position 16,645 of record NZ_JAWJWL010000044.1, on the reverse strand, counting down.
AGCGCCTGTCTGGCCGCATCGTCGCCGGTCGCGAAGCCGCAATGCCCGCTGGCCGATACGGCGAACGCGCGGTGCGCGCGCGGATCGGCCCCGAGGAAAGCCTCGTACAGCGCCCGCGCGTGGCTACCCGCCAGCGGCACTGCGTCGACGTTCTCGACGTCGGGGCCGTCGCCCGGGCTGCGCAGGCTGCCGCGGACATCGAACGGCAGGCCGAGCGACGTGAAGAAGCGCGCGTAGACCGGCAGCCAGAGCGGCATCCCGTCGCGGGACGCGAAGGTCTGATGCGAATCGCGGCCGAACGTGCCGTAGTCGACCCACTGCGCGGCCGCGCCCGCGCCCACGTACGCGTCGTACATCGACTTCGGCAGCGTCTGCCCCCAGTACGAATCGTTGTCGCCGTACATCCACAGCGCGGGCGCCTTCGATTTCGCGCCGTATTGCGCGTATGCGTCGACGTCCGAGCGCTCCCAGCCGTTGCAGCTGTCCCGGCGCATGCCGCCCGCCATGTTGATCAGGCCGAGCACGCCCGGCAGATTGCGCTCGCCGAGCGCCATCGTCGCGAGCCCGCCTTGCGACTGGCCGATCACGACGATGCGCTGCGCGTCGACGAACGGCAGGGTCTTCGCGTAGGCAATCGCCGCTTCGATGTCGTCGGCCTGCAGGCGGCCGGTTTCGGGGATGTCGCAGCCGCCGTCGCGATACACGCCGCCCGACGAGCCGAAGCCCTGGCGGGTCGGCACGAGCACCGCATAGCCGCGCTTCACGAATTCGCGGGCCTGGAAGTAGTAGCCGCGATCCTTCTGGAACGCCGGATTGCCGCTCGCCTTGCCGTGATTGATGACGACGAGCGGAAACGGCCCGTCGCCGAGCGGCGCGTAAACGCGCGCCGTCAGCTTGACGCCGAACAGGCCGCGCGACTTCTCGACCTTGACGATATCGTCGCGCATGCCGCCCGCCCGGGCCGCCGGCATCGCCACCCAGAGCAGCATGCACGCCGCCGCCCATCCCCACCCGCGCCGAGCCAGTTTCATGTTCGCCTTTCGTTCGCCCTACAGACGGACCGGGCGGCGCCGCGCGGCGCCGCCGGGAAATGCGGGCATCTTGCTACGGCTCGCGCGCACCGCGCAAGCGCTCGATGAACGCCACGCGGCATGCCGGAGCCGGTGTCAGGCGTCCGGCGACACCGACGGCGCGCGGCGTCCCGCGTAGTAGCCGTAGTAGAACATCGCGAGGCCGGCGATCCACAGCGGACCGACGACCAGCGCGACGCGCGTGTCGGGCGACAGCGACATCAGGCAGACCACGAACGCGAGGAACGCGAGCGCGACGAACGACGACAGCGGATAGAACGGCACCCGCAGCGGCAGGCGCGCGAGCTGTTCGCTCGAAATGTGGCGGCGAAAGCGCAGTTGCGCGATCAGGATGATGCCCCAGGTCCAGATCGCGCCGAACGTCGATACCGACGTCAGCCACACGAACACCTTCTGCGGCGCGAAGTAGTTCAGCACGACGCCGACGAGCAGCAGCGCCACCGAGATCAGCACGCCGTACACCGGCACGCCCCGGCGATTGACCGAACCGAGCCCGGCGGGCGCCTGCCCTTGCTGCGCGAGATTGAACAGCATGCGCGCGGTACTGAAGAGGCCGCTGTTGCACGACGACAGCGCGGCCGTCAGCACGACGAAGTTGATGATGCCCGCCGCGGCCGGGATGCCGAGCCGCGAGAACGTCATCACGAACGGGCTGCCCTGCGTGCCGATCTGGTTCCACGGGTAGATCGACATGATGACGAACAGCGCGCCCACGTAGAAGATCACGACGCGCCAGAACACCGAATTCACCGCCCTCGCGAGCGACTTCTCCGGATTGCGCGCCTCGCCGGCCGTCAGGCCCAGCATCTCCACGCCGAGGTACGCGAACATCACGATCGGCAGCGCGTCGATCACCCCGGAGAAGCCGTTCGGCATGAAGCCGCCGTGCGTCCACAGGTTCGAGATGCCGGTCGCGACGCCGCCGTTGCCGAACCCGAGCGTGATCATCAAGCCGCCGCTGACGATCATCAGCACGATCGTCACGATCTTGATCAGCGCGAACCAGAATTCGAACTCGCCGTACAGCTTGACCGCGATGAAGTTCACCGCGCCCATCAGGATCAGCGCGGCGAACGTCCAGATCCAGTTCGGCACGTCGGGGAACCACATGTGCATGTAGACGCCCACCGCGGTGATCTCCGCCATGCAGGTGACGATCCACATGAACCAGTAGGTCCAGCCGGTCAGGTAGCCCGCGAGCGGGCCGAGATAATCCTGCGCGTAGCGGCTGAAGGCGCCCGCGACGGGGTTGTGAATCGCCATTTCGCCGAGCGCGCGCATGATCAGGAAGATCGCGATGCCGCCGAGGATGTAGGTCAGCAGGATGGCCGGGCCGGCGGTCCGGATCGCGACGGCCGACCCGAGAAACAGGCCGACGCCGATCGTCGCGCCGAGCGCCATCAGGTTGATGTGCCGTTCTTCCAGGCCGCGGTGCAGCTGTTCGTCTTGGGTTTTCACTGGGATCTGTCTCCTGGCGGATCGCACGCGCGAGCCGCCGCTATTGTGTCGAAACGGAACGGCCGGCATGCGGCGCCAACGATTCGGGATGCGGCGAAGACGATCTTGCATCGCTATCGAGAACACGTCGAAATCAAATTGATTCAACCCGTCAATCGCAATAATGCGAATGCGCGACCCCGGTCGATCGGGCGTGGCGCCGAATGATCCGAGACGCCGTCCGACACGGGTTTGTGCGCGCGACGCATGACGGCTTCGCGCGCGCCGGACAACGCAGCACGCGAGGCACAAGCGTCCGGCGCGAGCCGGTGGGCGACGATTGTCGAGCGAGTCTCGGAAGGGGTGTCGGCGTTTCGATTCAATCACGCCCACCCAGTCGAAATGCAGCGCCGATTATAGGGATAATTTGTCCCTGCTCGCCACTCGATTATTCGGCCGCTCGTTCGCTATCGTGCCGCGCGGCGCGCCGGCCGCGCGCTCGCCACGGCGTTCACGGGCTCGCGCGGCCTGGTGTTGCTGCGCGCGTTGAACGCGGTGGCCCGCAGGATGCGCAGGAAAACCGCGCATTCCATGTGGGTCGGCGCGGAGCACGCGGCCGCGTGCCGCAGGCCGTCGCGCATCGTGCTCAGGCGACGGATCGTGCGGTCCAGTTCGTCGGCTTTCGCCGTCATCGCCTGGCGGTCGAGACACGGCTCACCGTGCGGCCCGACCATGCGCGCGATCTCGTCGAGCGAGAAGCCCGCGGCCTGCCCCAGCGTGATCAGCGCGAGCCGCTGCAGCACCTCGGCGTCGAACAGTCGGCGCAGCCCGCGGCGCCCGACGGACGCAATCAGCCCCTTTTCCTCGTAGAACCGCAGTGTCGATGCGGGCACGCCGGAGCGCTCCGCCACTTCGCCTATATCCAGTTTATTCACCCTCTTGACCTCAAGTCGGCTTGAACCGGCACAGTGTAGCTTCCGATTCTCGACTGCATGCAAAGGAACTCGCCATGAACGCCGCGCCCTCGATCAATCGCGAACAGGCCGACCTCTGGAACGGACACGCGGGACACGCGTGGGTCGATACCCAGGCGTCGATCGACCAGATGTTCAAGCCGATCGAAACCTTGCTCGTCGAAGCGATTCCCGCCGGATGCGCACTGCGGGTGCTCGATGTCGGTTGCGGCACCGGCGGCACCACGCTTGCCGCCGCGCGGCGGCTCGGCGCGCAGGGCCGCTGTACCGGTGTCGATATTTCCGGGCCGATGCTGGCCGCCGCGCGGGCGCGCGCGACGCGCGACACCGCGCCGGCCGACTTCGTGCTCGCCGACGCGCAGACGCATGCATTCGAACCCGCGAGCGTCGACCTGATCCTGTCGCGCTTCGGCGTGATGTTCTTCGATGCGCCGGGCCGCGCGTTCGCGAACCTGCGGCGCGCGGCGACGGACGCCGCCGAACTCCGCATCGTCGCCTGGCGCAGCGCCGCCGACAACCCGTTCATGACGAGCGCCGAACGCGTGGCGGCGCCGTTACTGCCGGACCTCCCCGCGCGGGAGCCTGGCGCACCCGGACAGTTCGCGTTCGCGGACCCTCGGCGGATCGCCTCGATTCTGGAAGAAGGCGGCTGGTTCGATATCGACATCCGGCCGATCGACGTCGACTGCACGCTGCCCGAACCGGCGCTGACCGGCTATCTGTCCCGCCTCGGCCCCGTCGGGCTGAGGCTTCGGGACGTGGATGCGTCCGCCCGCGCGCGCGTCATCGACACGATGCGCGCTGCGTTCGAGCCGTACGTGGATGGCGAGGTGGTGCGCTTCGTCGCGGCGTGCTGGATGGTCCGTGCTCGCGCGTCGGCCGCGAGCCGCGCCTGACGGCGCGCGCGGCCGCGCGGCGCATCATTCGGCGGCCGGCCAGAACACCAGCGCGCGCACTTCGATACTGCGGCGCGGCGGCGCCGTTTCCGGCGTGCCCGGATCGTCGAACGCGGTATGCGCGGTCAGACGCGCGCGGCCGTCGTCGAGCGAATCGTAGATTTTCAGCAGCAACGCTTCGTCGGGCCGCAAGCGCGGAAAGTAGTACCACCGATGAGCAGGGTTCGCGGTGATCGAATAGGTCTCGCCCACCTTGTCCGGATACACCAGATCGCTCGGCACCAGATCGCCGTGCGCGATCGAGCGCGCGTCGCACAATGCGAGCGGCAAACGCTCGACGACGTCGAGCGGCCGCCAGACGTTCAGGATCGCGAAGCGCTGGCGCAGACGCGCATCGGCCTCTTCCGCCGGCAGGTGATCGCGCACACGGCGCGGCGCCGACACGAAGGTCTGATCGTTGTGTACGCGCCGGACCGGCTCGCGGAGTTGCGCGGTCTTGCGCGAGCCCTGCGCGCTGTCGCGCAGCGTGTGATCGAAGATCACGGTCTTCTCCGCGCCGGTGGCGGCGCGCAGCAGCGCATCGACTTCCGCGTAATAGATCGAGCGGATCGCCGCGTCGTCGGCGAAATCGCCGAGCGCCGTCCGGTGCGACACCAGCTCGAAGCCGCTCCTGTCGAGGCCGAACTCGCCGGCCGCCGCCAGCGGCCGCGCATCGCGGATCGTCACGCGCCGCGGCGCCAGCGCGCCCGTCACCCACGGCGTGCCGGGCGGCGGTTCGAACGTATAGGACACCGGACGCTCGACGCCCGGCGCCAGATAATTCACTTCCGCTTCCACTTCGCCGCCGCGTTGCACGCGCGGCGATTGTTCCAGTACCGTACCCATCGCGATTCCTCGTCAGAACGATTCCCTGTACGGACGCAGATCGAGCTCATGCGTCCACGCACTGCGATGCTGCCGATGCACTTGCCAATAACTCTCCGCGATCGCGTCGGGCGACAACAGCCCGTCGTCGCCCGCCTGCGCGACACGCTGCGGCGCCGCCTGCCGCAACCGTTCGCCGTCGATGCCGCCGTCGATCACCGTGTGCGCGACGTGGATGCCTTGCGGACCGAACTCGCGCGCGAGCGTCTGCGCCAGCGACCGCAGCCCGGCCTTCGCCGACGCAAAAGCCGCGAACGGCGCTCGGCCGCGCAGCGACGCGGTCGCGCCGGTGAACAGCACGCTGCGCGGCGCGCCGTCATCCGCATCGAGCAACTGCGGCAGCGCGGCCTGCGCGAACAGCAGGCCGCCGATCACGTTGGTGCGCCACGCGAGCTCGAAATCGGCCACGCTCAATTCGAGCGTCGGACCGCGCACGGCATTGCCCGCGTTGAACACCGCCGCCTGCAGCACGCCGAGTTCGCGCACGTCGGCCGCGATGCGCCGCACGTCCGCCTCGCTCGCGATGTCGCCGGCGAACGCATGCGCGACGCCGCCCTGCGCACGGATATCCGCGGCCGCGGCTTCGACACGTGCCGCCGTGCGCCCCGTGAGCACGACGGCGAGGCCGCCTTGCGCGAAGCGTCGGCCGAGCGCGGCGCCCAGCCCGGCACTCGGGCCGACGCCCGCGATCCAGGCCAGCGGAAGAGAGGAAGATGACGATGTCCGTGCCATGTCGTTGACCCTATAACGCCGCATCCGGCGAAGGAAAGAAGAAAACGCAATAAGCTTATCGACACCGCTGCGAACGCGACACGCAGCGGTTGAACGAGCATAGACCGTTTCGAAAACCCTGCGAGCGACGCTGGCATAGAGGCCGCCGCGCGGCCAGTCAGCGGCGATGCGCGAGCGAGCGGACGAGGCGCTCGCCGAGCATCTGCACCGCCTGCACCAGCAGGATCAGCACGATCACGGTCGCGATCATCACGCGCTGGTTGAAGCGCTGATAGCCGTAGCGGATCGCCAGGTCGCCGAGTCCGCCGCCGCCCACCACGCCCGCCATCGAGGAAAAGCCGATCAGCATCACGACCGTCAGGGTCAATCCGGCCAGCAGCGAAGGAAAGGCTTCCGGCAGCAGCACTTTCTGCACAACGTGCCGCGCGGTACCGCCCATCGAGACGATCGCCTCGATGCGGCCGCGATCGATGTCGTCGAGCGCCGCCTCGACCACGCGCGCGAAGAACGGAATCGCGCCGATCGCGAGCGGTACGACGGCCGCGGTGCTGCCGAGACTCGTGCCGACGATCAGCCGGGTGAGCGGGATCAGCGCGATCAGCAGCACGACGAACGGCACCGAACGGCCGAGATTGACGACGAAGCCCAGCGCGGCGGCCAGTCGCGGCGCGTCGAGCGCGCCCGGCTTGCGCGCGACGCACAGCAATACGCCGAGCGGCAGTCCCGCCGCGACGGTGGCAAGCGTGGCGAGCGCGACCATGTATAGCGTCTGCGCCGTGCCGCCCGCGACCAGCGACGCGACCTCGCGCCAGTCCTGCGGATTCATAGCGGCTCCGCGCGGACGCCGCGAGCGTTCAGGAACGCGAGTACCTCGCCCACGTCGACCCGCCCCTCCCGCGCGCGAAATCCGACGCGCAGACGCCCGACGCGCTGCCCGCCGATCGCCTCGACGCCGCCGCTCAGCAGCGTGACGTCGACCGCATGCTGCTGGGCGAGCGCGCTGAGCACGGGCGAAGCCCGCAGCGTGTCGGTAAAGATCAGTTCGGCGTTCGCGCCGCTCGCCGCCGTGTCCGTGCAGGCCGGCAGCAACGCGCGCCCGAGCCGCGACGCGGGATCCGCCAGCAGACGCGCGAGCGGCCCGGCTTCAACCACCTTGCCGGCATCGAGCAGCGCCGCGGAATCGCAGATCGCCTTCACGACGTCAAGCTCGTGCGTGATCAGCACGATCGTGACGCCGAGCCGCGCATTGACATCGCGCAGCAGGTCCAGAATCTGCCGCGTGGTCTGTGCGTCGAGTGCGCTCGTCGCTTCGTCGCACAGCAGGCAGGCAGGTTCGGCGGCCAGCGCGCGGGCAATGCCGACGCGCTGCTTCTGCCCGCCCGACAGCTGGGACGGATACACGTGCGCCTTGTCGTCGAGGCCGACGAGTTCCAGCAGCTCCGCCACGCGCCGGGCGCGTCGGGCACGCGCAACGCCGATGATCTCCAGCGGCACCGCGATGTTGTCGGCGACCGTGCGCGCGTGCAGCAGATGGAAATGCTGGAAGATCATGCCGATCCTGCGGCGCGCGCGCCGAAGCTCGGCGGGCTTCAGCGCGGTCAGTTCGATGCCGTCCATGTAGATGCGGCCGGCACTCGGCGTTTCGAGCAGATTGAGGCTGCGGATCAGGGTGCTCTTTCCCGCGCCGCTCTGGCCGACGATACCGAAGATCGAACCGCTCGCGATCTCCAGCGATACGTCGTCGAGCGCGACGCACTCGCGCGCGCCGGCTGCGTACACCTTGCGCAGACGTTCGATCCGGATCACGATCCGCTTCCCGCCGGATGCACGGGAATCACCGAGCCCCGGTAGCGCTCTCGAATGTAGGCCCCGACCCGCGCGGACGCGAGCACGTCGGCCAGCCGCTTGATGCGCGGATCGCTCGCGAGCCGAGGCGTGGTCACGAGCACGTTCGCGTACGGATTGCCCGCGACCGCTTCGAGTCCGAGCGCGTCCTTCGCGGGCGACAGGCCCGCTTCGAGCGCATAGTTGCCGTTGATCACCGCGAGCGCGACGTCGTCGAGCGAGCGCGGCAGCTGCGGCGATTCGATCTCCAGCACCTTCAGATGCTTCGGGTTCCACACGATGTCGCGCGGCGTCGCCAGGCTGCGCTCCGCGCCCGTCACGCCCGCCTTCAGCTTGACGAGGCCCTGGCCCTGCAGCAGGAACAGCGCGCGGCTCAGGTTGGTCACATTGTTCGGCACCGCGACCGTCGCGCCGTCCGGCACCTGGTCGAGACGGCTGTACTTGCGCGAGTACACGCCCAGCGGTTCGATGTGCACGGCCGCCGCGACCACGAACGTCTGGCCCAGCGCCTGTTCCTGCGAATGCAGATAGGGAACATGCTGGAAGTAGTTCGCATCGACGTCGCCGTGCGCGAGCAGTTCGTTCGGGTTCACGCCGTTCGGAATTTCGATGATGTCGAGCTTCAGCCCCGGCGTGATCTTCTGCGCATAGGCGAGGATCTCGGCATGCGGCACCGCATCCGCCGCGATCCGCAGCGGCGGCGCATCCGCCGCGCGGGCCGGGCCGGTCAACGCGAACGCGGCCGCGAGCGCGGCGAAGAAACCGATGAAGCGGACCCTGTGTCCGGACGTGAAAGCAAGCATGGCAGACCTGTGAAAGAGGAAATGAGCGGGAAGCCGCCGCCGGTATCCGGCGCGGCACATCCGACGCGCCGCGCGCAGCGTTACGCCGCTTGCGCGGCGAGCACGTCCGGATAATGACGTCGGGCAACATCCGGGTGCGAACGCAGCCGCCCTTTCAGGTAGTTCGGCCCGACGTCGTGGAACAGCGGATTGTCCGGGTCGCTCGCCGGCCCTCGCGCCTGCGCGGCCAACGCCGGCGGCAACGCAAGCAACGGCACGGTCGCATCGAGCCTTGCGCCGAGGAAGAAGGCGATCGACAGCCGGTCGCGTCCGGCCGGTGGCGTGACGACCCGGTGGACGGTCGCGCGCAGATAGCCGTTGGTCGCGAGTTCCAGCAGCTCGCCGATGTTCACGACGAACGTGCCCGGCAACGGCGCCGCATCGATCCACGTCCCGTCGTCGGCCGCAACCTGGAGACCGCCCTGCCCGTCCTGCAACAGGAAACTCAGAAAACCCGAGTCCTTGTGCGGACCGACGCCCTGATCGTCCTGCGTCGCATCGCGGCCCGGATAGCGGATCAGCTTGATATGCTCGTTCGGCGTCTCGCCGTAGATGGGCTCGAACGCGCGCTCCGGCTGATCGAGCGCGGCGGCGAACGCGCCGAGCAGGCGGATCGCGACCTGCGTCAGCGCGGCCTGCCAGCGCAGCAGCGCCGGCTTCAGTTCCGGCAGCGCGGCGGGCCACTGGTTCGGCCCTTGCAGGCGAGTCCACACCGGCACGCCGTCGGCCTGCCCGATCACGCTGCGCTCCGCGCCGATATCGAACTGTTCGCGCCAGTCGCGCTTGCCGCGCGTCAGTTCGTCGCCCGCGCGGGTATAGCCGCGAAAATGCGGCGAGTTCGCCATGTCAAGCGCGTGCTTGTCCTCGCCGGACAGTGCGAAGAAACGCCGCGACAGCGCCTGAATCTCCTCGGCCAGCGACGGGTCGATACCGTGGCCGCGCAGATAGAAGAAACCGACTTCGCGAGCCGCGTGGCGAAGCTGGTCGAGGAATGCAGTACGGGCCTCGGGATCTGACGAGTCGAATGCGGCAAGGTCCAGGATCGGCAGAGCGTATTGTTGTTGGATCGGCATGAGCGCGTCTCGGCTTCGGGTTCGATGGCGCGCGCCGCCGTGCTTCGATGCGGGATGCCCGCATGCCGCCGTTGCGCCGCGCGCCGGAGAGAAATCAGGCGATCGATGCTAGCAAAGCGGTTGAAGCCGGCAAAACAACAAAATGCGCTATGGATAGCTGCGAACGGGGACTGTGTTGATGCGTCGCAAGCGGCCGCCGGCGGCGGATGCGCGCGGGACGGGCCACCCGCGCGCTCCGATCGATCGCGCGGGCGCGTCGGCGATGCAATGCCGGCGCCGGCTCGGCTGCTCGATCCCGCAGCGCCGGTGAACGCGTTTCGCTTACACGCTCGCGTATCAATCGCACCGCATGCGCGACGGATTCCTCATACCGGCCCGGTTCCTCGCGTCGTCTGCCGATCGCCCGGCAACGGGCTTTGCGCATCGATCCTCTCCACGAATCGACGCGCGCCGATCCGGCGGCAACAGACTTTACACATCGTTACGCGCCGCGATGCATCAACCGGCGGCGGCTTCCCTATACTCCAGCCCGTCTGCCGCCGAATCCATTCGTCTTTTCACGAACGCCACGTCCATGCCGATCCAATCGATCACCCGTCCGGATGCCGTCCGGACCACCCTGCTCGTCAGCCTCGTGGCCGGCGCGGCGCTTTCGTTGAGCGCCTGCGTGGCGCCCGGTTACGGCCAATACGGCGGCTCGCAGCCGCAGTACGGCCAGCCGGCCTACTCGGCGCCCGCTTATGGTCAGCCCGGCTATGCATCGCAGCCGGCATACGGCCAGCCCGGCTACAACCAGTCGGGCTACAGCCAGCCGGGCTACAACCAGCCGGGCTACAACCAGCCGGGAAACAGCCAACCAGGCTACGACCAGCAGGGCTACGCCAATCCGCCCGGCTACGGTCAACCGAGTGACGGTCAACCGGGCTACGGCCAACCGACGTATGGCCAGCCTCCCGGCTACGGTCAGCCGGCCCCCGCGCAATCGCCCTATCCGCAATCCGGCGGCTACGGCGTCCAGTACGGCACGGTCGCCGGCATCCAGCCGATCGGCGGCGCAACGAGCGCGTCCGGCGTCGCGGGGACCGTCGTCGGCGCACTCGTCGGCGGCGTGCTCGGCAACCAGATCGGGCGCGGCCACGGCCGCGATGCCGCCACCGTGATCGGCGCGTTGGGCGGTGCCGTCGCCGGCAATCAGATTGGCCAGCAAGTGGGCGCGCAGCCGGCCGGCTACCGTGTCGACGTGCAACTGAGCGACGGCTCGACACGCTCGTTCGACATGCAGAGTCCGGGCGATCTGCGTCCGGGCGACCGGGTGCAGGTCAACGGCAGCCAGTTGTCACGGTATTGAGCAGCCGGCTCGCGGGCGCGGGCACGATGCATTGCGTGTGCGCCCGGCGGCATGCGTATCACGGCCCGGCCGATCCGCCCGCCCACGCCGGAAGCATCTTCACCGGCGTCGCGGGTACGAGACGCCGCATCCCGCCTCGGAGGCGCATGAGCGGTGCGGATAGCGGTGCGAGTACCCCGAGGCGAACGCCGCCCCCTTACACCCGTCCCCCGGAACCGGAAGCGGCTGACCTACCGAGGCGGCGCTCGCCCGGCTCCTCCGGCGCGCCCCCGATATTCCGCTGATGCCCGGCACGTCGTCGCTCGGGCATCTGCACAAAAACATGCAGGCGCCACGGTACGTGCCGACGGATGAGGTGCGCCACGAACTGGATGAGATCGGCCGGGACGGCCGCGGGTAACCGCCGGGCGAGGGCGAGACCGGTACGGCAGCCGCGCAGCGGGCTGCCGGGTCCGCTCAATCCGACAAACGCGCGCGCACCGTGTATTCCTGGCCGTCGTCGTCGGCTGCCCGCTGCGCGGCGCCGGAGCGGGCCGTGTCGAAATCGAGCGGCAGCGGCTCGACCGGAAAGCCGTGCTTCTCCCACGCGTCGAGCCCGCCCTTCAGCGCCCGCACGTTGTGGATATGCTTGCGGTGCAACTGGTTGACGATCCGCTTCGCGGTCGCCTCGTTCGGACACACGCAGTACACGACGATCGGCCGTTTCAGGCACTCCGGATCCAGTTGGTCCGGAGAATCGAGGTCGAGCGGATAGGCTCCGGCGATCCGGTAGGCTTCCTTTTCCCGAACCGCGCGCGGACGCGCATCGAAAATCAGCGGCGGCGCGTTCGATTTCATCATCTCGTCGAGCTGCTGCGGGCTGATTCTCACCTTGGCGAGCCAGCGCCGGAACTGCATGCGCCGCACCCACCGATACAGCAGGAAAGTCACGAAAATCGCGGCGAACGCATCGAAAACCGTGCCGCCGCTATGCCGCACCCACAGCACCAGCTGCACGATCTCGTCGTGCAGCACCGCGCCGCCGAGCAGCCAGACGCTCGCCCACAGCGTCGCGCCCGCCAGATCCCAGAACAGGAACACCCGCACGTTGACGGCGGTAGTGCCGAGCAGCGGCGCGGAAATCAGCCCCAGGCCCGGCAGGAATTTGGCGAGCACCAGTAGCGGCGCACCGTAGCGTTCGAAGACGTTGCGCGCGATGCGCAGCGTCGCGTCGAGCGACAACGAATACCGCACCAGCCCGTTGAGGAGACGCCGGCCGCGGGCGCGTCCGGCGAAGAACCACAGCGAATCCGCGAGGAGCGTCGCGCCGATCGCGGCACAGAACATGCTTGCGTAGGACGCCTGCCCCATCGCCGCCATGGTGCCGCCGAGAATGAGCATCGGCACCGCCGGCACCGGCATGCCGAGCTGCGTGATGAGGACGCTGAGAAAAACGGCCCAGGGGCCGAGCGAGGACGGGATTGCTACGGGAAATTGCCACACGGACCGCTCCTCGAATGCGACGGATGCCGGACGCACCGGTCGACCGGCGTGCGCGATGCATTCCGGTGTCCTTCGCATTCTAAACAGGTTTGATTACACCTGTTTGCGGCGGACCGGCGGCCGCTGCGATCGCGCAACGGCGGACCGCCCGCCCCGGCGGCGTTCTCGCGTCACCCCGCCGGCTCGGCCCCCGCCGCAAGCGTCGGCCGCTCAGCCCGCCCGGCCGGCCGTCGCGCGCGCCGGCGCGCCGCTGGCCGGCACGCCGCACGCCGGGCAGAAACGGCTGAACGCATTCTTGCGCGTGTTGCAGCTGCCGCAGGTATCGAATACGCCGATCCCGCAATGCGGACAGAAATTGCGGTGCGGATCGGCGGTATCGAGCGGCCGTTCGCAGCCGGGGCAGATCTTCTTGTCGATCCGCGCATAGGCCGTGACCGCCTCGATCGACTCCCGCCGCGATTGATCCGGCCGTTGCTCCTCCTGCCGTTGCCGCTCGAGATAGCGGGACAGCGCGCGGATCGCGTACTGCCCGGCCGCCACGGTCGCGACGATGCCCACGATGTAGCGTACGTAGCCGCCATAGCTCGGCAGGTAAGGCACCAGTTCGACGAAGAAGCCGTACAGCGCGAAGAAGATGAAACCCCAGACGAACGGCCAGTAGCGGCTCGAGCGCTTCTTCGCGAACAGCCAGCCGGCGATCAGCAGCGGCGGCAGCGTGAACAGCAGGCGCACCCCGAACACCCGCAGTTCCTGTTTGCGCTGCGCGGCTTCGAGCCGGGTGTGCGCGTCGTCGTCGAGCGCGGCGCGCGCCGTCGAGACGCCCGCCCGCTCGCGCGCCAGCGCCGAGCCCTGCTGCTTGAGATCGGCGACGCGCGCTTGCGCCGCGCGCTCGCGCTGAGTCGCGGCCTCGACCGCGCGCGCGTGCTGGATCACCGACGGATCCTCGTCCGCCCGATCCGTGACGTGGCGCGCCGACGCCGCCGCCTGGAACGCCTCCTTCGCCTGCCGCGTGTCCTGCTGCGCCGCGCTCAGCAGCACATCCGCCTGGTCGGCCGCATCGCGGTTCGCCGTGACCTGGGCGGACAGCGCCGCGAGTTTCTGGTCGAGCGGCTGCGCGGCGGCGCGGTCGACGAACTGCGCCTGCGGCAGATCGTCCGCGACACGCGGCAGGTCACCGACGATCAACCCGCCGAGCCCGGTCAGAAAGCAGGCGAACACCACCGCGATGATCCACAAGGCGCGCTGGAACCAGACTTCGGAAAGACGCAAACCCTTCGACATGATGTCGACTCCCGGAATGAGCGCGGCGGCAAACCGCGCCCGGTTGACAAAAAGCTGACGAATGCTGCCAGAAGGGTGCGCGCGAGCCAACCCCCGGAGACCCGCCGGATACCCGGGTCTCCCGGCGGCGGCGCACTGTTCGCCGGGTAGCGGCGCGCCGTCTCCCCCTCCTTGCACGACCGATTCGTCAGACGAAAGACGCGCTCCGGCTATTTTTTGAGATAGACGCGCCGGTCCCGGATAGTCGCCCTGGGGCCGGAACATCATCTTTCACCGACCATTCCGTTTTCCGAAAACGTTTGCCAATGGAAATTTATGAAATTTGTCAATTTAGACAATTACTCACTTAATCTATTTTTATCTCTCATTTAACAATATTTAATACGCATATTTAATTCATCGATTCGCATCACATCAATTCCAACTCGACATCCCGGCTGTCTCGCCCCCGCTCCGCCAACGTTTGCCGTCCACGCACCGCGCCCTTCAATCTCCTTGTTTTTACAGCGCCTGTTCATAACGAAACTTGACATTCCAGCGGTCAAATTTACGCCGCCGGGTTCGACGCTTTTTCTATTTTTAGATATTTGACTCTTAATTAACAAAATTTATCAATTACCTTATTCCAATTTTCATTTATCTCAATAAAATCCGCTTTCGCTTTCGTTACCAAAAATTTCCAACCGATTTAATCTGACATTTCAATCTTGATTGATCGGTAGACACCACTGACCTCCTCGAGGAATTGCTGCCATGAACCGAACATACCGATCAATCTGGAATGACGCGCTGGGCGCGTGGGTTGCCGTGTCCGAAGTGTCCTCGGCGCGAGGCAAACCGAACCGGACCGCCCTCGGCAAGCTCGTCGCGATGGTTGCCGGATTGACGCAGCGCGGCGATGCCGCCGCCGGTTCGCCGGTTCCGCACCTGCGCACGGCGTTGGCCGGCGCGATCGTGCTGGCGCTCGGGATGGCGGCATCCACGCCCAGCCTCGCCAACATCGCGATCGGCGCGTGCAACAACGGCAGCGTGAACAGTTCGTCGTCGAGCACCTCGACAACCCAGAACTGCGCGGGCGCATCGGCCAGCTCATCGATCGGCGGCGCGCTCGCGATCGGCGACAACAATTCAAATGTCGCGGTGGCGAACGGCAACGACGCCGTGGCGATTCAGTCGGGCGCTACGGCCACGGGTACCAGTTCCATCGCGTTCGGCCACAACGCCCTGGCGACCAGCAGCGCCGTGGGCAGCGCGGCCAGCGTCGCCCCGCTGGCGGTCGGCAGCTTCTCCAGCGCGACGGCCAACAGCAGCACCGCGCTCGGAACCTATGCCACGGCATCGGGCACCGGCAGCATGGCGGTCGGCAATACCGCGATCGCGAACGCGGCGAACGCCGTCGCCCTGGGTCAGGGCGCGTCGGCGGGCAACGCGAACTCCGTCGCGCTGGGTACCGGCTCGGCCACCGCCGCAACGGTGGGCACGGCCAGCACGACCATCAACGGCACCACCTACAATTTCGCCGGCTCGACGCCGGGCTCCACCGTCAGCATCGGCACGGTCGGCGGCGAGCGCACGCTGACCAATGTCGCGGCCGGCCGTCTGTCGACGACGAGCACCGACGCCGTGAACGGCTCGCAGCTGAACGCGACGAATCTCGCCGTCACTGCCGTCAACTCGGGGCTGACCAGCCTGTCGTCCTCCACGTCGACCGGCCTGTCGACAGCGAATAGCGGCATTACCTCGCTCTCGACCGGCCTCAGTTCGACCAACAGCACCGTTACTTCGCTGTCGTCGTCGGCTTCGACTGGCTTGTCGACTGCCAACAGCGGCATCACTTCGCTCTCGACTGGCCTCAGCTCGACTAACAGCACCGTTACTTCGCTGTCGTCGTCGGCTTCGACTGGCTTGTCGACTGCTAACAGCGGCATCACCTCGCTCTCGACCGGCCTCAGCTCGACTAACAGCACCGTCACTTCGCTGTCGTCGTCGGCATCCACCGGCTTGTCGACTGCCAACAGCGGCATCACCTCGCTCTCGACCGGCCTCAGCTCGACTAACAGCACCGTCACCTCGCTGTCGTCGTCGGCATCCACCGGCCTGTCCACCGCCAACAGCGGCATCACCTCGCTCTCGACTGGCCTCAGCTCGACCAACAGCAGCGTCACTTCGCTGTCGTCGTCGGCTTCGACTGGCTTGTCGACTGCCAACAGCGGCATCACTTCACTCTCGACCGGCCTCAGCTCGACCAACAGCACCGTCACTTCGCTGTCGTCGTCGGCGTCCACCGGCTTGTCCACCGCCAACAGCGGCATCACTTCCCTCTCGACCGGCCTCAGCTCGACTAACAGCACCGTCACCTCGCTGTCGTCGTCGGCATCGACCGGCCTGTCGACCGCCAACAGCGGCATCACTTCCCTCTCGACCGGCCTCAGCTCGACTAACAGCACCGTCACCTCGCTGTCGTCGTCGGCATCGACCGGCCTGTCGACCGCCAACAGCGGCATCACTTCCCTCTCGACCGGCCTCAGCTCGACCAACAGCACCGTCACTTCGCTGTCGTCGTCGGCGTCCACCGGCTTGTCCACCGCCAACAGCGGCATCACCTCGCTCTCGACTGGCCTCAGCTCGACCAACAGCACCGTTACTTCGCTGTCGTCGTCGACTTCAACCGGCTTGTCCACCGCCAACAGCGGCATCACTTCGCTCTCGACCGGCCTCAG
>NZ_JAWJWL010000043.1:0-29553 GCF_034721475.1 Burkholderia alba | reverse complement strand
TGCCTCCGTATCCGTTTCGAGCGCCGTGCTGATATTCACGGCGCGTTCCTCAAACTCGGCTGCTGCTTGATCTGCTGGAACACCTTGCAGCGGACTCAGCAGTCTTTATGAAACCGTCTCTTAGCAAGCGCCCGTGCGAATGCACCCGCAGACCCGCTCCTCGTCTCCGTGACTGCCAGCAACGATTTTCAGGCCCGCGCGGAAGTTGTTTTCGGGCATGAGAGCCTGCGAGCTGAGGACGGGATGGACCGACCGGTTGAACGGCCGGATCAACGCCGACACGCCGATTACCGGCACACTTCGATCAGCGTGGGAAAACAGCATTTCCCAAGGCAACCGCTGGAGTTTGCGTGGCAGCGACAATCGCGGTGGCGGCCTGTCCACGATAGTCCGCCTCGAGAATGACTTCAATCTGAACACCGGCGCCGCCGGCCAGGGCGGCCGGATGTTTGGCCGGTTCGCCTACGTGGGCTTGCAGAGCAATCAATACGGTACGCCGACGTTTGGCCGACAGGGCGAGGCGATCGGCGATTGAGTCGGCCAGATGTGCATTAGCCGGAACTCGATCTGACATGTAGTCGGGCCGCTAGGGAAGAAGTGGTTGATGAGGAATAAGTTTCTCCTTGGCGAGTTCCAGTGAATCGAGGAAGGTGCGCATCGGCGTCTTGCCGTAACACCATCGCCCCTGATGTTCGCGTTCAGTGTTGTACTGGTCGAGCCACGCATCAAGACCGGTCTGCAAGGCATCGGTCGATTCGTAGATCTTCTTGCGGAAAGCGACGCGATAGAACTCGTTGAACATGGTCTTGTGCAGTCGCTCGACGATCCCGTTGGTCTGCGGCGATCTTGAGCCGACGCTCAGCGCGAAGATCGGCGGGCATGTCACGCTCGACATCGCCGAAATTGTCGTGAGCTACATGATCACGCCGGCACTGCAACTCGGAAGTGCGTACAGCTACAGGCTCGGAAATGTGTCGGCGACCGGGCAGAAGCCGCACTACCACGAGTTCGACGCCAGCGTGGACCACCTTCTCTCGAGGCACACCGATCTGTATGAGACGGCCGTCTACATATGCGCTGGTAGCGGCGCCGTTGCGAACCTCGCGCCAGTTATCACCACGTCGAGTTCGCAGAACCAGGTCGCGTTGCGGGTGGGTATCCGCAGCGCTTCTGACCGACCGTCGGCGTCATCGCATATACAGGCCGTCCTTCACATCCACATCCCAGCAGCGACGTTGGCGAAGTAGATATTGCACGAGGCGAACATCAAGGCGACGCTGACGTGGCCAGCCACGTGCAGCAGGACGCCGAGTTCGCGGAGGTTCAGGTCGATGCAGTGCAGGCACCTGAACTGCCCGATCGCGGCGCGCGGCGATCACACTTACGGTATCAGGGTAAGTTCACATGCGGCAGCGGGCTGCGGATCGCCGAGCAAAAAAAGCCGAACAATTCGTGCATGTCCGATGCGCTGGATGTAGTGCGCGATGCGCAGTTGAGGATGGTAGGTCGCTCGCTCCATGGTGGAGCGGCCGTGCCGGAGCCGGACTCAACTGGCCAGCGCGCGCTCCAGGTACGAGGCGAGCGCGCATACCTGTTCGTCCGCGCCATGACGACCGACAATCTGCAGGCCGGCCTTCAGCGTCGATCCGTCGATGGGGAGCGGCAGGCTCAGCGCCGGGTGGCCGCTCAGGTTGAATGGGCGGATCAGCGAGGACATCGCGATGACGGAGCGACCCCGGTGTGCTTCGTCGATCGTTATTGGGAAGTTCGGTAGGGTCGGCATTACGATCAGGTCGGCGTGATCGAGCGCGCGATCGACTTCCTCGGTGAACGCTCGGCGTACCCGTTCGGCGGCAGCGAGCGCATCGCGGTTGGTATTGGCCGCTGCCCGCAGGCGTGCTTCCAGGTCTGGCCCGAGCTTGCCGCTGCCCACCAGATGGCCGAACGCGTGCGAGGTCTCCGCATTGATGACTACCAGGCCGGCGTCGAAGGCCTCGCCCAGGTGCGCAAGCGCAATCGGGACCGATGCGTTGCCGGCGCGGCGCACTGCGTCGATCACGGCCGTGCTGAACGCCGCGTTGGCTGGCGCGTCGACGATGCCGATCCGCAGTGCAGAGGCCTCGCCTCGTGCCGCCGCTTCGTCGAAATCGCTGGCGATCGCTGCCATCGCGGCAACGAGCGTGTGCATCTCGCGTGCGAACGGGCCGACGCAGTCGAGTGTGGTTTTGGCTGGCACGACGCCGTCGCGCGATACGCGTCCGAACGTCGGCTTCAGACCGATTACACCGCAGCACGCGGCTGGGCCGCGGACCGAGCCACCGGTATCGGTGCCGAGCGCGGCATCCGCGAGCCTCAGGCCGACAGCGGCGGCTGAGCCGCTCGACGAACCGCCTGGAATGCGCGTACGGTCCTGTGGGTTGTCCGGCGTGCCAGTGAAGTCGTTGATGCCGGTCATGCCGAAAGCGAGCTCGTGCATGTTCGCCTTGCCGACGATCCGCCAGTCAGCGTCGAGCAGACGCTGCACGACCGTTGCATGCCGGCCGGCCGGCGCAGTGCTGGCCAGTGCACGGCTCGCACCGGTGGTGGGATAGCCGGCGATGTCGATCGTGTCTTTGATGGCGATCGTCGGGCTGTCGGGCCGGCTGCCGCCGAGCGACAGTGTCTTGATGAAGGTGCTCATGCGGGATCTTTTTCGGTGGTGGGCGGCAGCGCCGCGCGCGGATTGGTTTGCCACGGAGCGTCGAACAGGCGCTCGGTGCGGAAATGTGCGATCAGCCAGCGCGGCGAGCCGGCTTCCGGTACGAAATCAACTTCGAGGCGCGCGCCAATCAGCTCAGCGCGGCCGTCGACGTAGCCCGAGGCCTGCATCATGATCCAACGGCCGGTGGCGCGTTGCGCTTCAGCGTCCACGTCGATCGTCTCGGAGGTGACGAAGTGCGTGTTGGTCGTGAAGTGCGGGGTAGGTGGCAGATAGTGCGACAGCGTCGCCACGATTGCCTCACGGCCGTCGAGCCGGCCGAACTTGTTTTCATGGTGCTTGCCCACGCCTTCCCAGATCGCGTCCGTCGTAAACAGCGCGGCCAGTGATTCGCCGTCGAGCGCGCACGCGGGTACGTCGCAGAGCGCCATGTAGCGCGTGAATGAGCGACGGGCTTCACGTTCGGCCTCGAGAATGGCCAGACGTGCGGCGAGCGCGGCAAGCAAGAGGGGACAATCTTGAGTCATCGAAAGCTCGGGATGAAAGAGGGTGGCCTGGCAGCCGCGCCGCATCGCGGTGCGTCGAGTCGGCGTATCAGCGGCCCAGCGATTTCGCCGTCTTGCCGCCGATACCAAAATCGGTGTTCGGGATGTCCTTGACCATCACGCGTGTCGCATCGAGCGCCGATTCGAGTGTCTCGGCGGCTGTATCGGCCAGAGCGGCGATCAGTGCGCGTTTCTGGTCGAGCGTGCGGCCTGCGATCAGGATCGCGATGATGACTGGCAAGGACGGCTTCGCGCCATCGGCGGCGCGTGTGCCGCCGATGGCGTAATGGCCGCCGGGCAGTTCGTTGAGCAGGATGCGCACTGATTCGGCGGGTGCGCTGATCGCATCGACGGTGGCTTGCGTGAGATTGGCGATGAGCGCGGCCTTGCGCGTTTCGGGCTGGCCGGCGGGCAGATAGACTTCGAGCGTGGGCATAGGGCGAATCCCAGACGAGACAGATAATACGGCGGCCCGCGCGTAGCTCAAGCGGGCCGCCGGGCTGCTTACAGCAGGAAGCCGATCGCGTTCAGTGCTTCAGTCGAATCGATCAGACGGATGACCTTTTGCTCCAGGCGCGGCTCTGCGCCATCGAAGCGCAGCGTATACGCGACATCGGCGGCGAAAATCGTGGTGCTGGCGCGCTTGTAGGCGATCACGACCTGCGCGGAGCGGATCTCGACCTGGTTCGCTTCGGCGTTGGCGAGTGTGAAGCGCGAGACAGTGCGCACGGTGCGCGCCGCATCCGATGCCGATGCCGAGTAGCCCGAGGTCATCCGGTCGACGCGCTTCTCGCGCATCTCGTGATCGTCGTATGCATAGTTCAGCGTTGCCGCGAAATCAGTCGCGGCCAGATCGATTGGCACCACGTAGTGGCCAGCCTCGTCCCACAGCGTTAGCCATTCGCGGTATTCGCGGCGGTCAAGCAATTCGGCCTCGCGCCAGATGAAGCGCACCGCACGCGCGAACGTATCGTCGGAAACCAGCATGTTGTGGTCGTTCATCATGCCTCCATCATCTTGCGCCACTGCGCATAGGCTTCGCGCATGCCGGTTTCGTCGGTCGAATGCGCGGTTTTCTCACCGTTCGGTGCAGTCGTTTCGCGGTTCAACCCGCGGTTCACGAGGATCGGCGTGTTGGGACCGGCGTGCGAGCCGCGTTGTACGCGCTCCCAGGCCTCGGCATCGTCGGGGCTGCCGAATCCGAGCGGCCCCTGGAAGTGCTCGTGGATCCGCAGGCGCACGCGGTTCGCTTCCTCCGGGCCGCCGTCCATCGCGAGTGCAACGTGGCGGATTTCCGTTTCTTCTGCCGAGATCGGTCGCAGCACGCGGAAGAAAGCCATCGACAACGCGAGGTTCGGGAACAGGTTCAGGTTGAAGCCGACGCCCATTAGCGAACGAACGATACAGCGTATTTCCTCGGGCGTGTGCTTTTCCGACAACTGCTTGACCAGATCGTCGAATCGTTCTGACAGCGGCGCGCCATCATCCTCGTCGAGGTCGACGATTTCTGGCACCAGTACAGCGAGGCTGTGACCGTTGCCGAGTGAGCGGCAGAACGCCTTGTCGCTGGTCATGAAGCTGGTGATCACTGCAGCGGTTTCCTCGTCGATCGACTTCATCCACGACTTGTGGACCACCGGGAAGTGATAGAGGTCGGTAGTGTTCTCAAGCTGGATCTTCCAGTTGCCCTTGAATCGGAATTTGTGTTCACCATTAGACTTGATCGAATAGCCGGCGCCTTGCTTCATGAACAGGTCGATCCATGGCTTCGCACCGCCGAGGAAATCCTCCAGCGGTTCGATTTCCTGATTGAAGCTCGCGAAGATCAGGCCTTGGTAGATACCGACGCGCAGCTTTTCCAGTGGCAAGTCGCTCTTTTCGCAGACGCCTTCGTAACCGTCCCCATACGGCAGCGCACGCAGCGCGCCGTCGAGCGCGTACGACCAGCTGTGGTACGGGCAGGTAAAGCCCTTCGCATTGCCCTTGTGCTCCTCGCATACGGTGGCGCCACGATGGCGGCAGCGGTTCTGCAGCACGTTGACAGTACCCGTCTTGTCACGCACCACGATCACCGGTTGGCGGCCGATCGTGGTGGTGCGGAAATCGCCGGGATTCGGTAGCTCGCTCTCGTGGGCAACCCAGATCCAGGTCTTGTAAAAGATGCGCTCGAGCTCGGCCTCGAAGATCTGCGGATCGTAGTACAGGGCCGGGGCGATACGATCGGCTTCTGCGCGCCCGCGCAGCGCATGCGTATCGATGCTTTGCCAGTTTTCACTCATGGTGTGAGGTATCGTGGTGATCGCGGTGGAACGCGAGGGTTGTCGATCGCCAGTTTGTTGCTGTCCGGCGTGTGACGACAGTGTCGATCGATAGATTTCATGCGTCAAATTGATCTAAAATTGTCCTAGACATCAAATCAATGGATATCATGATGCGATCGCTCGATGGGGTTGATCTAAATCTGCTTCAGGTGTTTCTCGCGATCGTCGAGGAGCAGAGCCTGACCAAGGCGGGCGAGCGGCTCGCGCTGTCTCAGCCGGCGATGAGCTATTCGCTGGCGCGACTGCGCGCGCTGTTCGACGATCCGCTGTTCGTGCGCACGCGCCATGGCATGCAGCCGACTCCGATTTCCCAAGAGCTGGCGGTGATCGTCGCGCGCGCGCTCGAAACAGTGCGCGAGGCGCTGCGCTACGCAGAGCGCTTCGATCCGGCCTTCAGCACGCGCGCTTTCCGGCTGTCGCTGTCGGACGCGGGTGAGATGGCGTATCTGCCGTCGATCTGTGAGGAAGTGAACCGGCTTGCGCCGAAGATCAAGATTGTCGTCCAGCCGATGCCGGTGGGTGAGATCGAGGATGCGCTGCGCGCGCGCCGGCTCGATTTCGCGATCGGAAACCTGCCGGAACTGACGGCTCGCACGCGCCATCAGGTGCTGTTCGAGGAAAGTTATGTCTGCATGATGCGACGCCGCGTGCAGGGGCCTGCACGGCCTGCGATTACGCTGGCTGAGTTCGCCGGTGCGTCGCATGTGTTGGTGCGCTCGATCGAGCACAGCCACCATGCTCTCGACGATGCCTTGCGCTCTAAGGGTGTGGCGCGCAATATCGGTCTGGAGATTCCGCATTTCGTGGCACTGCCGCGCGTGCTCACCGTCACCGATTTCGTCGCGACGCTGCCGCGCAGGCTCGCCCAGCTATTTGCGAAGGGTGGCGAATTCAACATCTACGAGCTGCCGGTCGCGATCGCGCCGGTAGGTGTCACGATGCACTGGCACGAACATTTTCACGAGGACGAGGGCATTGCCTGGATGCGCCAGCTGCTGGGCAACATCATGCAGCGCTTCGCGATGTCCGACGCTACGGCTACGGCAGGGGCCGCCGTCGCGCCGGCGGCCGGTCGGTCTGCCGTCAAACGTCGAGTACGAGCCGCTTCGAGCGCGAGCGCGAAACGCAGCAGCAAATGACCTGGTTGCTCGCGCGCTCGGCCTTGCTAAGGCAATGGTCGCGGTGTTCGGGCTCGCCGTCGACGACATCCACGATGCACGTGCCACAGACGCCTTCGCCGCAGGAAGTGTCGATTTCGATGCCGATTTCCGCGAGTGCGCTGACGATCGTCACTCCTTTACCCACCTGCACGATCTGGCCAGACCCGGCGATCTGCACTTCGAAGCTTTCCAGCTCGCTTTCAACCAACGCAGCCGGTTCTGCCGCAAAGCGCTCCAGATGCACCGCGTCCGGGCCGACGATCGCTTCGCTGACCGCTACCACCTTGTCCATGAACGGCCCCGGGCCGCAGGTGTAGACGTGCGTGCCAGCGCCGGCATTTTCCAGGCAACTGCATAGCGCCGCTTCCACGTCGCCGCGCGCAATGCCGAAGTGGAAGTGCACGTGCTGCGCCAGGGAATCCAGCGACAGTGTGGACAGAAAGGCCGCATGGGCTTCGTTGCGCGCGAAGTAGTGGAGCACGAAGGGCGCACCAACGGCCGCGAGCCGATAGGTCATCGACAGCAGCGGCGTGATGCCAATGCCGGCGCCGATCAGTACGTGGGTTTGCGCCTGTTCTGATATCCGGAACAGATTGCGCGGTAGGCCGACGGTCAGTTCGGAGCCAACCACCACGTCGTCGTGCAGCGAGTGCGAGCCCCCGCGCGATTTGGTCTCTTTCTTGACCGCGAACAGTTGCGCGTCGCAGTGCGTGGGGTCGCCGCACAGCGAGTACTGGCGGGTGATGCCCGATGGTGCGATAACGTCGATATGTGCGCCAGGTTCGTAGGCGTCAAACGGGAGGCCATCGAGCCGAACGATGCGGAACGAGCGGATGTCTTGGGCTTCGTCGCGTATTGCATCGACGCGGACCTTGAGAGTGGAGGTTTGCATGGCGAATTCGTGTGAGGAGGATCGGGCGCAGCCGTGCTGTGTACGCGCAACGGCTGCACAAGCATAAATCCCGCACTCGAATTTATAAAATTGATATTAATTTAGACTGCAAATCCAATGAGTTGATATCACCGCACGTGAGTTCACTTTGAATGCCGCGCTCACGTGCGCGAGCTGCTCAGACAGATCCTCGCCAAGCGGGCGCATTGCGCTGCCGCACGTCGGACAGACCCTGTCGGGGTCAATTTCCACTCGGCGCCAACAACTCCGGTGACCTTTCGCGTGACCGGGCACTTGCCGGCGCGACCAGCTCAGCTTGATCTTGCTTGCGTTGGTACTGGGTGATCCACGTCCGAACCAGGTTTGGATTGAGCCCATACTCCATGGCCGTTCGAGCTATCGAGACACCAGGCTTCAGGCACGTCTTTGCGGCTTCGTCGTATTCGCGTTGGCCATCACTCTTACGATCAACGACCAGCCGGACCCGCAAACCTTCCTCTTGTTCATTCATGCACACGTGTCCACGCTCGATCGACATGGACAGGTAGCCTCTGCGATTCAGCCTCGAGGCGAAAGGGTGTCGTTCATTGATCGCTTACGATGATGTCCAGCGGAAACCAGTAGCCCTTGAACGAAACCGGTGCCTCGGCCGGCGGCAGAGCGGTGATAGAAGTTTTCTTCATGCCCCATTATATTCGCCGAATTCTGGAACAATCTGGCAGTACCCTTCCGTTTGCCAAACCATATTCCGAAATTAATAAAATAAATCGTATTTAAATACAAGTAGGAGTTGAATATTACATTTCTATTTCGTACGAAAAATCAAATAACTTAAATGTCTGATGAATTCATTTACCGTCGTTGACTGAGTTGTCATTATTTGTTATTTTTAGTAAAAGATTGCTATTAAATATATAATCCGAGAATATATAAATTATTGACATCAATGATACATGTAACGCGTCATTACACGGAGGTTGGAATGAATGTCAAAAACGTGAAAATCCTCAAATCATGTCTCGATATGAATATCGTCAAAGTATTTGTACAAGTAGGATTAATTTTCTCAATAGCAATCATGGGATCTATCAACAGCCTGGCTGTTGCCGATGAGGTCCCCGTAGTTATTCCGAGAGACGAAGCTCCACACGATGTTTCATTAGAGTGGTGGTACTACACTGGACACCTATCAGGCACAGATATTTTTGGCAAAACGCATTCTTACGGATACCAAATGACTTTCTTCCGTTCGGGGCTGGGGACATTTCCGTTAGCTTCAGCGTATGTGGGAAATCTTGCAATTACTGATTTGAATCGAGGTGTCCACTATAACGACAGCCGAATCAGCATCCAGCCAGATTTGCTGCTCCCCGGCGGGGGCTATAATATCCAATTACTTGATTGGAATTTAAACGGCAAAAATGGAAATAGTCAGATTAGCGGCGGCCTTATTGTTCCCGGAGTGTCATCCTTATCTTCCACCAATTACGGATTGAATCTCAGTATGCAAACACAGGGCCGGGTCGTACTTAACGGTGATCAAGGTGTGATGCCGCCAAATGCCTCTGGGGCTCTAGATTATTATTCGTTTCCGAATCTCAAGGTGTCAGGGTCTGTGAATGATAATGGACTAATTGTACCCGTTACCGGCACTTCATGGTTCGATCATGAGTTTGGTGCTCCCAGCTCAGTTTCAACAGGTTGGCACTGGTATGCTATTGAATTAGCGGATGGTACAAAATATAACATCTCCCTTCTCAAGGATGTTAACAACAAGACCTCGTTGGCTTACGGCACCTACATAAAGGCTGACGGAACCTACAGTCAGATAGATCCAAAGACATTGGCTGATAGCGATGTAGGTCCCACTTGGACCAGTCCTCGTACCGGAGTGACTTATCCGATGGCGGAGATCGTTTCCGTGCCCGGCGGCCAAGTGGTCGTGACTTCTCGCGTGAATGATCAGGAAATGACGTTACTCGGGTCGACATATGCGCCATTGGCGCCGGTCGCAAAATTAGGTGGAATTTCCAATTTAACTTACTCGGAAAGTGATGCCACGGTGACTGGCAAGATCAATGGTGTGACAGTGAGTGGGAAAGCTTACATGGAAATTGTTCCATTTTCCTCGTTGAAACCTTGATATAGATGTATTTAATCTAGACTGCTCGATTGTTATAATGGAGAGCGCGTCGACTCTACAAGCGAAATCACTTACCGATTCAGGTCAGCCATGAACATATCAGCGAAGATTGTAGCATCGCGTGTATTGCAGCAGTTTAGATTATTTGTTCGCTGGAGCATTGGAATTTGTCTATTTTTCGCAGCTACGTTTGCTTCGGCAGTGACTCCGCAAATTTTCATTCCGCAGGATCAAAGCCCTCATAACTCAAGCACCAAAGAATGGTGGTATTATACAGGCCATCTATCTGGCACTGATCCTCAAGGGAAAGTACATAATTATGGGTATGAACTAACCTTCTTCAAAACGGGGGCATTGCCTCCACCACTTGCCAATGGGTATGTTGCAAATTTTGCCGTTACAGACTTGACGAAAAATACTTATCAAAGCGATGAGAGAATTATAGTGCAGCCAAATGTGTTACCGAAAGGAGGAGGGTTCGATATTCAGATGCTCGATTGGAGCATGTCTGGGTTGAACAACAATAACACGATGCGCGCCGCTTTTTCGAATCAAAGCTATTCACTGACCCTCAATTTGACATCGTCAACACAGGCCGTTCTACACGGTGATGGTGGGGTCATCCCATACGGTCCCTTCGATACATCCAAGTATTACTCGTATACAAACCTGCAGACAACTGGGACTATCATCGACCACGGCGTACCTATCACAGTTACCGGTACATCTTGGCACGACCATCAATGGTTCAATGCAGATGGCCAAGTCGGAGGTTGGGATTGGTTTAGCGTGCAGTTGGACAACGGTACTCAATACATGGTATATCTGATACGCGATATCACCGGAGCAATTGTGCAGAAGGTCGGTACGCAAGTGAACAAGGATGGTAGCTACGCCGCTCTGGATTCTCGGCTCTTGGGAGATACAGCGTTGGGAACATGGACCAGCCCTGTGACCCTGCAGACATACTCCAGCGGCTGGCTACTGATGGTGCCAAACGGTCAACTCACGATTCAGCCCCAGAAAGTCAACCAAGAAGTCCTGTCACTTCCCCCCGAGCCTCGTTATTGGGAGGGAGCTAGTACGGTTTCGGGCGTGATCGACGGCATACCTGTGAAAGGAGTGGGGTACACCGAAATCACCCCGCCGCAAGTGTTTCCGTGACCGTAAGCGCTCGACACGTACCGTCTGTTCATGAGGGCGTGGCACAGGCACTCTGATTCCCGTCAGATTGAGCTGAACCCCGAAGGTTGGACTCCGATAATGGATCGCTTACATATAATCGGCTGGCACTCCCGGATTTCCACCCCACGAAGAAATCTAACCTCTTGAATCATAAGGATTCTCAGCATTTCTGGGGTTGGACGTGGAAGGCCGCGTTGCAGTGACCGCTTGAATCCGAAAGCGCCAGGGCTCATATGGCTGCCGCTATTTCTGCTTTACGGCCGACGTGTTGCGTGAGAAACAACGCAGCACGGTCGAGCGCCTGGTCGGCTTCCTCCAGTACGCCGTTATAGCCCTGAAAAACATGCGGCACGTTCGCGGTGACATCAAGGATGACATCGACCTCGGCGTCACGCGCCCGCGCCGCGAGACGCGTTGAGTCATCAAGCAGCAACTCGTTGGTGCCGACCTGCAGGAGGACAGGCGGGAAACCCGTAAGGTCCGCAAAAACGGCCGGAGAAAGCAATTCCTGACGGGGGTCCGCACCGCCGAGGTACATGTCGCCGGATGCACGGAAGCTTTCGCAGGTAAAGAAGGGATCAATCCCGTTCTTGGCGTCTGCACTTTCCCCGGTACGGGTAAAGTCAAGCCCCGCCGAAAACGTCACGATTGCTCCGGGTAGCGGTAGACCCTCGCTCCGGGCCTTGAGACAGGATGTGACGCACAGCCCTCCGCCAGCAGAGTCTCCGGCGAAGGCTATCGACGTCGGCGCAACGCCCTGGTCGAGAAGTGCCCGATAGGCCGCCACGCAATCCTCGATGGCAGCTGGGAAAGGGTGTTCGGGCGCCAACCGGTAGTCAAGCGAGAAGGATCGCATGCCGGTCCTCACGACCAGACTTGCCGTCAGCGGCATCCCGGTCTCGGGCGATCCCATCAGGCAGGAGCCACCATGGAAATAGAGGATCGTGCCCGGCCGCGCGCCCTGTTCGGCTTCGACCAGCAGTGCGGGGCGGGTGCCCAGGGTCGTTGAACAGCTATGCGTACCTTTCGGCACCCGCATCGTGGCCATAAACGCGGCGAAACCGGCCCGGATCTGCTCGATGGATCGATCAGATGACGCCGCCACCTTGGGTCGACCAAGCTCTGCCTTGATACGTTCACGCTGTTCACGACTCATTTGATGCTCCCATTGTCTGTATTGCCGCCTTCGGCGATATTCCGAAAATCGTCGTGCAACTCGATCAACTGGTTCGTAATCCTGACTAGTGCGTCGGGGCCGAAGCGCTGGTCCATCTGCTCTGCCGTCGCCTTCCATGCAGCCGTGACGGCGTCATAGACGTGCCATCCTTTCCCAGTCATGGTGACGATCCTGGCGCGCCGATCGCTGGGGTTGTCGACAAGTTCGAAATACCCTTCGATGGCCATCTCCGTCACGATGCGCTGAACCGACTGGCGAGTGACGCCCACCTGCCGCGCCAGAGCCGATACCGTGGCGCCGCTGGTTGCCTCGATCGCACCCATAACCTGCCACCGCGCGCTCGAAAGACCGAACGGTCTGGTGATGACGTCGCCCGCTGCAACGACAGCACCATAGAGGCGGAAAATCTCGCCGATCAGTCGATCGACGGCGTGAGCGTTATAACTCGTCACTTTGTTCGCCATATTTGACAGTATGCTGTCAAAATGAGAGGGGCGCAAGGGCTTGCTTCCTGACGTTGAAAGTACCTCCTTGAGCGCGGTTTGCCGGTCAGGGGGCGCGACAGATGCCGGAGATCGCCACCGGCGGCTGCAGACCATCAGAAGACACTCGATCGAGCCAGCTGGTGCAGGAGCGCTAACGCGATCATCGCGATCATCGCGTGAGGACGAGCGCCGAGCAGCTGCAGGGGTGCCTTAAAGTCTAGCTGATTAGGCAGCAACGTGAGGATGAGGCCGAGGGGGCGGGGTCAGCGTGCGGGACACGTGAGCGAGCCAGACCGGACCGTTCTACCTGGCGCGAGCTCGGCCTGACGCCTATACTCAAAACGCGTCTTGACCTCCCCGGAATGGACGTCATGTAACAAGTGTTGGAAGGCGGCCGCCGTGGTTGGGCGGCCGTTTTTTTCGGCGGGCCAATGTTGAAGCAGTAGTGACGGCCATGACGGAGGCGCCGACCTACCACCCATACCGCGTCAGCGGTTTGGTTCAACTCTCTGCTTATCTGGAATAGCGATTTTCCTCGTCGTTTTCAACGCGACGGGATTGATTTCCTTGTCAACCCCGTCAAGCGAGGGACTCCGTATGTGTGTCGCGATGAACATATATATGACCCTATTTATTTTGGATGCATCGTTGATTGCAATGGCGGCATTGATTATAATGAATTCGCTGCAACCAGCGGAGTCCCGATACGGGCAGGGCCGTGATCAGCGCCGCCCGGTGCCGACGTTGCCGGTTCCTTGAACCCTTCACGATGATCCAGGAGGACCCATGGCCGCCATGACCATTCGTAATCTCGACGAACCCCTGAAAACTCGACTGCGCGTGCAGGCCGCGCGCCACAATCGCTCGATGGAGGAAGAAGCCCGCGACATCCTGCGCAGCGCACTCGCTGTTGAACCGTTGCAGGGCGACACCCTGGTCGATGCGATCCGCCGGCGCGTGGCGCCCTTGGGCGGCGTTGACCTTGCGCTGCCCTCACGCGAGCCGATCCGCGAACCGGGGTTCGACGGCGCATGATCGTCCTCGATACCAACGTCCTCTCCGAGCTGCTGCGGCCGGTCCCGGATCCGGCCGTGCTGGCCTGGTTCGGCCGCCAACCTCGCGCGGCGCTGTTCACGACCACGCTGTCGCGCGCCGAAATGCTGTACGGCGTGCAGCTGCTGTCGGCCGGGACACGGCGCGTGGGCTTGGCCGTCGCGCTCACGGCGATCTTCGAGCTCGACTTTGCCGGGCGCGTGCTGGCGTTCGACTGGGATGCCGCTGCCGACTATGCGGACATTGCCACCGCGCGCAAGCGGGCGGGGCGGGCGATCAGCCAGATCGATGCGATGATCGCTGCGATCGCGCGTTCGCGCGGCGCGACGGTCGCCACCCGCAACGTGAAGGATTTTGTCGACTGCGGGGTCGACCTGAATGATCCGTGGGCGGCCTAGCTCCGGATTCGCGAGGACGGCGCCTGGGCGTCCGCCTGGGCCGACATCAATGAATCCCGGGGTAACGTCCCGCTCGTTGCCCCTGCGCACGGAGACTGCTATGCCACCCCAGCGCGCGCGCGGTCGCAAACCGCGTTCGAAAATCTTGCTACTGCCGCTGCCGACCGCGCAGGTTCAACGCTTGCAGCTCAAACACCACGTGGCCCTGGCCGCCGTGCGTGATGGTCACGGTGACGTTGCGCAGATCGGGACGCTCCTGAACGCGCTGTACTTGGCGTTCTATTTGCGCGACGTCACGGGGGAGACGGACCGGACGCTCTACCCACGCGCCGACGCGGTTCTTCGGGCGTATATGGCGCGCGCGATCAGCGGCGACTGGCGCCTGGCCGATGACGAACGCGTCGTGCTCGAGCAGTTGCTGGTGGTCCACGACGCCCAACTGGCTGCGGTTCCCTTGCATCGCTTCGCCGATGCCTGGGATCGTCTCAATGCCTTGTCCGAGTCGGGTGGCGATTCGCCGATTCCGGCGCCCGTTGGCGGAACACCATGAGGTTACGACTCACCCCCACCCATTTCGCGCTCTATCGGGCGTATCTAGAAGGCGTCGATGACGCGATCCTGCACCGGACCCCTATGGGGCGGCCGGCGCCGGCCTGGTCACCACCCGGCAGCTGATCGCGACGATCCGTGACGCGCTGGCAATCGCCGCGCGGCGCGCCCACGACACCCAGGCGGCGCACCTGCTGTTGAGGTACGCTAATTCTGCTAATGGCGTCTGTATCAGGATGTTTTCGGAGAGGCGTTGTCNCCACCCGGCAGCTGATCGCGACGATCCGTGACGCGCTGGCAATCGCCGCGCGGCGCGCCCACGACACCCAGGCGGCGCACCTGCTGTTGAGGTACGCTAATTCTGCTAATGGCGTCTGTATCAGGATGTTTTCGGAGAGGCGTTGTCGATGTTCACTCACGCAGTGTAGTAGCCGCTCTATGTTCCGTGCCTACGAAAGTGGCTGATTCCCAAGCAGAAGGAGTATAGCCGCGACGGTCGTCTGGCGGTCGCAGACTGCGCTTTCGGTAATTTTGAGCATGCCGATTCACATGTCAGCCTGATCCACTGGCATTAGCACAATCAACGAACCCTTGGGACGCGTTGGCAGAAATAGTGAACGGCCGCTCAATATCAATATATGTCGCATGAAGGCCACAGCCGGGTGGGTCGCGCGATAACCCAGAGGATTTTTAGCGAAGCGGAGGCGGCAAAGAAGAATGGTCGCAGGCACGGCATAGATGCGCCTCCGCTTCGCTAAAAATTCGTTGAGCTAAACCGCTCCGCGAGCGCCGGCCGCTATGGGCATTGAATCAGGGTGATGGCTGTGGTGTTGCTGAGGCCGGGATCGTCGGCGTGCTGAGCAACGCCCGTACTCGCGCGTGAGATGAGCGGCCGGTTGACGTAGATGTGACAGGCAACGTTACGCAGGCGCGGGGCAGCAATGAACCAGGCGCAGCCACAACTGTGCCCGAGCCGTGCCGGTAATTGACCGTCCGGTGTCACTGGGCATGCATGAGCAGGCGTTATCACGCCGCGCCCCCTGGTGGCGCCCGTTGCCGGGCATGAGGTGGAATTAGTTCAATGCATACCATGTGCCCGCGGGCGCAGGCCGGACAGTCACGTAGGGACTGGCCCGTGAGGCTGGCATAGTGGTCTCGGTAATCTCTTGCACATTCGGCGGGGGCCTCCGATTGCGCGGAAGCACCGAGCAGTCGCCGGCACTCCGCGAGCCGTGTCACGCGCCAGCGATTTCCCAGCAGGCCATAGTGCCGGATGCGCTGCAGCCCGCGCGGTAGCACGTGAAGCAGGAAGCGGCGGATGAACTCGTGCGCATCAAGCTGCATCACGCGCTGGGCAGCCTCACGGCGGTAGTCTTTCCAGCGAAACGTGACGTGACCGTCCGTCATGCTGAGCAGGCGGTTGTTTGAGATCGCAACGCGATGCGTGTAGCGGCCGAGATATTCGAACACCTGTTGCGGGCCGCCGAACGGTTCCTTCGCATACACCACCCACTCTGCGTGTCGCGGGGCGTGCAGATACCGGGCGAACGCACTGGGGTCAACCAGCGGTGCCAGGCTCGTGAAGAACTGCAGGCGGCCAAGGTCAAACGCCCGCTGCAACCGGTCGAGGAACAGACGCCGGAACAGCCGCGAAAGTACGCGCACCGGCAGGAAGAAACCCGGACGGCAGGCGACCCAGCGCGGGAATGATCCGGCGCAAGGCCGCCGCCGGGGACGACACAATGCACGTGAGGATGGTGCATCAGATTCTGGCCCCAGGTATGCAGGATCGCAATGAAGCCGATGTCAGCGCCGAGGTGTTTCGGATCGGCGGCAATAGTCTGCAGCGTGTCTGCGGTGGCGTAGAACAAAATGTCGTAGACGACGGCCTTGTTCTGGTACGCGATTGCCGCAATCTCTTCAGGAACAGTAAACACCACGTGGAAATACGGTACGGGCAGCAGATCGGCCCGACGGTCATCGAGCCATTCTGCTCGCGCGAGCGACTGGCACTTCGGACAGTGCCGGTTTCGGCACGAGTTGTAGGCGATGCGTTGATGCCCGCAGGTATCGCACTGCTCGAGGTGGCCACCAAGCACCTGGGTGCGACATTGCTCGATCGCGCTCATCACCCAACGCTGGGCACGGTTGAGCGAGCCGGCGTGTGCCTGCCGGTATGCCTGACCATAGCAGCGAAAGATGTCCGCCACTTCTAGCTGTGTACGCCTCACCGGTTTGCTCAGCGGTCGACCGGTCCCTGGTCCGGCGATGCTGGCGCGGCCACGTGCAACAGGTCGAAGGGGCTGATGGTCGCACAGACCGTGCTGGTGGCGACCTTCAGATAGCGCGAGGGACGGGCCTGTCGGCACACCAGCCGTGTCGTAGCAGGGTCGATGGGCTGGTCGGGAAACCGTCCCGGGAAAAGCCAGTACTGCGGTCGGCCTGCCCCTTTCCCTGCTCGACACGAAGCACCATCCGCTGGCTGTCGATGTCGCTGAGCTTCAGGCGTGTGACTTCAGAAATACGCAGGCCTCCCGCATACGCTGTCATCAGAATTGCACGATGTTTGAGGCTCCTGATCGACTCGAGGAAAGCGGTGACCTCCTCGCGGCTCAGGATGACGGGCAATGTGCGCGCACCCTTCGATATGACGATGTCGTCGACGGTGATATCGCGCTTGAGCGTGACCGTATAAAGAAAGCGTAGCGCCGCGGTCGTGGTGACCAGGCTGCTGCGCGAGAGCTTCCGCTCTTCGATGAGATACAACTGCCACGCCCGAATCTCCTCGGGTCCCAGCATCTCAGGGGAACGGCCGAAGTGCTTCGCGAAAGCGCTGATCTGTTGCAGGTAAGCGCGCTGGGTGTTGGCCGCGAGATTCCGAATACGCATATCCTCGACCATCCGCTGACGTAGGGGTGTCATGGTGGAACTCCTTTCGGGACAACCCGGTGCGTTGAATTGCACGGTTATCGTCGCACCAGGAAGGAATACCGGTGGTGCCGGCCATGACGGGGACGTCGACCTGCCACCCATACCGCGGCAGCGGTTTAGTTCAACTCTGCTTATCAGGAGTGAAGATCGCCGTGTGGATGAGGCCGAGAAGGTCAGGGGACGGGGAGCGCCACCTAGCGTCCGGGGCATGGCACGACAGGGAGATCACCGCGATGAACGCATCCATCTGCGGACAAGTCGATTGGGGGATAGTTGAAATTGTAGTAACATACCTACTTCGATCAATTGAAGGAGTGCATCGTGACGATCACCACACTCTCCAGTCGCGAACTCAACCAGGACGTGACCAAGGCGAAGAAGGCAGCCCAGGACGGCCCCGTGTTCATCACGTACCGCGGCCGGACCGCCCACGTGCTGTTGAGTTTCGACGACTACCAGCGGCTCACGCAGCAACGACGCAACATTGCCGATGCCTTGGCCATGCCCGGTGTCGAGGACATCGAATTCGAGCCCCCGCGCGCCCACGTGACGATCAAACCAGCTGATTTCTCATGATGTTCGTTCTCGATACTAACGTCGTGTCGGAGCTACGCAAGGTGCGGGCGGGCAGGGCGGACAGGAATGTGGCTGCGTGGAGTAAGACCATCGACGCGCCGGCGCAATTTGTATCGGCCATCACGATCATGGAGCTGGAGACTGGGGTCTTGCAGATCGAACGCCGCGATCCGGCCCAAGGCGCGCTGCTCAGAGCGTGGCTCGACGGCCACGTCCTGCCCGAATTCGCGCGCCGCGTGTTGCCGGTCGATGCCGCCGTTGCCCAACGGTGCGCACGGCTCCATGTGCCCGATCGACGGTCCGAACGAGATGCCCTTATCGCCGCGACAGCGCTGGTGCACGGCATGACCGTGGTGACGCGGAATGTGGTCGATTTTGTCGAAACAGGGGTTCCCATTGTGAATCCTTGGGAGACGTTGACGTGATTCATCGCAGCGGCGGGCGGCAGTCGCGCGAGATCAGAGGATCGGACGGCCTCCGTCGCCAATTGGGATTCCGGGAAATCAATGGAACAGCCAACCGACCTCAGGGTCGTGCAACGTGCAGAGGCGACCAAACACCCGGTGCCGGGCAGAGAAGCGGGCACCCCATTCGCCCCGATTGGACGGGACTGGGCGACCTGCGTGAATTGACAGCTTGATGCAAGGCAGAGCGGTCGATAGAGTTAGGCTGCGTCCTGACCATCCCCCCGGCATGGACGTAAACGGAAAATTCTTGAACGCGGCTGCCGATCACGCAGCCGTTTTTTTAGCGCACCTTCAATGCCGATAAGTCCTCTTATCGGCGTGCCAAGGCAGTCTGCGCAGTCGCGATCACGCACCCCCAACCCGGCGCCGGCCGGTTTTTTTATGGTCGCGCCCGCGGCTGCTTCGTGCGTGGGCGCCCGCTGAGCGAGCATGTTGAACGCGTCCGGCAATTTTCCGTACATCTTGACGTGCCCGGCAATTTTCCGTACAGTGGGGTAAGGAGGTAACAACCTATGGCCACTACCCGCTTTGAAGCGCGCGTCGAGACCGACGTGCTATCCGTGATCCGTCGGGCCGCCGAGATCCAGGGGCGCACGATGTCGGACTTCGTTGTCTCCGCCGCGCGCGAAGCCGCGCAACGTGCCATTTCCGACGCGGAAGTGATTCGCCTGTCGGTGGCGGATTCGGAGCGCTTTGCCGCAGCGATTCTGTCGCCCGCCCAGCCTACGGACGCTTTGCAGCGTGCCCTCGATCGTCACGACCAACTGCTGCGTAACGAATGACCGGTCCGCAACTGACGGTGGCCGCGCTAGGCGCGGCCCATGATCGAACCGGTTTTGAATGTGGCACGCCGGCGCTGGACCGCTACTTGCGTGAAACGGCGATGCAAGACGTTCGGCGCCGAGTGGCCGCGTGCTTTGTGATGCTCGATGGCGACATCGTCGTCGGCTACTACACGCTGTCGGCCGCTAGTATCGCGCTGGCCGATTTGCCCCGCGAGGTGGCGCGCAAACTGCCGCGCTATCCCGCGATCCCAGCGGTTCGCATGGGGCGGCTGGCTGTCGA
Organism: Burkholderia alba; assembly: GCF_034721475.1. Classification (NCBI taxonomy): domain Bacteria; kingdom Pseudomonadati; phylum Pseudomonadota; class Betaproteobacteria; order Burkholderiales; family Burkholderiaceae; genus Burkholderia; species Burkholderia alba. The sequence continues at coordinate 9,908 of NZ_JAWJWL010000043.1, read as the reverse complement.
CCGTCGGTATCGGGGGAAGGGCCTGGGTGCCACATTGCTGGTCAATGCCCTTCGACGGGCCGCCAGCTCAGAGATTCCGGCCGTTGCTTTGACCGTTGACGCCAAGGACGAGAGCGCTGCGGCGTTCTATGGACACTTCGGCTTCCAGTCCCTCACGCACGACCCGTTGGCGTTGTTTTTGCCGTTGGCGACGGTGAAGTAGGCGCGTCCGCCACATCATGCGTCGATGGCAACCCGGCCGAGGCCGGGTTGCCTTTTGGGCGGTGGCCAGAGCGAACGAGCCCGCCAGATTTTGCACCAAAACGACGAAGATCCCTGGGCGCACCTGCGGCCGCGTGAGCGGCAGGTGGCCACGGCCGCCCGACCGGCACGCGGTCGCGATAACGGGAAGTGTCATCAAATGAAGGGGTGGATTGGTTTCATAATCCACCCCTTCACTTTTTTGACCCAACCGGGTATATTTTTCAAGCTCGGTCCGGAACCCCTTGCCAGGCACGGCACAGCGGCCGGTCCGGCGCGAACGGCCCTGATTCGCCGGCCGCGCGCCCACCGTGTCGCCCATGACGCTTTCCGTATCGCTCACCATTTGCTCATGACGCTGCCCGCCGACATCGAAGACATCGAAGACGTGCCGTTCCGCGAGGGGCCGGCCGTCGGCGCAGCGCCGCCCGCCCCGGGGACGTCCGGCCGGTCGAGCCGCCGCAGCGCGGCGCATCGGCCTGCAGCACCTCGCGTTCTTCCGCGGCTACCTGGAAGGCCTCGACCTGGTGGACCTGGCCGACCAGTACCTCGAATTCGGCCGCCGGGCAGACAAGGCCGCCGCCACGCGCGACTGGCTCGTGATGGCCTTCGTCGGCGCGGCGCGCAAGCGCCACGACTTCGCCACCGCGCGGCTGCTGGCGCTGCGCCCGGGCGTGCTGGCCAGTGCCGCGCCGGCGGCGGCCGACCCGCCGGGCGACGCGCCGCGCGCGCCCGCACTGTCGCTCGACGAGTTCGCAGCCGCCCACGATCCTGACGGCTTCTATACCGAAAAGGAACTGCTCGAGCTGTTCGCCGCCCACCAGGCGGCGGCCGCCGCGCTGCGCCGCCAGCGGCGCGCCTGCGCGCGAAGCAAATGGCCGCGCTCGATGCGCTCGCGCGCCTACTGGTCGAGGATCCCCGCCCCGAACACGCGGTGCTGGGCTGGTTCGACACGACGATCGCGCTGCGCTTGGCCGACGTTGGCCTGGTGACGATCGGGCAGCTGGTGACCGCGATCAACGCCGCCGGCTACCGCTGGTATCGCGCCGTGCCGCGCCTCGGCGAAGTCGGCGCGCGGCGCATCGTCGCCTGGCTGGCGCACTACGAGAGCGTCGCGGACCTGCGCCTGACGCCGGCGGCACACACGCATCCGCGCGACCAGCAGCTGCCGGCGCCGCGCGTGCGGCGCGCGCCGGCCACCACGATCGCGCCGCGCGGCTTCTTCGTTGCCCCGCCCGAGCTGGACGGCGCGCACCGCAACCTGATCAAGAACCACAGCGGCGCGCGCAACGACGAGGAGGCGATCGCGTTTTGGCTGGGCGACTTCGAGGGGGAACGGCTGCGCGAGCAGTACCGCAGCGAAGCCGAACGATTGCGCTTATGGGCGATCTTCGAGCGCAAGAAAGCGCTGTCGAGCCTGACGATCGACGATGCGCGCGACTACCTCAACGGCTTCCTGCCGGATCCGCCGGCCGCGTGGATCATGACGCGCGCGGTGCCGCGCGACGCGCCCGATTGGCGGCCGTTTCGCGGGCCGCTGCACGGCGAGCCGGCAGGTCGCGCTGGCGCGCCTGAAAAGCCTGTTCCGCACGTTGCTCGAGGCGCAGTACCTCGATCACAACCCGTTCGCGAAAGTGAAGGTGTTTCTCCGCGCGCGATGCCGCCGGCGTCGAGCGGCCGGTCGCGGCCGCCCAGCGCTTGCAAGTCGAACGCAATCTGTCTACCGAGGCTTGGGCGTTCGCGATGGGGGTGTTGGCCGAGCAGGCCGACACGCAGGCCGCCGCGCGCCAGCGCTTCGTCCTGAGCTTTGCCTACGGAACGGGCCTGCGGCGCGCCGAGCTGTGCAACGTGCGCACCAGCGACCTCAGCCAGCGCCACGCCGGCGCGGAGCTGGGCGTGATCACGGTGTTGCGCGTCGTCGGCAAGGGCGCGAAAGAGCGCTTCGTGCCGCTGGTGCCCGCCGTGCTCGACGCCCTGGGCGACTACCTCGCCGCGCGCGGCCTGCCGCGTGACCCGGTCGACTGCCCGCCCGGCACGCCGCTGATCCCCGCGCTGCTCGACAAACAGATCATCCAGCGCGTGCGTGCCGAGGCGCAGGCCACCGCCGGCGAGGTCGACATCGACGCGCAGCTGGCCGCGCGCGCACGCGACGCCGGCCCGGTGCATCCGGAACGACTGTACCGCGCCGTAAAACGGCTCTTCGCGACCGCGGCCGACGCCGCCCAGCGCGCCGGCACGCCGCACGCGCGCTTTCCTCGCGGCCAGCCCGCACTGGCTGCGCCACACCTTCGCATCGCACGCGCTCGCCAACGGAGTCAGTCTCGAGAGCGTGCGGATCTTCCTGGGGTTCTACGCCGGAACCGCCGAAAATTCCGTCGTTCCACATTGTGAGCATCAATCGGTTTGTTGCTGATGCGGCGGTGTTGATGGCGGTCCAGAACCGCGCTTAAGCGGCGGCACAATGTCGAGTATTTTGCTCAAGTACGAAGGGGCCGCAAGGGCCCCTTTGATGTGATGCGCTCGATGTGGCTTAGAACGGCGGATCGTGTTTTCTGGTGCGGACGTCTCGTGACGCGTGCAGTTCGCGCAGTTGTTCGTGAAGCTGAGCGCCGTAGAAGTCGGTGATCGTGGCCAGCAGGTCATCGAGCAGTTCGAACACGGCCAGCGCCTGCTCGGGTGTCCAGTCGTCGGGCACGACGAACGGCAGCGCGCGCGACCGTTCCGCCGTCAGCGCGGCATCGATTCGGCTCAACCGCGCCTTGTCGGAATCCGCTGCCGCTTGGGTAGTATCGAGCTCCATCAGCAGTTGACCGGCCTCCACCCGTTGGCCGTCGCGGACCAGGATGCGGCGGACGACACCCGTCAGCGCAGGCTGAATGGTCTTGACCTCCTCGCGGGGAATCAGCTTGCCCGGCGCAGTGGCGACAATATCGAGCTTCCCGAAAAGCGCGATCAATACGACCAGCGCGCTGAGCGCCACGAAGACGCGCATCGTCCAGAGCGGCAGCGGGTGGGCCGGCGTTTCGACCAGCTCGAGACTGGCGGGTAGGAAAGCGCGCTCGTGCTCGAGGCGCGGCTGGATGTCGAGCTCGTGGCGAATCCGCCACGATTCACGGAACACCGCGGCGTAGCGGCCCAGCAGCGCGCCGACTCCCTGGAGGATCGATTTCATGGGCAGCAACCGGAAGAAAAAGAGGAGGAATCAGGCGTTCTGGAGTGACACCAGATGCGCGTAGTAGCCCTGTTGTGCCAACAGACTGTCGTGCGTGCCGCGCTCCACGATGCGGCCCTTGTCCATCGCGATGATGTGATTGGCGTGCCGCACGGAACTGAGGCGGTGGGCGATGATGATGACCGTCCGGTCGTGACACATCGCTCGCATATTCCGCTGGATGATGTGTTCGGTTTCGAAGTCCAGCGCGCTGGTGGCCTCGTCGAAAATCAGGATGCGCGGATTGGTGACGAGCGCGCGGGCAATCGCGAGTCGTTGGCGCTGGCCGCCGGACAGGTTCGAGCCTTGCTCGCCGACGATCGTGTCATAGCCTTCCGGCATCTCGGAAATGAAGTCGTGCGCGCCGGCGAGCTGCGCGGCGTTCATCACGACATCGAGCGAGATGCCCGGATCCGTGACGGCGATGTTTTCGCGAATCGACCGATTGAATAGCAGATTCTCCTGGAGCACCACGCCGATCTGCCTGCGCAGCCAGGCGGGGTCCGCGAGCGCGAGGTCGATGCCGTCGATTCGCACGCGTCCGTGTTCGGGCAAATAAAGGCGCTGCACCAGCTTGGTCAGGGTACTCTTGCCGGAGCCTGATCGTCCGACAATGCCGACGATTTCGCCGGCGGAGATGTCGAGCGAAATGTTGTCGAGGATCGTCGGACCGTCGGGACGATAGCGAAACCGGATGTTCTGGAAACTGATGTCGCCGCGCACCGCGGGCAGGGCCTGGCGGCTTTGAGGCAGTTCGGTGCGCGTGTTGAGAATATCCCCCAGCCGCCCCATCGAAATACCGACCTGCTGGAAATCTTGCCAGAGCTGAGCGAGTCGCAGCACCGGCGCCGCAACGTGTTGCGACATCATGTTGAAGGCAATAAGCTGGCCGACCGACAATTTGCCTTCGATCACGAAACGCGCGCCGAGGTAGAGCGTCACCAGCGTCACGAGCTTGCCGACGAGCTGAATCAACTGCTGGCCGATGTTACCGAGCGCGCTGACGCGAAACCCCGCCGACACATAGCCGGCCAGCTGATTGTCCCAGCGCCGCGTGAACTGCGGCTCGACGGCCATCGATTTCACGGTTTCGACACCCGACACGGTTTCCACCAGAAAGGACTGGTTGTCGGCGGTCCGGGCGAATTTCTCGTTCAATCGGGTACGCAAAATCGGCGTGATCGTCATGGAAATCGCAGCGTACACCGGCAATGAAATCACCACGACCAGCGTCAGCCACACGCTGTACAGGCACATGACGGCGAGGAAGATGATCGAGAAGAACAGATCGATCACGGCCGTGACGGCCTGCCCCGTCAGGAAGCTGCGGATGTTTTCCAGTTCCCTGACTCGTGCGACCGTGTCTCCGACACGGCGCACGCCAAAGTAGGCAAGCGGCAGCGTCAGCAGATGCCTGAACAGCTTCGCGCCCAGCTCGACATCGATACGGCTCGCGGTATGTGCGAACACATAGTTGCGCACGCCCGACAACACCACCTCGAAAATCGCGCTTGCCAGCAAGGCGATGCAGACGACATTGAGCGTGTTGAATGCGCGGTTGACCAATACCTTATCCATCACAACCTGGAACATCAGCGGCGAGACCAGGCCGAACAACTGCAACACGGCCGAGACCAGCAGGACTTCCAGCAGGAGCTTCCTGTACTTGACAACGGCCGGGACGAACCACGAGAAATCGAAGTGCGCCAGCGCGCCTGCAAGCGATGCCCGCGACGCGAACAGCAGCATCTGGCCGCTGGATCGCGAGATGACCGAGGCAGGCTCGCAAATCGATGGTCCGGGCGCACCGGCATCGAGGATCAATCGTGACGACCAACAAGCCGTTCAAGGAGTGGTCGGACGTGTTCCCGAACGCGGCCTGCGTGGTGTCGCTGGTCGACCGTCTGGTGCATCGCGCCGAGGTGGTCTCGATCGAGGGCGAGTCGTACCGGCTCAAGGAAGCGCGCGAGCGCAACGAGGCCCGGGCCCGGCAGCGCAAAACCGGCCGGCCCGCGGCGAAGAAGGTGGCAACATCATGAGCCGCACTCCGCTGTTGCCTTCGGGACGCCGGCGCGGTCTGCTGTCGGCGCAAAGTCACGTCCAGGCGCCAGCGCTTGGTGCGGTGGCGGGCGCCAGCGCGCAGCAGCAACTGGAAGCCCAGCATTTCGCGGAGGGTTTCTATAACGAATACCGCGACAAGCTAAGCAGCGCCCAGGCGGAACTGATGAAACGCGAGGCCGAGTTCGGCACGACACAGCAGCAGATTGCCAAACTGGTCGCGACCGCGCCGCTGGCCCGTCAGCAAGCGGATGACTATCGTGCGCTGGCGTCGGACAAATATGTCGCGCGGACGGAGTATCTCGACAAGGAACAAACCGCATTGAGCCAGGAGCACGAACTGGCCGCCCAGCGCAGCCATGCGCGGGAGCTGACCGCAGGCATTGCGCAGCAGCGCGCCGAAGTCGCCTCGGTCACGTCGGATTTCCGGCGCCAGCAGCTCGACCTGCTCGACAAGGCTACGCAGCAGCTGGCGCAAAGCCGCAACGACGAAACCAAGGCCGACACGCGGCAAAAACTGCTCAGCCTGACCGCGCCGGTGGCGGGGACCGTTCAGCAGCTACGGGTTCATACCCTCGGCGGAGTCGCGACGGCGGCCAATCCGGTCATGGAGATCGTGCCGGATGACGTGCTCGAGGTCGCGGCCAATATCGAGAACAAGGATATCGGCTTCGTGAAGGTCGGACAGCCGGCGATCGTCAAGATCGAGGCGTTTCCGTACACGCGTTATGGCTATCTGAAGGGCACGGTCGAGACCGTGTCGAACGATGCCGTGCAGGACAACAAGCGTGGCCTGACCTTCGTTGCGCGGATCCGGCTGTCGACCAACCGGATCCGCGCAAACGATACCTGGATCAATCTCACGCCGGGGATGGCGGTCACCGCCGAAATCAAGACTGGCAAACGTAGCGTCGCGCACTACTTCCTGGATCCCGTCATCCAGACCGGGCAGGAGAGCTTGCGTGAGCGTTAAGCCAATGTGTGAATGGAACGGCGGCACGAGGTGGAAAGGACGCCTGTTGGCGCTTGCCTGTCTGGTGTCCACGCATGCGTGGGCGCTGGATCCGCTGCGGACGAACAACGTGGTGCCGGCGACCGCCGCGGTCGACATGCTGGCGGCTTCCGCGAAACTCTGCAGGTTCGATGACCTGCCGACGCCGCTGCGTTTGCAGGATGCCGTCGAGCGCGCGCTTTGCAATCATCCGAAAACACGGCAAGCGTGGGCGAACGTGAAAATCCAGGCGGCGGCGGTCGGCGTGGGGCGGGCGGCGTATCTGCCCACTTTGAACGGCGACTGGCAAGGCACGCGCGATAACGCGACGAATCACGTCACGGGCTATCCGCAATACGATTCGAACTATCAGACCCACCTGCAGAACGCCAGCGTCTCGCTCAGCTGGGTACTCTACGATTTCGGCGGGCGCTCGGCAGCGTTGCGCAACGCGACCGAATTGCTGGCAGCCGCGCAGGCGAACCAGCAGGCCGTGCTCCAGACGATCTTCGCGTCGGTCGCGAAGGATTTCTATTCGGCACAGGCAGCGCAGGGAGCACTGGCAGCGGCGCGCGAGATCGAGCGGACCGCGCAGATGAGCGCTGACGCGGCGACCCGGCGGGTCGACAAGGGTGTGGCGGCGATCAGCGACCAGCTTCAGGCGCAGACTTCCTATGCCGAGGCGACTGTGAACCGCACCAAGGCGGAGGGAGAATGGCAGGCTGCGCTGGGTACGCTGGCATCGGACATGAACCTGACGCCGACGACCGCAATGGTGCTGCCGGATGTCGGGGATGGCGTCACGTCGACGCCGGAGTTCGGCGAGTCGGTGGCGGCCTTGATCGACGAGGCACAGCGTACCTATCCGGGCGTCGTGGCCGCCCAGGCGCAGGTTGCCGCCGCGCGGGCCAAAGCGGCTCAGACCCGAGCCGAAGGCCTGCCGCGTTTCAACCTCGTCGCCCAATACAACTACAACAATCAACCCACCAGCCTGCAACTAGGTTACCCCGTATTTCCCGCGACGCATCGTGAGTGGTATCTCGGTTTCCAGGTGACGATTCCGATCTTCGAGGGGTTTGCAAGGACCTATCAGGTCCGGCAGGCCGACGCGCAGACGGAACTGCAGCAGGATGTATTGGATGAGGCCCGGCAACAGGTGGGACTCGATGTCTGGACCAGCTATCAGACGTTGCAAAGCGCCACGAAGAATCTCGACAACAGCGCAACGCTGCTGTCGCTCGCGCAGCGCTCGTACGACGCGGCGGAGCATCGTTACCTGACCGGCGTCGGGCAGATTCTGGAGTTGCTCAACGCGCAGTCGTCGCTGGCCAATGCGAAGCGGCAGCGGATCCAGGCGCTGACCGATTGGCGCTCGGCTCGATTGCAGTTGGCGGCGAAGCTGGGGAGGCTAGGGATGTGGCGGCTCTCCCGGGATGAGGGAAATAATCTCAATTGAACCTGAAGAACGTAGAACTGGGTTAGACGTGATAAAAAAGGGGCACTGTCACGTTGGCGAATCGCCATGAGGCTGGGGCTGGCCGCCCCGATGTCCTCGTTGGGCGAAGGGCCCTGTCTGAGTTGACAGCTTGATGGGAGGCGGAGCGGGTCGATAGACTCGAAGCGCATCTCGACCTCCCAGAGAGGGATGCAAGTGGAAAATGAGATTGAACACGGCTGCCCAGGCGGCCGTCTTTTTTAGCGGACCTTCCACGCCGCTAACGTCGCTTAGCACTGCTATCGCAACGCGTATTGTGGCGAGCGCCTTGGGCTTTTGCTGTGCTTGCCCGTCGACAAATCCAACCTGCATGTACTCAATGGTGTTCACGATGCTCCGTCTACCGACCCGATTGATGCTCATCGCCAGCTTGTCAGCGGTATTCGCGCTCACTGCCTGTGGTGGCGACGACATCGATTCTGTCGTACCACAACCGGGCAAGTGGCAGGCCGCGCACGTCGGCGATCTGCTTGACGTGACGCTTGGCGATCTTCATCCGACCCAGGGCGCGATCGGGTACGATCAGATTTATTACAAACTCGGTCGTTACGAGGCGCAACCCGACAAAAAATTCGATGATTTCTGCGCAGACGAAGGGCTGGGTGGCCTCGCCTCGAATGGCTATACCGCGCAATCCGTGTTGCGTGTGAGCGCAAGCTACACCTGCGCGACGACCGATGTGACCGCGCGCGACCGCTCGGCGCTGAATCCCGTCGTGATCGGCCCGAACGGTAATACACTATACGTGACCGACGGCCATCACGGGCTGTCGACATACTATGAGACCCTCGACGGCGGTCCGACGCTGCACCTCCATGTCGTCGTCAAGGACAATTTGAGCGCTTATTCGGGCGACGCGTTCTGGCAGCAGATGCAAAGCCGTGGCTACACGCGGCTCAAGGACGGCAACGGCCAGCCGATCAGCGCCGCGCAACTGCCGACGCAACTCGGACTGAAGGGCGGCTTACAAAACGATCCGTACCGGGCGCTGATCTTTTTTACGCGTGACATCGGCTACACCAAGCCCGCCCAGGCAATCGACTATCTCGAGTTCTACTGGGCCGACTGGCTGCGCGCGCAGCCGGGTGCGTTTTCGCTGGGAAACTATGACCGGACGCGCCTCGGCACAACCGATCCTGATCCGGCTACGGCCGACACCGGCTATCTGAACGCAGTGTGGAATGCGTCAGTGCGAATGGTCGCGGCAATGGACCCGATCATCGACGGCAAGACGGGTGCTGATCTCGGGCGCCCCGGTGCGATCAACGGCGAGAAAAAGTACAGCAAAGGGGAGTTCAACAAGTTGAGCCAGCCGATGACGGCCGACAAGCCGGGCAAACTCGCATACGCGCTCGACTACAAAGCGCGTCACAGGTTGTCACCGTAAGCGATACACATTCCGTCGCGCGCCGGTTCATCTCGGGGGCGTTGTCACGTTAACGCTGTCGCCCCAATTGCGGCCAGATGAGGTGATGTTCAGAAAGCGCCGAGCGGGTTTTGGGCGAGGCCGGTAAAAAGACGCCACGATTCGAACCGGGTCGCGAGCTGTTTTCGGTAAAGCGAGGCGCGCAGCAAATGGCGCTTGAGGGCAAAATGTTGCCGGATCGGACCGGGGCTCGACAGGAAGGTTTGCGTCCGGTCGTGCAGTCGGAAACCGCGCATCCGACGTTCGCGTTCGCGCGTGGGCTGATGGCTGTTCTCGGCACGATTGTTCACGCGCGCCGCAGCCTTGACGAAGACATGCTTGACGTTCGCGAGCGCTGGTATTTCTGCTTTTGCCGCAGGATAGCTGCGCAGTTGATCGGTGACGATTTTCTTCGGCACCTCGGCACTGGCGACAGTATCCGTTTGAAGAAGCGCTTCGCTGCAGTCTTATCGCGTCGCTTTTGCAACAGGATGTCGAGTTCAATGCC
>NZ_JAWJWL010000042.1:0-32915 GCF_034721475.1 Burkholderia alba | reverse complement strand
TCGAAACAACGATCAGGTTAACAGGAACAATCGGAAGTAAACAGCCCCCCAAACGTCATCTTGTTAAGACTTCTTAGCGCCGTGCCATTGCGGAGCCGATCACCGATTCGAGACGACTGGCTGACGTCTCTGCCATCCGCCGCTCGATCTTATCGGATGCGTTCATCATCGACTTCCGATCGACCATGCTAAGGCGCTGATGTACGAGGGTACTAACCACTGCCCCGCGCAAATGCGAGATCGCCTCCATCTTCGACATGTTCAAGTCTCGCATCAGTTGTACCGCCAATGCAATATCGCTGCGGCCAGCGTCCCGCGTATCGACACGAACCACCTCGCGATAAAATTGCTTCAGCTCCTTCTTCCGGACACCGCTGTTCTCCAGATAGACGTCCCGCAGCGAGTGGCGGCTGTTGCTCTCCTCGAGCACGCTGACCACGCGCATGGCGGCGTGTTTCTTCACGAGATCGACTTCCTGTTTCTTGTTGTCGGTCGACTTGTTCTCGTTGAACCGGTCGAACTTGATCGGCACGAAACGCCGGACGTTCGGCCAGATGTACTGCTGGTTGACCTCGTCGCGCCGGCTGCCCCAGTTCGCCTTTTCGTCCTTGCTCGGTTCTCCCGCCAGTTGCTTCTCAACCCGTTCGCGCATCGCGCCGTCGACGATCGCGGCCATCTTCTTGTCACGATAGTGTTGCTTGACCGAATGCGCGACCTCGCGATTATTGATCAGATCCCGTCCCGACAGGATCGCGCCACCCACCAGCGCCGCGTTCGCGGCGCCATGTGTACCGACGGCCAGCCCAACGTTCGCCCCGACGCCCACCGCGGACATGGTCGTCCTGATCACGGCCCGGACCACGCGGTTCTTTCCCTGAACCTCGGCGATATAGCGCCCCGTCAGCACGTCGAGCATCTTTTCCCGCGCGGGCGAATCTTCGGACTGGCCCAGGATCGCGACCTTGAGGTCGTAGCGGGACTGGAAGTCGGTCATCCGCGCGACTTCCGACAGCGGCACCTCGCGGCCGCCGGTCGTGATCTTCGGCTCGTCGGCGGAGGCCGGCCATTGGCCCAGCTTCGTCTGATAGCGGCTCTTGCGCATTGCAGCAGAGGTGAGCTCATGCCCTGCATATGCCATATCGATGAATTCGTGCCCAGCGAGCAAGTACGAGGGGACCTTGGAGTCCTTACCCGTCTTGGCAAGGCCCTGCATGATGGGGATTTCTGGTTTGGTATTGTTCAGTAACTGGGGGACTGCGTACTCGTTGTCGGCGAACATCCACCGGCCGAGTTTCCGGAACGCCTTCGCACTTTTGGACACGTCCGGCACGAGTTGCTCCAGTGCTTCACCGTGCGTGCGCGACACTGCGTTTTCGGTTGTTGTTTTCTTTATCTCCAACGCTGTTCCGTCGGGCGTTTTATCGGCGTGCTTGTCACCTTTTTTGCTCCAGCGCGGGCTTTCCGCCGCTTTCTTTGTGACGGGTTTCGTCGAAGTCGACAGTGGCGTGTCCCACAGAGGCGCTTTGACACCCTTGTCTTCTGGCAGCGAGGCCGTCTTCCGCTTTGTATCGTCGATCGGGGTTTCAATGGCATTCACCGGCTTGCCGATAACCGCCTCGAAGTGCCCGTGCTTGTCCCAGACGACGACGCGATGCGTCGGCGATTGCCCGGACTGATGCTGGCTGCCGTGGAACTGGCAGAGTGCCGTCACTGGATGCGCTTCGTCCACACCCGCCTGCACGACACCGATCTGCATGTCGACGCTGAAATGCTCGTTCACGAGCGACACGAGCTCCGCGCCGTGCCCGCCTGCATTCGTGTCGAGCAGCAGCATCCGGTCCCTCTCCTTCGAATGATTCGCGTCGAAATCGGTGCGGATCTTCCCGACCGCTTCGTCCAAATCCGGGCCGCGCAGATCAGGCGCAGCGCATTGCACGAGCGAGTAGATCGCGCAGTTATTTCCATTGCCGCTGTTGGGAATCACCTCCATGTCGCCCTGTTTGAGCAACTCGCTGAAACGCTCGTTGGGCTCACGCGTTGCATCGAGTTGCTCGGCGACTTCCGCTGGCGCGACATCGGCCACCACGAGGGCATTGCTTGTCTCCACCACAGACTGCTTAACGGACGACGCGTTGGAAGGCCTTTTGCGCGTAGCGACTTCGGAGAAAAAACTGTCGAACACATAGGCAAGCCTTTCCACGTGGCCGCTAGGCATTTTCTTGTTGCTGGCTTCGGTCGCCTCGACAGTCTTGGCGATCGGCACGGCTTCCGTTTTGTACAACGTCGTCTCGACGACGGTAAACACTTGCGATGGCTCGGGCGGGTCAACCGTGCTCGTCGTGTCGGTGAAAGTCGCGTCAACTTCGTGCATCGCATCAGTCGTCGAACCAGGACGCATCTTGAGTTTCGACGAATCGAACAACGATGTCGACCGCAGCGACGGCTGCTTCTTGCCAGTAAGGCCCGCCGTATGCCCGCCGTCCAATTGAGTGATACTTTGCGCCACGGCATTGAGAGCCTTGATCGTATTGTCGCCCCAGCCGCCGGATAAATTGCCTAATTCTGGAAGCGACGGTTGCTTCTTTACGGCAAAACTTCTCGTGCGCTCTCCGTCCAATTGCGTGGCACCTTGTGCAACGGTATTTAGCACATTGTGTGTAGTGTAGCCCCCGCGACCGAGTACTTCTTGTACTCCGGAACGTGGTAACGGCGAAGACTGCGACGCTTTCTGCGTACTCGTCCTGATAGTATTCATCTCGATGGTCGGCGTTGTCGCGGACTTATCGTGCGACAGTACATTCACGAGCTTTGCGGACATGAAGGTTCTGCGGTGGGATTGGACGAGATTTCAGTTGGCATCATGCTAGCATCGAGTGGCCGCGCACATCCGTTGAAGATGCGAAACGATCGCGGTCTTTGCGAAGTAGATGTATCCGTGGGTCGCGCCGGCAATCCCGGGGGAGTAGAGGTAGCCCGAATTTCGTATGCGAGGCGGGTGAAAATTCAGATTCCACTATTGAATCGCTCAGGGTAAAGCAGTGCGAACTGTGCGTCATCGCGCTTTTCCAGCGTGCCGAGAACCGGTCCAGATGGCAACGACGTTGCACAGTGCCAGCCAGATCAACTTCAGCGCTGCTTCGTCCGACCGGAAGTGGCCGCGCCCCTTGATGATCTTGTGAAGTTGCACGTGCAGCGAGTCAATGGCGTTCGTCCCTGTCAAGGCTTCTACATCGATCCCGACAAGAGTGGCGCCGACCGCACGCGCACTTCAGGTTCCGAAGCAGCAATCAAGTGGATCTGCCCCCTGTCCGTGAAATACAGGGAACTCCATGTCGCCCAATGCCGAAGTGAGACATCAAGTGCGAACACCACGTACGGATCAAGGAGCATATTGTCGTTTTTATCGCATACANTCCGAAGCAGCAATCAAGTGGATCTGCCCCCTGTCCGTGAAATACAGGGAACTCCATGTCGCCCAATGCCGAAGTGAGACATCAAGTGCGAACACCACGTACGGATCAAGGAGCATATTGTCGTTTTTATCGCATACAACGGCATTGTCACGTTGGCGCTGGCGGGATAAAGCCGTAGTATTCAGCCGGTCGCTCAGGCTGCGAAAGACGGATCTTGGGTCATACCAGTGAAAAGTTGCCAGGTTTCGAACTGCGTCGCGAGCTGCTTGCGATAGAGCGACGCGCGTAGCACATGACGTTTGAGCGCGAAGTGTTGCCGAATTGGGCCGACGCACGACAAGAATACCTGCGTGCGCTGCGGATTTCGAAACCCACGCATGCGACGCTCGCGTTCTCGAGTGGGCTGATGACTGCTCTCGACGCGGTTGTTCACGCGCGTTGCGACTTTGACAAATACATGCTTCACATTCGCGGGTTCCGGAATGTCGGCCTTGACCGCCGGATAGCTGCGTAGCTGATCGGTGACGATCATGCGCGGTGCCGGGCAGGTGCGCAGCACCCGCAGGAAGAAACGTTTGGCGGCGACTTTGTCGCGCCGCTTCTGCAACAGCACATCGAGTTCGGCACCATGTTCGTCGACGGCGCGCCAAAGTAGGTAGGGCTCGCCGCGCAGCGACACCCCCATCTCGTCTAGATGCCAGGTGCTGCCCGGCTTGCGCCGGGTGGCCTTGACGCGATGGGCGAACCCCGTACCGAACTTGTCGCACCAGCGGCGGATCGTCTCATGGCTGACGATCACGCCACGCTCGAACAGCCACTCCTCAATGTCACGCAGGCTCAGTTGGAAGCTGAAATACCAACGCACGGCTTGGCTGATGATGGTTGCTGGAAATCGATGTCCACGATAGAGCGATGTCGTCTTCATCCCGTCATCCTACGCTAACGTGACAGTGCCACAGAGAAACCTCTATAGTCCAGGAAGCAAAGCACTAACATTGGTCGCTCGAGCTCATGCGCAAAACTGGTTCAGACGCAACCAAGTTTCGAAGAGCGCCGGCCACGCACGCACTTCACTGTTTGCTGCGCCAAGTCCCCAGCCATGTCCGCCAGTCTGGAATACGTGTAGCTCTGCTGATACGCGCGCGGTACGCATCGCATTCAACATCAGGAGACTGTTATCTATCGGCGAAACTGGGTCGTCCAATGCCTGTGCGAGAAACACGCGCGGCACGCTCGAACTGACCTGCAAATTGACCGACAGCGCTGCGCTTTGCTCTTCGGTCGGGTGCTCGCCGACAATGTGCACCCGTGTGCTCGTATGGTTGAACGGCGGCATCAGTGTTAGCACCGGATAGATCAGGCCGGCCAGATCGGGGCGGGCGGACTCGCGGTCGACGGCATCGACAGGCGCATAACGCACGGAATCCGGCGTGACGGCGGTCATGCCCGCAAGATGTCCACCGGCTGAAAAACCAAGCACGGCAATCCTCCCTGCCTCGTACCGTTCGTTGCGCGCACGCGCGCGAATTAAGCGCATCGCACGCTGGCCGTCCTGCAGTGGCGCGATCCTGGACCAGCCTTGCTCAGGCAGCCGGTACACCAGCTCAAATGCGGTGACCCCTAACGACTTCAGCCATTGGCAAGCCGGCGTACTTTCGTTGCCCAGTTCGATATGATCGTAGCCGCCACCCGCGATCACAAGAGCCGCACTAGCTCCGGGCCGCGCAGGACGATAGACGTTGAGCCGAGGCCGCATTACATGCGACACACTACCTTTTTTACCGGTTTGCTCGCCTTCTGCCGCACCATTGGGAGACGGGTCAGGTGGAGTGTTCGGCCACAGGTCGATAATCTCGTCAGGTGGCTCATCCGCCTGGCCATTCCTCCAAACACGGTCCACAACGCCCTGTGCCCGCGCCGATGGTACAAGTGAAGCCACAAGCGCCGCGCCCATCAATCTACGTCGAATATCGTCCACGCTAACCTCTCCAGTTTAATTCAGATAAACCACATTTTTAAAACACATGGATCGCTGGATTCCTGCTTCTACTTCATACCAATGAAATCGTCGATCCTCACTTTCTACGTTATTTCGTTACCGTTGCCGAAGAGCGCAACGTGACACGGGCCGCTCAGCAACTCGCCATGACGAAGCCGCCATCTGCGTGCAGGAAACCCGACTTGGCGTGAAATTATTCGAGCACCAGTCGATTGGCAACGCACTGACGCCCGCGGGCGCCGCACTAGTAGAGCCCGACAGTTGTCTCGGCAAATTTCGACGAGTATTCAAACGGAGTCGCTCCTGGTTCTACTGATTTCGTCGAGTCTGCACTCGCTTCGAGCGTCGCTCGGACATTCACGAAATTTTTCATCAAATACGGCTGCCCGCTCGTGTACGGGAACATCTTCAGGCATATCGCTCAGGCTTTTCAAACTTGCCCATAAGAGGAATCGACGAAATTCGAATTGGTAGCATCGTACGGCTCTATCACTCAGCTTTCCCGGTATTCGAGAATATTCCACTCCACTGCGCTTCGAGTGAACTCAGGGCCAGTTGTCCGCGCGCCTGGTCGACGAACAGTCCGATGAAAATCGCCAGCATTGCAATTGCGACCGCGGCCTTAACCGGCTGACTCAAGCTAGCGATGTCCAGTTTCGATGCAGATTTCGACACAAACCCGAACGCGATATCGACCAGCACCAAAATGAACAGCAGTGGCGCAGCAAGCTTTGCAATCGCCTGCATCAGCGTATCCGCCTGCCGAAGCACGAAAGATTCCAAGATCACACCAGCAATCGGAGCGCCTTTTGAAACCGGCCACCAGTTATACGATTCGTAAAGCGTGCCGAGCAGGAACGTCATCCCACCGAGCGACCAGAACGCCATGATCGCGACCTGCTGCAGCAGTGTTCCGATCGGCGTGCTCTGCTCTTGGCTGACCGGATTGGTGATCTGGATGTTGTTGTGACCTGTCAGGTCATCGATATATACGCCGACACTCTCCGCGACCCAGAACACTGTCGACGCCGCATAGCCAAGTACGAGCCCAATCACCGCCTCGCGCAGCGCCACCTCAGCAAGGTACAAACCATGTAGCGATTCGATGAACGAGATCGGCTGGCCGACCGCGACGTATGCACTGAACATGATTGCGATTGCATTCCGGACCGTGCCCTGAATCACGCCGTCTGCGGTCGGCGGAAACACGAACAGCAGCACGAACAGTCTCAGCGCGCAGACAGCCGTCACTGTCAGGTAGCCGATGAGGAGGCTGTGCAGATCGACGAGTGGTCCGAGCGTCTGTATCATCTTGGCTATCCCTGTGCCGCGCGCGTCCGGATGAACCGGGACGTTGCCATCTCTTCGTTTTCCTCGTCCTGCACATCCTCGCGAGCAAGATCGATCGCCCGCCGGATCCCCGCGATCCGTTCGCTGCACTGTTCGATACGCTGCGCGTTGACCGCGATGTCGCGCTGGGTCCTCGCGATCGCCTGCTCCACGCCAGCGAGTTCATCATCGAATTGTGCGAGCTCCGCGACCATCCCGCGCCGACGGTCGGTGACGACACCAATGTAGCGAACATACTGGTTGAACATGTCGATCGGGAAACCTTCACTGCCGCCCATCATGCGTGCCATGCGTTCTTCGTAGCCTACGATCACGCGCGATTCGCCGTCGATCTGCTCGACTTTCGCCGCACTGCGCGCGAGCAACTCTGCCCGTTCACCGTCCAGCGCGGCCAGCTCACCGCGCAACGCGTTGATGGTACGGGTGCGGCGCGCGTTCGCGTGAACGAGCGCGGCGATCCGCTGGCGGTTCGCGTCAGCCGTCAACCGGCGGTTAGCGCGTGCAGCCGCGCCTCGGTGTCAGCAAGCGCGACGATCTCGTCAGTGCGCTGAGACAGAAACGCTGTGATCGCGTCGTGTCGCGCGATCGCCTCGTCGGCGAGCGCGTCCGCGCCCGGCTTGTACTCACCGACCTGCAGCAGCATCTCGATCTCGCGGTACTTCGCCATCAACGCGCGTACCCGCGCGGACGCATCGACATACGAAGCGGGCATCACCTGCGACATCACGCGCGACAGGCTGCCCAGCACGTCGATGGCCGGATACTG
This sequence comes from Burkholderia alba, assembly GCF_034721475.1. Taxonomy (NCBI): domain Bacteria; kingdom Pseudomonadati; phylum Pseudomonadota; class Betaproteobacteria; order Burkholderiales; family Burkholderiaceae; genus Burkholderia; species Burkholderia alba. Next base: position 25,387 of record NZ_JAWJWL010000042.1, on the reverse strand, counting down.
GTTGCGCGCTGCGATCTCGCGCGACAAGATCATGTGTCCATCGAGAATCCCACGAACCTCCTCTGCGATCGGATCGCTGCCACTATCGTCCTCGGCGAGCACGGTGTAGAGCGCTGTGATCGAGCCGCTGGTGCCCATCCCGGCACGTTCCAACAGACGCGGCAGTTCAGCGAAAATCGACGGCGGAAATCCACGACGGGCCGGCGGTTCGCCGGCGGCGAGGCCGATCTCGCGGCCGGCGCGCGCGAAGCGCGTAAGTGAATCCATCAACAACAGCACGCGCAGACCGCGATCGCGGAAGTATTCAGCAATCGCCGTCGCAACGTACGCGGCTTTCGCGCGCTCCATCGACGAACGATCGGAAGTGGCACACACGACGACTGACCGCGCCATGCCGGTGGGACCCAGAATCAGCTCGACGAACTCGCGCACTTCGCGGCCGCGCTCGCCGATCAACGCGATTACGTTGACGTCGCAGTCGGTGCCGCGCGCGAACATACCAAGCAGGGTGCTCTTACCAACGCCAGCCGGCGCGAAGATACCCATCCGCTGCCCCTCGGCGAGTGTCATCAGCGCATCGACCACCCGCACGCCGGTAGCCATTGGCGCGTCGATCATCCGCCGACACATCGGTTCCGGCGGCGACGCAAAGACCGGCTGCAACTCATCCGACTCGATTTCAGGACCGCCGTCGACAGGATTGCCGAGACTGTCGATCACACGCCCAAGCAGCATGTCTCCAACCTTGACTGCGAGCGATCGCCCCATGCCGCTCACCTGGGTCGAGCGAGAAATGTCCGTCAGCCGTGAAAATGGCGACAGCAGTGCGCAATCGCGCGTGAAGCCGATTACTTCGGCAAGTTGCAGCAGCGCACCGGTTGGCGTACGCAACTCGCACAACTCGCCCAGCGACACGTCGAGTCCGCTGACCTTGACCAGCGTGCCAATCACCTCGATCACTTTGCCGGTACGCAGGACGCCTGGCCGCGCGAGGATCTCACGCTTGATCTCGTCGGTGAGGTGCTCGAAGCCGAGCGTACGGTCGAACCATTCATTCTTCATCGCGACACCTCCGCCACCACCGTGTCGCCAGCTTCGGATCCATCGCCACTGGTCATCGCCCGCGCATTGCCGGTGTTGGCCTGGTCTTGATAGATCGAGTGTTTCAGCGCACGGGCAACCGCGCTACGCATCGCGCGCAACTGCGTCTGTAAGCTCGCGTCAACCGATCCTAAATCGGTCTCGCACACGCACGCGCCGGGTTCGAGCTGCCGATCAGCCACGATAGACACCGAAATCAATCGGCCGAGGTCACGCCATTTTTCCGCAAGCTTGTCAAACGCAACGCACGCAACCTCGTAATCCTGAGGATTCACCGCGACGCGCAGGTAAGTCGAGTTGTCGATGATCCAGTCAACGGTCGACAGTGCGCGGACGAACAACGCTTCACGATCCATGGTGTGAACGATACTCTCGACAGCCGACGCGACAATATCCGCCAGCCGCTCGCGCATGCGAATCTGCAGCCGATTCTGTGCGTCGGTCGCATCGACAAGCCGCTCCATCCATTCCGTCAGTGCGCGGTTCGAGCCTTCGCGGTAGCCGCGCCGGGCAGCCGTCTCGTAAGTTTCGCCGGCGGCGTCTAGCAGTGCCTCCGACTGCTCCTCGCTCGCCGCAACGATCGCAGCAGCCTCTACCCGTGCCTGCTCGAGCACGCGTGCGCGGTCTGCGTCGAGCTGAGCGTAAGCATCCGCAATCGACAGCAAATGGCCGAACGTCTCGCGTCGAACCACATCGCCGTGCACCCCGAACTGCACGTCCAGGCCATCATCTTGGTCGTCACCGCCGGCCACTAGCCGACTACTGTTCAACCAAATAACCATGCCCACTCCCGAAGCAATTCCGGCAGGCGACGAAACAGGCGAGCAGTCCCACCTTCGTCGTGCTGCGTCGGCAACGCGTTGAGCCATGCGGGCGCGTCCACATAGCGAGCCAGCGCGAGACGCGACAATGGAAACGGCACCCCGTCGGGGCCCTTCAGATCACGTAGCACCAGCAGCATCCCTTCTATCGCGAGCGTGTCCGCGTCCATCGTTGCGAGAGGCGGTATCGCCACGGATGCTAGCCGTGCCACATCATTCGCGCTATCCGTGTTAGGACCGCTCATCAGCACATCCACGTCAAGACCCGTCCACTCGGCGAGCCGTCGCTGCGCGTGGCGGTCAATCAACCGCCGCACTTCGCCTCGCCGCAACAGCAACGCGCGCATCCGCCAGATCTGCAGCGTCACCGGCGCGGGTACGACATCCAACAGGCAGGCATTAGGCTGTGCCAACCCGACTGTGGCGGTGCGCTTGAAGCCGCCCTGCGACAAGTCGGCGAACTCAGGCGGCGGCACACTGAGCGCCCGTACCAGCGCCCTTGAGCATCGCTCGGTGGCGCCAGTCGGCGCGCCAACAAGCAACGCGCGCCAGCCCAGCATCCGCGTTTCGGGCACGCCGAACGAAGCAGCAATCCATGACGAATGCGCCCAATCGGCCACTTGATCCACGTTGCGCCGGTAACAGTCAAGCGCCATCGCAATGCGTACCGCCGCCACGCCGTCGTTGGACCCGGTAGGCACTATGAGCCTCACCATTTCCTACGGCTCCTTACGGGCCGATCTAAAACGACCGGCGATCGTATCAAGCCAGCCTCGCAGCTTCACCGTGCCGCGCCGTGCGCCGAATCCATACGCGGCGAATCCGACAGTAGTCAGCAGCGCGACAAGCGCCACCGTAATCGCCACCATCGACCACGGGCTCGCGGCGGGTGGAGCTAATTTCGACAGCTCGACTGCGTCGGCCGCGACGGTCGTGACACTCACATGGTCATAGGTCAACCCTTCGACGCTATGCATCACGAGTGTCTTGATCTGCGGGATCAACGTGTTGACGTCTGCATCCGGGCGGTACTTGATAAACACCGCGGCGGACGATGGTTTCACGTCCTGTGCGAGTGGATCGTTATTCGGCAACACAATCTGCACGCGTGCGACCAGCACACCATCGATCTTCGACAGCGTCGACGACAGTTCCTGCGAGATGCCGTAGACGAATCGCACGCGCTCTTCGGTCGGTGTCGACACGAGGCCGTCCTTCTTGAACAGCTCCCCGAGATCGTTGAACTTGCTGTGCGGCAGTCCACGGGCACGAAGCACCTCCATCGCGCGTACCAACTGCCCATCGTCCACGTCAAGCGTCCAGTTCTTACCGCCATCCGGGCTGTCCTTGCTCGCAGTAACGCCCTGCTCCAGCAGGGCAACCAGCATCTCGTTCGCGTCCTGTTCGGTGAGACCGCCGTACAGTTCTTTCTTGCATCCGCCAAGCAAAACGATGCACAGCGCAGCGATCGCCACGCACACGATGCGAAGATTCGACTTCATGGGCTTGCCATCCGTCTTTCAAGACTCGCCGTTCGCGACACTCCGCTCCGCCAGCCGGTGGATTGCGGAACTCATTGGTTCTTCATCAGAGTTTGGACTGACGACTTTGACGATTCAGCGAGGCTCATCTTGACCTGCATATTCATCTGCATGCTCGTCATCTCATACATCATCTGGATAGTGCGATCGCTCATCTCTGCCATCGACATACCCGGCACCTCGGCGGACAGCTTTCCGATATCCGCGATCGTGCGTTGGAATTGCGCGTCTTGCGCCTCGACGGCTTTCGAAACGACAGAGGACACGTGACTGTTCGCGTGCTCGGGCGACGCCATCGGCGCATGCGCCATTAGCGCGCTGAACTTGTCTCCCAGTTGAGTAATTTCGGGGGATGCAGTTGCCGGTGCCGCCGCAATGTCGAGCGCGGCCGGTGCAAACTGATTCACGGGATCGATAGGCATGTCGGCTTCTCCTAGAATTACGCACGTAGAAATGCCCCGACCTGGAACACCTCGGGCGCCTGCGCGGGGGCGCTCGGCGCGGTGCTGTCAGACTCTTCGCCGATCGCGCCGGCCTCTTCCATCGACGCAGGGGCGACGAATGGCTGGCCCGGACGATGGTTGCGGATCGCTCGATCCACTTCGTCCTTCACTTCGAGCGCCCGGACCAACGCGCGCGTATCCTTGTTGCCCGGATCGTCCGCAAGCGCCTCGGTCGCGACCTGTCGCCACGACGGATCGCCCATCGAAGACATCGAGAACGCCAGCAGCGCCTTCGCATAGCCGAACTGCGGGCGCATTTCGATTACCCGAAGCAAGATCTGGTTCGCCTCCTGCCATTGCCCTTTCGCCATACGCAGAAGGCCGTCCAGCGCGTCGATCTCGATTACCCGCGGACGCAGAAGCCGCAGCGCATCGATCACCTGCTCGATGTCGAACAGGTCGACTTGCGTATTCGGGAATTTATCGAGCAGTGCCACGGAGACGGTCTCAATTAGACCGCCAATGAATTCTGAGCTGCAGTTCAGGTACTCCGGCGTGTCTACGGTCATGGCAACGCGTTCCTGAGAGGAGAGAGAAAGCCATCCGATCGCGCGGCGGGTGGTGGCGACATCGGCTGGAGATCGACGCCGCGACCATAGCAGTTTCGCCACATCCCGCCTCTCCGTATGCGAAGTGAGCATGCGCATAGCGAAGTGTTCATAGCGCGCTGCATTCACCAGATATCAGCTTCCGTATGCGACACGTAGTTTCGCATTGCTAGCAATCGTCACGCGTGATGAGTGCTAGCGTGGTTGCAGCGGCCGAAATTCGGCACGTGAAGTCGTGCCCTTTTTATTCGACCCGGACGAACAACGTCGAAGACGCACTCATGAGCGACGAAAAAACCGAAGAGCCGACCGACAAGAAACTCGAGGACGCACGCAGGGACGGCGAGGTATCGCGTAGCTCGGACTTCTCTGACGCTCTGTCGATGGCGGGCGCGCTAATCGCGCTAGTTGCGACGGCGCCGCTGTTCCGCGACGGGCTGCACGAAATCGTGTCAGTCCCTCTCTCGTTCGTTGGCCAAGACCGTACAATGCAGCAGATCCAAGTTGACCTGTTCAGAGTCGGCGCCGCCGCGCTGAAGCTCATTCTGCCATGTCTGCTCGCCGCTGCGCTGGCGTCGACCGGAGGCTCGATCGCGCAGGTCGGCTTCCGGATTGCCACCAAGCCGGTCACACCAAACATGCAGGCTGTCAATCCGGTGAGCGGAATCAAGCGGATCTTTTCCGCGAAAAGCCTCATCGACTGCGCGAAGATGGTCTTCAAGGCGATCATTCTTGGATGGGTGATGTGGCGATCAATCAAGTGGCTGTTCCCGCTTGTGGCCGGCTCGATCTACCAGCCGCTCGGCGGGCTGTCGTTGATGTTCTGGAACATGCTGACAAAGTTCGGCATGGTCTCGGTCGGCATCTTCTTGCTGGTTGGTGCGATCGACATCAAGCTACAGGGATTCCTGTTCATTAAGAAGATGAAGATGAGTAAGGACGAGGTGAAGCGCGAGTACAAGGAGCAGGAAGGCAGCCCCGAGCTCAAGGGTGAGCGTCGTCGCCTCGCGCGTGAGCTCGCCATGACGCCGCCGAAGCCGCGCATCGGCCTGGCCAACGTACTAATCGTCAATCCGACACACTTCGCAGTCGCATTACGCTATGTGCCCGATGAGCACCCTCTCCCCGTTGTGATAGCGAAAGGCATGGATGCGGGCGCCGCGTCGCTGCGGCTTGCGGCGCGCGAAGCCGGCGTGCCGATCATCGGCAATCCGCCCGTCGCGCGAGCACTCTACAAGGTCACGCTGAACCAGCCGGTGCCGGAAGAACTGTTCGAGACGGTCGCGGCGATCCTGCGGTGGGTTAACGCGATAGGCGCGAGCCGTCCACCCGCCTCCCCTTCCCACTCCTTTCCAAACTAAGCGTTCCTATGTTCAAGGCCCTCAAGTTCCCGGGCGGCGGCGAAATTGGCATCGCGGCACTAGTGACCGCGATCATTTCGCTGATGATCCTGCCACTGCCGCCTGAACTGATCGACGTCTTGCTCGCACTCAACATCACCATCAGCGTCACGTTGCTGATGATCACAATGTATGTGCCCAACATCGTATCGTTGTCTGCGTTTCCGTCGCTACTGTTGCTCACGACACTCTACCGGCTGTCACTAAACATCGCATCGACCAAATCGATTCTGCTGCACGCCGAGGCCGGCCACATCATTGACAGCTTTGGCAAGCTGGTCGTGGGTGGCAATCTCGTAGTCGGGCTGGTCGTGTTCATTATCATCACGACCGTGCAGTTCATCGTGATCGCGAAAGGCTCGGAGCGGGTCGCCGAGGTTGGTGCTCGGTTCACACTTGACGCGATGCCTGGCAAGCAGATGAGCATTGACGCCGATCTGCGCGCAAACCTGCTGAGCCCAGAGGAAGCCCGGCACCGGCGCGCTACGCTTGCGATCGAAAGTCAGTTGCACGGCGGGATGGATGGCGCCATGAAGTTCGTGAAAGGCGACGCGATCGCGGGCCTCTTGATCACGACCATCAACATCGTCGCAGGCATCGCAGTGGGCGTCGAATATCACGGGATGAGCGCGAGCGAAGCGGCAAACCGCTTCTCAGTCCTGTCAGTTGGCGACGCAATGGTATCGCAGATCCCGTCTCTGCTACTGTCGGTTGCGGCAGGCGTGATGATCACGCGGGTAGCGGACGAGCGCAGCCACAAACCTCGCTCACTCGGCGAGGAAATCGGGCGGCAGCTCGGCTCTAGTTCGCGTGCACTGTATTTTGCCGCGCTGCTGCTGCTCGGTTTCGCGCTGGTTCCAGGTTTCCCCGTTGCGCTGTTCCTGTTGCTCTCCGCGATCCTTGCGTTCATCGCATACAAGCTGGATAGCGGAAGATCCTCGAACGGGCCCGCACCAGAAGGTCTGCAGGCAATGCAACGCTCTGGCGCTAAAGCCGACACGTCTGCAATCACGACGCGCGCGCCGCAGTTCGCATGCCCAATCGGTGTGCGTGTCGCACCCGATCTGATGCTGCGATTGGCCCTGCCCACGCTCGATCGGTCATTCGGCGCGGAACGCGAGCGACTACAGGAAGAACTGGGGTTACCGTTTCCCGGCATAACAATGTGGCCCCAAGCGGGCCTACCGGCAATGCACGCAGAGATCCTGATTCATGACGTGCCACATCTACTGATTGAGCTACCGATCGAACTTGTCATGTTACCAGTGCTCGAGCGCGTCGTGGCAGCGGCGCCGCTGTCAGACGACGACCTCCGACAACGCGAAGCTCTGGTCGCGAAGGGCAAGTCCCGCGCGCCAATCGCCCCTGGCGGACGACCGACCTTGTGGGTTCACAGCAGCGAAGTACCTGCGCGTATCCCGACGTGGGGCCCTGAACAAGTTATTGCACACGCTTCGGTCGCGCTGATGCGCCACCACGCGACTCAGTTCCTGGGCATCCAAGAGGTACAGTGGATCCTGGAGCAACTCGGCGACGATCACCCAGGACTCGTCGCAGAAGTTCAGAAAGTGCTTCCGCCGCAACGGATTGCCGACGTGTTGCGGCGCCTGCTGGAAGAACAGATCTCGATTCGCAACGTCCGCACCATCATGGAAAGCCTCATTACATGGGGACCGAAGGAAAAGGACATGCTGATGCTGACCGAGTATGTACGCGGCGACTTGTCGCGCCTTCTCGCACATCGCGCGACACGCGGCAAGCGCACACTGCCCGCCGTGCTGTTCGACCTGCCGATCGAACAGCACATCCGGCAGGCAATCAAGCAGACCCCAACAGGCAATTTCCTAGCGCTTGCGCCTGACGAGATCAGCCTGTTGATCGAGAAAATCCAAGCAGTCGTCGGTCCGGAGCCGACAGACGGCGTCGCACTCGTTACGTCGATGGACATTCGCCGCTATGTGCGCCGAATGATCGAGACGAAACTCAGCTGGCTGCCCGTGTACTCGTACCAGGAACTGGGCGAACACGTCGACCTGCACCCGATCGGCCGGATCATCATCTGACGCCCGCGCCACCGTGACACGCATTGACACCCGCGAAGTTCGCTCGCTGCCAGCCCCGGCCGACGCGGATCCATCACCCGCGCGCGGCGTACGGCGGTTTGACTACGCAGTGCTGCTGGCGGCTCGCCGCACGGTGGTGCGCCCAATGTCCGGGGCGCAACCAACATTGTGTCCGTCAGACAGTCGGTCCACCGAATCCGATCCCCCTTCCGCAAAGCCCGAAGACTATCGGCTGATCTCGAACGAACGCGACACGCCTTCGCCCGACGCCGGGCCGACACCCGCCGAGCTGGCCGAATGCCGCGCGATCTCTACGCGGATATCGAATACGGCCACGCCGATCGCGGCGGCTGCGCTGCGGGAACAACGCGATCATCTGAGCCTGCTTGGCGCGCTCTCGCGCGACATCACTGCGTTCTGCGGCAATGCCGCCGTCGCAGCCGGCGGACCGTGGGAAGCGCATATCGTGCTGAGCGAGCGAATCCTGGCATCCACCGAATTGCATATGACGCTTTCGCATTTCGACCTGCAGCTTCGGTTCGACACACAGGACTGCGACGCAAGACAGTTACTCTTAACCCATAGCACGGCCCTTGAACGCGATCTCGACTCGATACTGCGTGTCTGGGGGCAGTCGAAGGTCGTCCGCATCACGGTCTGGTAGCTGGTCCCGAGCGTCACGCCCGGCTATGCGGCGTGCTCAAGCAAATGTCAGCATTTCTCGACAAGGGTTGAAACTGATTCGGCATTCAATCATTCCCGATGGCGGGGTGCTCGCCGTGCCGTTGACGCTCCCAGCGTTCGACGCGGTGAGCGCACATGTGTCGCGGCGGCTGTTCGACGCACGCCTTCGGGTATGCCTTCTAAACATGCTCGGCGTGAGCGGACTCCGCTGCAGTTTCGTGACCGGTACACCCGAACATTCCGATCCGGCAATCGCGGAATTGCGGATCGACACACCGATCGGCCCAGCAACCGCTTATTTGTCGCTCGATCTTGAACACTATCCTGCGCTGTCGGTCTGCGTATCTCCCCAGGCACAGTCCGCCGACCCGCGGACGAGCCCAGAATTGACTCTGCGCAATGCTGTCGCGAATGTCTTGTGCGCGCCACTACTGCAATGTCTCGACTCACTCGCCCTGACAGGCGCGCAGATCGCAGCAGTTCGGCGCGGCGGGTTGCCAGCCTCGCCTCCCGGAAACGTGACCGTCGCGCTCTCGATCGAACTGCGCGGGAAACAACATGACGTATGCGTACGGCTGCCGGGCCACTGCATCGAGTGGCTGGACGAGTACCTGTTTCGAACAGCGCGGGCTGCGCGGTTCGACGCGTCGCTACGCCTGCCGGGCAGTCTAGTACTCGGCACAAGGCCGCTATCGATCAATACACTGCAGAGCCTACGCAGCGGCGACATTCTAATGCGCGCACTCGATCCGTCGTTTGACGTGACGTGGCTGCGTAGCGCAGACGGGAGGCGAGATGCCACGTCGCGACCCGTTGCGTTCGCCACATGGGGCAGTGCAGGCCTGGCGCGCTGTCGCGTCGCTGTGGCCATGCAACCCCGAATGATCACCTTGTTGAAGGAACCTGTGATGACGGAAAGCATTCTGCCTGGTGTGCAAGAGGCCGATCCGGGCACTCCGGACGACAAACGCGCCGTCGAAGTCGGCGAACTCGAGCTACCCGTGCAGTTCATCGTCGATACCGTGGCATTGACGATCGACGAAGTATCGTCGCTCTCGCCCGGCTACGTGATCGAGTTGCCGACCGCGATCGCGGATCTAACGCTCAAACTGGTTGCGCACGGCCAGACGATTGGCTATGGCGAGCTGGTCGGTATCGGCGAGCACGTCGGTATTCGCATTCTCCGCATGGCGCACGAGCATGATTCAATACAGTGACCTGTCCGGCCTGCTGCTAATCGTCGTCGCGATCGGCTTATTGCCATTTTTCGCGATGGTCGTGACGTCGTATGCGAAAGTGGTCATCGTGCTCGGCCTGCTGCGCAATGCGCTAGGTGTGCAGCAGGTACCGCCCAACATGGTGCTGAACGGCATCGCGATCCTGGTATCGGTGTACGTGATGGCACCCGTCGGCATGACGGCCGCGAAAACGCTGAGCGGCCAAACGATCTCCCCGCAATCGTCGCAGGCCGTGATCCAGGCAGCCGACGCCGCGCGCGAGCCGTTTCGCCAGTTTCTCATCAAGCATACGCAGGAGCGGGAAAAGCGCTTCTTTATGCGTTCGGCGGCTATCGTATGGCCTAAGGCGGAAGCACAGTCGCTACACGAGAACGATCTGATCGTGCTGGCGCCTGCATTCACGCTGACGGAGCTGACTGATGCGTTCAAGATTGGTTTCCTGCTTTACGTAACTTTCATCGTAATCGATCTGATCATCGCCAACGTACTGCTGTCAATGGGACTCAACCAGGTGTCGCCAACCAACGTAGCGATCCCGTGCAAGCTGCTTCTGTTCGTCGTGATGGACGGATGGTCGGCGCTGATTCACGGCCTCGTGCTGACCTACAAGTAATCGGAGTCGCCATGGACGTCGATTCACTGGTTCACGCCGCAACCCAGGGCATGCTGTTGTGCCTGACCGTGTCGCTGCCTGTCGTGATCGCAGCCGCAGCAGTTGGACTCATCGTGTCTTTTGTCCAGGCGATCACATCATTGCAGGACCAGTCGCTACCTTTCGCGATCAAGTTGGTCGCAGTAACAGTCGTGCTCGTGATTGTTGCACCGCTATCCTGCGCGGCGGTCCTGCATTTCGCAAACGAAATGATGCGCACGGCGTTTCCCACTTGAAGCGAGGTTAATATGAAACGCATTGCATCGCATTCTGCAGCGAACGCACAACAAGCGGCCGTAGCCGCGCACAAGAAGAACCCGAAGCCGCTGCGCGCGGGGCCCAATGGACAATTCGCGACGCTGTATCGAAGCACACGTTTCGCGTACGGCGGCCCGCCTGCGCAACATAGCACTGCGCAAACGCAACGCACGAGAAAAATGCTGGCCCAGCTTGCGCGCCGGCGCCGCCTCGGGCGCGGCAAGCAAGGCTCCGGCGAGACCGACGGCGCGGACAGCTCCAACGACGTCGATGGCCTGCCTGAATTCGACGTGCCGGGCGACATGCAAGAGCACCACGGTGGGCACGGTGGCGGGCGTGGCAATCACGGCGGCGACCGAGACGATGCAAACGACGCTGAGCCGACTACCGTCGCTTTTAAGAGCGGCCGTCGTCATGCGGCGGCCGCTCCAATCACCCCCCCGTTGCCGACGGAATCACCGGCCACGGCATCCCGTAGCACAGATCCAAATTCGCTACGTGAAGCCTGCACTCGCGAACTGCTCGCGTTGCAGAGCGAATTGACTGAGCAACAGGGGACCGAGCTCACCGCACGCGTGCATGCTTGGTCGACACGATGGCTGGGCATACAGCAAGCCGGCACGATGCTACCCGAAGCCGACATCAACACCCTGCGCACGCACGCGTCATCGCGGTCAAGCTCGGTGGACGATACAGCAACATTATCCGATGCGGCGCGCGACTTCAACCTGCTGGTCGGCTTGTTGCTGCGCCAGTTCGACCGTCATCGGACCTCACGCCAGCGTGCCATCGCACTGCATACATTGCGTGCGCTACGCCGCGAGCCGTAGTGAAACGGCGCCGAGCGAATGCTTCGTTGGCCCCGCGAAGTCTTCGCATCGCGGGTCGGCGCTACATTTTTAGCTCTACATAGACAGCGAGACGGACGACCCGCAGGTGGCACCGCCGATTCTACAACCGGACCTGATATCTATAGAACACCTCGGTCATGAAACAGTTACGCATACTGACGGGATTTCACGCTGGCGCGATGCTGCAGCTCGCGCCAGGACAGCATCGACTTCATGGCGATGCCAACGCTGATATCCGGTTAACGGATTGGACCGGCGCGGACGTGACCCTCGACGTCGATCCAACGGGCGTCGTCCGTGCCGTGACGCGCATGGATACGCAACTTGGCGATCCTGCAGAAACATTCGCGGCAGCGCCGACCCCGGACGACATGGTGATACTGATCGACTTTGTACCGATCCGGTTCGGCGACACGATTCTGTGCGTCGGACCCGACGATACGCCGTGGCCATCGGATCTCGACCTGCTGTCAACGCTGCTGACCGGACCGGCCGATGCACGGGCCGACGCCGACCGGCGCAAGCGTCGCCGCTACTATGGCGCGCTCGCCGCCTGCATTGCGCTTGGCCTCGCCGCCGGCACGATCGTGCTGCTTACCACGGCGCCCGATAGCGAGGCCGCTCTGCGACATAGCGCCGACTACCGGACCACGCGGATCCAGGATGCACTCGCGGCAGCACACATGCGCGAGCTACAGGTGCACTCGGTCGGTAACACCAGCGTGGTAACGGGCATGGTCGCAAACTTGTCCGACGATCAATTCGTCCGCTCGACGTTAGACAAGATTTCATCGAAGGACATCGTGCGCAGCTACGACGTCGCCCAAAACGTAGTGCACAGCATAGAGGATTCGCTCGGCATCGCTGGCGTGCGCGTCAAGTACTTGGGTAACGGCGAATTCTCGATTACCGGTAGCGTCGACAGCAAGGACACACTCGACAAGGCGGTGACGCGCATACGCGCCGACCTCAGCTCAAACATCCGACGGCTTGTCGTTCAGGTGGTCGAGAATCCCGACCGCGTCCCCTTAGTTACCGAGCAATACTCGGAGATCGTGTCGTCCGACACGGTGCAGTACACACAGACACTTGACGGCATCAAACACATCTACGTCTCAGAGGTGCCCGTGGATCCTGCACCGGCATCCGATGTGCTGATCGCCTCCGATGCTGCGGTGCCTTCCGTCGACAGCAGTACGATCGCACGCAGCGCCGAGCAGGTGCGGGCTGTGTCCCGCCCGACCACACCAGCCCACTGATTTTCCACCGATCTCGACAGGACACCCGACATGTACGAGCCCATCACGCCCTACGCCCAGCAGTTCGACAACCTTTCCGCGATCCTCAAGAATCCGGACGCAGCGCCCATCATCGTGAAGATTCAGAGCGCGCTCGCCGAGATCGCCGAAAACGTGAACCACATCACACCTACTTCCAATGTCGATATCCGAAACATCGCGACGCTTTACCGAGGCCTGCTTGCAGCATCCCGCATAATCGACCAGATCAGGCGTATGTAGCGTCCACCGCTCCAGTCCGGAACAGGATACAGCGCTATGATCGATCAAGAACGGCGCGCCGGCGTTGCCATCTCTTTTCGAGATGCGCCACCGTCGTAGATCCCATAGGAAGTGCAATATCAGAATCGAAGAGCATCGCCCTACCCGTCTAGACGAACAAAGTCGTCACAATGGACACTTCGATCAACTGCATCGCAATAATCTAGCGATGCGATTTGTAAGCCGAAGCGACTCTTCCGGTGGAGCAACGGTCGCGTCTAGTCGCGCAATCTTGCGGGAGTTGCTACGCTGGTTGCGACTTCAACACCTGCAGATTGACGCACATGAAAAATCCTTGCTACCTTAAACTTGTTGCTCAATTCTGCTCAGTCGTCGGCCTTCACGACACAGAATACATTCAGGAAACCGGATTGATTGAAGTCGAGGGCTTTGGCGTACGTCTGGAACACTTCGATCATGACCAAGGTGCAATCTATGCGAACTTTCACTTCGGCACCATCACGGCAGGCCGTACCCTGCATATTTTCAGGCTAATGCTAGAAGCGAATTTGCTAATCTATGCGCAAGATCAAGCTCAACTCGGCCTGGAATTGGAAACAAGCTCCATTGTTCTCGTCCTGCGACTTCCTTTTGATCCGGATTTTGGCGGCGAAGAACTTGCTGACTTGTTGGTCCACTACGCCAATCACGGCCACTATTGGCGGCAGAATATCATCGAGACCAGTGACGAGATGTTCGACGGCATCGCGTCTGGAAATTTTCTCTGGTTGCGGGCGTAGCGCCACATTTTTTACTCCACGCGGCACTCTGATAGATATCGACTCCATTATCCGCGAGCATCATGATTTTCAGAGTCATGAATTTTTAATTTTATCGTCCATTCCAATTTAATAAAAAATCACCAATTCATATTAAATTTTTTACACTTCAAAATTAAACATACCCTCTGTCAAGGGAGGGAGTTCTCAGCCCCCTCCCACATTTACATCATTGATTTTTAGCAATATCCTTCAGACCACTCGTCGCAGACGTAATCGAGTTTGCAACGGCCGATGCCGCATTCACTTTGGCATTCTCCATTGCCATCTGTGTTTGAGCTTTTGCCGTAGCTTCCATAATGAGTGATTGCGAATTCGTTTGCGAACTAATGTCGCCAAGTACCTGCGCCGTACCGCCCGCTGTATTCGCCCCCCCCGCCAACATGCCTCCAATGTTTGCACCAGTAGTCACCGAATTTACGATACCCATAACACTCTCCTTTGTTAACAGAAAATACATCCCAACCATACAAGTCACGCAACAACACAGACATCGAATACAAAAAAAGCATCACTTAAAAATATGTGAAACCTAAAAAAATGACTTGTTACTATAGTTCCTCGTTATCGTCCAATTTTCTACCCACTTCCAAGTTATTCTCATCACCGATAACTTGACGAGCATACTGCATGTCTTTTCCATCCCCGACACCCCGATAGGCAGCCAAGCCCTTCTGCAACGCTGCGCCGTTTGCCATAGGATGGTCGGCGCTCCCCCCGCTATCTACGATATGGGATCGCAACTCAAACGCCCCGGCGACTACATTGTCGTGAGGATCGGACATACTAAGTTGCGACGGTTCTTTTCCTGTTGCGGCCTTGATATTTGCCTTGTCTTGTGCGCTCAATGTTGGAATTACATCGCGCTGCCATCGTTCATCACTGATTTGCATCAGGCTTCGATCGGTGGTTCCATCCATATTTCTGCTGTCTTCCTTCGAACTACCATCGCCCCGTGATTCCGCCCATATCTGTGCACCAATTAAATTTGGGTCAAGATGGGTAAGATTTGCTGCCTTCTGAATATCAGGCGACCATTGCTGAAGGGCTGAGTTTTCTCCGACATTAAATGAGCTATTCGCCATAGGCCCTACATTTGAACTGGCTGCTGGGGATAATTCAGCCGACCTGGGGGCCACCATATGATTGGCGGCATTGGAGGTTTGATGCCGATGACGATGCTTATCTTCCTTCGGATGGTTTAAGCCATCCCTGCTCCTTACGGAATTCGTACAATCGGTATGACATCTATCATCTCGATTCGAACTGGCACTATGTTTGTGCTGCCGGCGGAAGTCTTCAGCGTCAATATGCTCTTTAATCTTTGACGAAAAATGACCAGCATCGATAGACGGGACACTTCGCATGCTGGTTGACGAAGGCTCGCCACTTCCGACTCTATCAACGGGCATCGAACAATTACTACGATCAACTGAAAATTTTGATGACATATCTCAATTCCAATTATCCGCGACGAGAATTAACCAAGTCCTTGGATGAATTTCAGCAAACAAAACTCACGAGGTACAACATCGATAATGAAATTCAAGTCTCATCAGACCCTGGCAGCGTCAACACCAACGACTCAAATTATGAGTTCGATTGGGGATCACCAACGCCAGCAATATTCATTAAATTGCCCGCATCGTTTGAGTAATTTCCTATCGTGGCAGCCAAGTTTAAATCTCTACTCAATGAAATACCATCGATAGCCGAGCCTGCAGCATCAACTCCACCACGCGCCGCAATTTCACTTGCCATCAATTCGGGAGCGGCTTCCGGAGCAAGAAACATGGTTGCGTCCTGGGCCACTCCTTGAAGCACGTGACCTACCTCTGAAAGAAAACCACCTAAATTTCCGTGTAGCAGATCGTTCACTCCCACCACAGTCGATGTCACTGGAGAAACTACGCTCTGCATTACGCTTCCCACCGTATTTTCAAATTTATCAAATCCCTTCGCACCTCGCGACGAACCACGATATAACGTGTCCGTTCCAAACGCTTGAGAAAACGCCTGATCCTCTTGGCTGCTAACCTTGCCCTTGCCGAAACTACCTACCTGGCTACCAAGTAACTGCGCATCTTGGTCGCTAAACTTATTTGGAGCGCGACCGCCACTTTCTTCATTCTTCAACGCAATCATGTCGTCGACCATTGCATTTCCATCGCCCTTGGCCGCATCCGACTGAAACTTCTGAGCAAGTTCGGGATCGGCGTCGACCATATCCTGCATCGCCTGCTGCGTTCCATGTTGCAACGCCGGTTGCGCCGCAGTGAGAATGTCTTCCGGTTTTTTTGAAGTTTTATCTTGAACACCTTTGACAACTGCCCCGATTGGCGTAAAGCTTTCAAATGCCTTCAAAATTGCATGACCGGCACGTGTTTGTCCACCTTTAATATAGCTTCCACCTAGCGCTTCTTTAGCTTCGTTTCTGATTGCACCATTGATTTTCCCACCGCCGTTATCATTGGCAAGTTTTTGCGCCCCGGAGACTGCCGCGACCGCCTGCTGCTTTGTAAACGCCCCTTCCTTGTAGGCCTGAAGCTCATCCTTGACCAATTCATTTCCGTTACCACTCTTTGCGTCTTTTATCGTTTTGGCAAATAGCGTCGGATCCTTCTGCTGGAGTGACGTCATACCCTGTTCGAGATCAGTACTTCCGGCAGAGTCGCCCTTGTTTGGCGCGTCCGTTCCCGACGGAAGCGGACCATTACCCTCTGCACGCGGTGTGCCTAGACCATGCTCCGGGAGTGACGCACCAATTTGCATCGGCATGCCATGAACGAAAATCACCGTCGGCGAAATTGAGGGGGAACCCACACCACCATCCACGGCTGGACCTTCCGCGAAACCAGACGATGGCTCCTTCAAAACTTGTGACGATACGCCTATCGTCGAGAATTTCCCGGATAACCGACCCAATGCACCTTGTGCAACGCTGACAACTGCCTGGTACATTGATTGATCTGCACTCCCTTCTGCTCTAGATATGTTTTCGCTACCTTGTAGGGACGATTCAGCAACCCCGCCTACTTCTGCGGGCAGAGACACGTGATTCGACGTGACAGGTGTATTCATCGGGACGCTCCCGGTCGAAGAGGAAAGGGACAGTCATATAGCTACGCATAGTAGGATTTTAAATTTTTCAAAATCCGTCACGCACGAACAAAGATGTTCAAAAACGAATTCATTCCGTTTTGTTAATAATTAATCGTACTTTGATCTGATTCACCTCCCATCCACATGGTTTGACATCGTTCAATTCGTTGTTCATAAATGCTCAGAGCTGCACTTCCGATCAATATTCATCGCGCAAGATTATTTAGTAGGCGATAATCCGTGGCGTTATCAGAAATACACGCTCCATGTGCTTGTGAGATTGATCTGTATTCCTAAATAATGCACCGACCAATGGAATCTTCGACAACCAAGGCACCCGTGCAACACTATTCGAATCGCTGTCAGTGCTGTAACCAGCGATCAGCAAGCTCTCGCCCTCGCCGACAAACGCTTGCGTGTTGATCTCGCTGCTCGTGATCGACGGCACCCCCAGCACATCATATTCGTGACCGAGCAGCTGACCATCCTCAATATGCACGTCTAGCTTGATCCGCGTCGCTCCATTGTCCTGCACGACCATCGGCAGAACCCTCAGCGACACGCCAGTCGACACCGAATAAAGGTCGCCGGATGTATAGCCCTGAACAGGTACGAAGAAGCGCGTCTTGTTGTCCATCACCGCTTCGATATTGTCGAGTGTCGCGACTTTGGGACTCGCCTCGATTCTGACTTCTGACGTCGATTCCATCGCCGTGATCCGCGCGAGCAGATAGCGCCCCGCGTTGCCGAGCACTGCCGTGATCGCGCCTCCGACCGGCGTTGCCGCGACGGACGTGATGCCATCGGACAACTTCGTCACGCCGAAGTTCGGACTGATGTTGCCGTTGTAGCCATTCTGCTGGAGCCCGCCGGAGCCAGTCTGCAGGTCGACGTGACTATTGTGTGCACGCCAGTCCACGCCAATCTGTCGGAGCAGGTCGCTGTTTATCTCGATAATGTGCGCCTCAATCTCTATCAGATTTGGACGCGTATCTAATTGCTCGATCAACGGTGCATAGAGTCCAATGCGCTGTGGCGTGTCGCGGATCAGCACCGAGTTGGTTGTCGGATCGGCCTCCACGACGGGCAGGTTCTGATCGCCCTGTCCAGTATCTGTCGCCACGCCACTCTGCGTCCCGTCTGTCACTGCTCCACTCTTACCGCCGCTTGATTGAACTCCGCCGAATAGCCCGCTGATCAAACTACGAGGAGCGTCGCCTCCTGCCATACCCAGCGGCAGTGGCGGCATCATCGGCGTACCGCCCGAGGTGCCACCGCTCGCATCAGGCATCGTCGACAGGCGCTGCATGCCGCCAATCATCGATACTGGTTTAGCGCCTGTCGTGCCGGCCGGAGACGGGTGGTAGAGATTGGATACGATCGTCGCGACGCCCGGCACGACGACATTCTTACCTTCGAGCTGGACATTGTGGTCGGCTGCCCAAGCACTACTCAACTTGAACGCGCGCACCACGGTGCCATTCGAACGCTGCATACTCTCGTCAAGATGCTTCGCGACGCCAGCTACCATCTGCACATACTGCGGTGGACCACTGATGATCACTGTCCGTGCACTGCTGTCATAGGTCAACGGAAAGCGCTTGTCGTCGAGTCGCATGCTATGCAAAGTGGCATTGAGATCACTAATCGACGCGTTATCGAGCCGGAGAATTTGCCGAGTGGTGTCGTTCGCGTTACTGATCGACATCACGCTGCCGTCGTAGAACCACACGAAACCAAACGTCGCGGCAAGCGTATCGAGGATACGTTGCGGCGGCATATCAAAGCGTCCGGTCACGGTGCCCTGGACATTGTCGGCAATTGATGCGGTCACGCCCTGGCTCGCGAGCAGGTCACGCAATACGTCCTTAAGATCCTTGCCCTCGGCTGTCACATGTGCGGCGCTACTACGCCAGCGCACCGTGTCCGCATACGCCGATCCCATGATTCCCGTTCCGATCACCCACACAGCGCACACCGCGAGAAATATCGTCCTCGATCCCATCGTTATTTGCGTCCTTCTTATAAGATTAATTTATTTAGTATTGCTGTTATTTACGTGTACGAGACGGCGCTTCGTCGAAGTGTTTTCGGTAAGTCTTGGTCATTACCGACCGATCCAGCACGCCCCAACGGTTCCCAATCGCAAGGATTTTTCCGTTAGAGTCCACGCTGTCAACGAGTTCCGAACGAATGCGCTCCATGCGCAGGTGACGAACAAGCTCGGTCGGAGACATGTTGAGAAATTGCTTGAATGCGCCCTGCAATGCACGCTCGGTCACACCGATCTCGGCTGCGATATCGCTGACGGACAGATCTGCATGTTCGAGGTTTTCGAGTAGGAAGTTGTATGCTCGTCGATAGCGGGCAGGAAGCCGAGCCCCAATGTCATCGAGTTGCGCCATCTCGCGAACCTTACGCTCAATAAATGGCACTCGGGACGATAGGGCTTCGCGCACACTTCCCATCGACATCAACGCATATCGGCTGTAGACCTGCTGCGCCTCCTGCAGTCTCCCCTGCATCTGCAGAGTTTTCGCGACACAGTACAAGTACTCAATCTGCTGATGTCCCGAAACGCCCATCTGGCCGCTGGACAGAGGCTCAAGAATCACTTCCACGGCCTGTACTGCATCACGAGTCAGCATCGCAAGCGCAACCTCGAGTCGCAGCGTTCTCTGGTATTCATTCAAGCTCTGAACTCGAGCCCAGTTCACATGCTTCAGGAGCCCGTCGATCGCTTGCCATTCAGTACCAGTCGCATTACTTACTTGGTCCAGGTAATCGGCACGAAGACGCAGCAGAGGAATTCGAACGCATGTACTACCGATATGGCGCTGGCCACTATTCGCGTGAACGAGTGGCATGGCATGCACCGGATGGGCGTGCATTGCGCTGGATTGCCAGTAAACATGGTCCTGAAGCGCCGCCGACGAGCGCAATTCAAATTGCGCTGAGATATCGAATTTTAGAACCGTGAGCAACTCTTGCCACGCTACCACTGTACACGCCGACGCATGATCGGCCAACACGAACAGTTCTTCCAATTCCGCGAGTGCCTCGGAAATTCGCCCCAATTCATGAAGCACGAATACGATACCAACACGCACTTCAAGCATTCGATCAGGCGACACGTCACTCTCGTCCGCTGCTCGACCGAAACAGGCAAGCGCGGTATTGAGGCGATGGCGAAAGAGCGCTTGCCACGCAGCATTCCGGCAGGACTCGACGCGCATTTCTTGCCGAGACCTACTTCTCCTTAACCGCTGGACGGCGCGATACGCCTCCTCGGCCTCCGTTCCGTTGCCTGTTACAAGCTGCATGTCTGCGTGCAATTGCAAGCTTAGCGTGTTATCTGGAACATCGGCCCAGCGGCTTGCGACCTGGCGAGCAGTAACAATCTCGCCCTTGAAAAGGAGTATCCCAAAACGCTCATGCTCGGCTACAAACTCTGACGCCCCCAAATAAGCAACCAATGGGAAATATAAAGAAGAAAACATGTCGAATTCCAATGCAAACAGGCAGGGAAGTCTATATCTTCGAACCAATCGTCAATTTGAATGCTTCTCGCAAGAAAACCATTCACTGCCCCCAAAATAGATGAGATTTCTGTAAACTCTGAACTCCAATGTTTGGGATAGCGTAACCCCGCACAGCCGTGCAATTTCGCTTTTAATTGCATCACATCGCTTTTTGAGACAAATAGACAAGCTATTTGAGTCAAAACAAGCTGTCTGGGGCGGCCGGAGATTCGTAGACACGCACGAGCCGCTTAGCCCATAGCGACGCCCAACTCTAAAAGTGACAGATCGCCAGCGGAGCCGTGCTGGCGAATAGTGTTGTAGAACGTTCCTATGCGATGGAAGACACCCGGTAATCCCTCCCAAAAACCGGTGTGATCAGGAGTAGAATTTTCTCGTTGAGGGAGTTCTACAGCATGAAGAAATCGAGATTCACGGACAGCCAGATCATGGACGCGCTCAAGCGCGTGGAATCGGGGCTGTCGGTGCCGGACCTGTGCCGGGAACTGGGCATCAGCACGGCGACGTTCTACAAATGGCGCTCGAAGTACGGCGGCATGGACGTCTCGCTGATCGCGCGGATGAAGGAATTGGAGGCCGAGAATGCTCGGTTGCGCAAGATGTACGTCGAGGAGAAGATCAAGGCCGAGATCGTGGCGGAGGCCCTCGCAAAAAAGACTGAGGCCATCTTGCCGGCGTGAGATGGCCATGCATGCGGTGTCCAGCCGGGGCATTTCGATCCGACTGGCATGCGAGGCATTTGGGATCAGCCAGGCCTGTTATCGGTACGTCAGTCGGCGCAGTGCCGAGAACGACGAGATTGCAAACTGGCTGCTGCGCCTGACGGACAACCATCGGAACCGGGGCTTCGGGTTGTGCTTCCTGTACCTGCGCAACGTGAAGGGCTTCTGCTGGAATCACAAGCGCGTGTACCGGATCTATCGCGAACTGGAACTGAACCTGCGGATCAAGCCGCGCAAGCGGCTGGTCAGGCAGGTACCGGAGCCGCTGGCGGTGCCGTGCGCCGTCAACCAGGTCTGGTCGACGGACTTCATGCACGACCAACTGGCCGACGGACGCAGCATCCGGCTGTTCAATGTGAGCGACGACTTCAATCGCGAGGCACTCGGCATCGAGATCGACTTCTCATTGCCATCGGAACGCGTGATCCGTGCGTTGCGGCAGATCATCGGATGGCGCGGCAGACCCAAGGCGATTCGGTGCGATAACGGGCCCGAGTACCTGAGCGCAGCAATCATCGAATGGGCCCGACAGTACGGCATCAGGCTCGACTACATCCAGCCGGGCAAGCTGCAGCAAAATGCGTATGTCTAACGATTCAACCGGACCGTGCGGTACGAATGGCTGTCGCAGTACCACTGGGAAGACTTGGACCACGTGCAGCGCTTCGCGACCGATTGGATGTGGACTTACAATCACGACCGCCCGAACATGGCCCTGGGCGAATTTATGCCAAAGCAGCGGTTGGCAATGGCCGCTTAGTTTCTACTTCTGAACCCCGTGGAAAACGGGGGGATTACCGGTCATGCCAGTGAAAAGTTGCCAGGTTTCGAACTGCGTCGCGAGCTGCTTGCGATAGAGCGACGCGCGTAGCACATGACGTTTGAGCGCGAAGCGTTGCCGAATTGGGCCGAAGCACGACAAGAATACCTGCGTGCGCTGCGGATCTCGAAACCCACGCATGCGACGCTCGCGTTCGCGGGTAGGCTGATGACTGTTCTCGACGCGGTTGTTCACGCGCGCTGCGGTTTTGACAAATACATGCTTCACCCTCGCGAGTTCCGGAATGTCGGCCTTGGACGCCGGATAGCTGCGTAGCTGATCGGTGACGATCATGCGCGGTGCCGGGCAGGCGCGCAGCACTCGCAGGAGGAAACGTTTGGCGGCGACTTTGTCGCGACGCTTCTGCAACAGCACATCGAGTTCGGCACCATGTTCGTCGACGGCGCGCCACAGCAGATAGGGCTCGCCGCGCAGCGACACCCCCATCTCGTCGAGATGCCAGGTGCTGCCTGGCTTGCGCCGGGCGGCCTTGACGCGATGGGCGAACCCCGTACCGAACTTGTCGCACCAGCGGCGGATCGTCTCATGGCTGACGATCACGCGGCGCCCGAACAGCCACTCCTCGATATCACGCAGGCTCAGCTGGAAGCGGAAATACCCACGCACGACCTGACTGATAATGGCCGCCGGGAATCGATGTCCGCGATAGAGCGATTGCTTTTTCATTTCGACATCCTACGCTACCGACCATCTCCTCAACGTGACAATGCCGAATACCGTGCCCCGGTATCGATCGGCGAAACCGGGGCGTCCAATGTCTGCATTTGAAACTATCGCGTCACACTGTAATCAACCTAAAAATTGACCAATGGTGTCGCATTTTCCTCTTCGGTCAGGTGTATGCAGTCCGATGCATACTGCATCGGACTGCAGTTCGTGTCGTCAACTATTTTACCGAGAAGCGACGTTTCGCATCCTTCTCTTCTTCCACAATCGGATATCGCCCCGTCTGTGCTACGCGTCTCGCCAGATAAACCTCAGCTTGCTCCTGCGGTGTCATCTTGAATTTTACATCGCTTTGTCCTTTATCATCCTTCGCTATGAATTCCGGATTTTGCTCAATCATGTTGTCGTAGCTAGAATTCGCTTGATGATTTTCGTTGTCTTGTTTGTCGAAACTTTCGCTCTGCCGATTCTGCGCGGCATATTGATGCGCATACCCAAGCTGATTGAGCTGAATTGCATTCGACAAATTGGTGCATTTTACGGTCTCTGGATCGAACAGTGCGGTACGTTGGGAGTTTAAGAAATTCTCGCTAGATTTGAAACCACTATATTTACTCTTGTCGAATTTATCTAAAAAATTTCCCTTAAATTTGCGCTTAGAGGGCCACACCCCGGTTCCTGCGTGGTTTTCATGGTCTTCGCGTCGTTCGTAATAAGCGAGTCCTTTGTTCTCTATTTTTCTTGCAGCTTCTTTCTCTTCTTTTCGAGCCGGGTCCTCAGGATTACGCGACGGGCCCTTAGGACCTTTCAGCACGGCGAAAGCAATAACGTGCTCCGATGTGTGCGTTTTACCTTTATTTGGGATATCAAAACAGCACCGATCGACATCGCGGTTTGAGTATGTGCCATTGGATTTCAGCTCAGAGAATATAGCCTCTTGCGGATTAGGATTTTTTATTTTTGCGAGTGTTATCGAGTCGGAGGCGCCAGATATATCGGCGCTGCATTTCGACGAAGTGTCCGATGTCAGCGACGTGTGAACATAAGAGTGATTGGATTCGGTGCCGAGTTTCACGAGAGGGCCCTCCAAGTCAACGGGTGACTCTCTATTCCACCATGCCGTATCCGCATGGTGTCCGTGTAACGCGAAGCATTGATGGTGCATGCGAAATGTGCCGCGCTCCCGTCTGTGATGCCCGTCGGTCGATAGAGCGGCCCCACGTATCTGAGGACACGAGGGCTCTCTTACAATAAGGGATAGTCTTGTGCCTATCAGTAAGCCTAGTCATTACGTGGAAAGCATCGAAATGCTGACCGAGCCGGAGCGCCGTCGTCACCGCACGGCGCAGGAAAAAATCGCCATCGTGCAGGAAACGCTGGAGCCGGGAGCATCGGTGTCGGCCGTGGCACGTCGACACGGCGTCAACGCCAATCAAGTGTTCGGCTGGCGTACGCAATACCAGGAAGGCAGCCTGGCGGCTGTGAAGGCAGGCGAAACCGTTGTGCCTGTATCTGAATTGGCCGCTGCCATCAAGGAAATCAAGGAGCTGCAACGGCTACTCGGGAAGAAGACGCTGGAGGTCGAAATCCTGAAAGAAGCCGTGGAATGGGGCCGTCCAAAAAACCTGATTACGCGCTCGCCCTTGCCACCAGGGGACGACCGATGACGACGGTCTGCGAAGTTCTCGGCGTGGCGCGCTCTGCCGTGGCGGTGAAGCGAGTTCGCTCGTTTGACTGGCGCGATGGCCGCCGTGCCCGGCGTGACTGACGATGCTGGGTTGGTCGAGGAAATTCGAGGGCACGTGGCGCACCTCCCGACCTACGGATATCGGCATATCTGGGCGCTGCTGCGCCGTAGTCGAGAGCAGACTGGCGCACCGTGCGTCAACGCCAAGCGCGTGTATCGGGTCATGGTGAGCACCAGTTGCTGCTGCGTCGTCCGGGCGTGCGGCGAGATAAGCGGTGGCACGACGGTCGCGTGACCGTGGACAGAAGCAATACTCGCTGGTGCTCTGACGGCTTCGAGTTCAGGTGTGACGATGGCATGCCGCTGCGCGTGACGTTCGCACTAGATTGCTGCGACCGGGAGGCGATTAGCTGGGTTGCTACGACCGGTGGGCATAGCGGCGACGTGGTGCGAGACGTGATGCTGGCTGCCGTCGAGCAGCGCTTCGGTGCCACGCAGGCGGCGCAACCCATCGAATGGCTGACGGACAACGGCTCGGCCTACGTCGACCGTCGCACGCGCAGCTTCGCGCGCGAGCTGGGCCTGGAGCCGCTGGCCACGCCCGGACGTTCGCCATAGAGCAATGGCATGGCCGAGTCGTTCGTGAAGACGATGAAGCACAATTATGTCGCGTATATGGACAAGCCAGACGCGCCAACGGCGCTTTCGCGTCTGGCTGGAGTTGACCCTGTAACTCAGGACACAGCGTCACACTAAGAAGTCTTAACAAGATGACGTTTGGGGGGCTGTTTACTTCCGATTGTTCCTGTTAACCTGATCGTTGTTTCGA
>NZ_JAWJWL010000041.1:0-37554 GCF_034721475.1 Burkholderia alba | reverse complement strand
TTTGGCTTTCGGTTTGCGGGGCATATTGACTCCTTGGCGTCATGATATGCCTCGAACACGAAATTAATGACAGGCCCTTCCGGCCCGCCACACGACTCCCCGTCAAGCTTCCCCATTTCCCTCCGCCGCGAGACCGAGCCCACCGGCCTGGCCTCGCACCGGAAATTGCCTCCCTACCGCTGCGCAATCGCATCAGTCAACGGCCGCTCGGCGACGCGCACGAGATTCGCGCGGCTCGCCCCGGGGCTCGACCACTGCAGATGCATGCTGGCCGGCCCGCTGCCATGCACGTACTCGACACGGATCGGCACGGTCTTCTTCCCCGAGAGCCTGATCCGCCCCGTCGCGGTCGCGAGGCCCGGCCGTTTCTTGTCCACGACCTGACGCCCGTCGACCCACACGCGCGCCATGTTGTCGCTCGTCACGATGAACGCGTAGGTGTCTGCTTTCGGGATCTCGAGCGCGCCGGTCCACCGGATCGCGTAGTTCGTCGCGTTCACGCCTTTTGACGCATCCGGCGTATCGGTGCCGCGTTCGGCGTTCAGGTCGAAGTCGATCATCGGCGTGATCGACGAGAACACCGGTTTCGTGAAGGCGGTGTCGTTGAAGTACGTGACGTTCAGCACCCTCAACCGGGAACTGAACGCGCCCGCGAGCGCCTGGACCTCGGCCGTGCTCCACGGGTGTCCGTCAGGGTAGAGGACGCCCTGGAACGGTGTCGCCGGTTCGAGCGTCGCGGGCGCGGCGGCCGTCTGCCCCCAGTGAAAGCGGGTGTTGGTCCGCCCGATCATCAGTTCCCAGACGAGGTAGCCGGTTTTGCCGCCATAAGTGCCGGCGACGCCGGCCATCGTCTGTCCCGCCTGGCCGCCCGGCCAGCCTCGCTGCAACGTCTCGGAGTTCAGGCTGTCGAGGAGACTCGGCGGCAGCGAATAGTCCGGCGTGGCGGCATTGATGGCGTACGGATGGAATGCGTGGAAATCGGAGAAGTAATCCCCCTCGGGCTCCTGCACGTTCGGCGAGTTGATCGGCTGCGTCGCACCCGCGCTCAGGATTGCGATGCGCGCGTCGTTCATCATCAGCGCGCGCGTCGGCTGCAATGCGCCGTTGCCGCTGCAGCCCGGCTCGTTCATCGGTTCCCAATAGAGGATGCGGGGGTCGTCGCGGTGCGCGGTCACGAAATCGGCGATATAGCCCTGCAGGTCCTGCTTGTACGTCGTCGCGGCCGCCGACGAGATCGGCTGCAGATACGCCTGCTCCACCGACTGTCCCGGCGACTGCACCCAGCGGCTGTTGTGCACGCCGAAAATGGGCGCCGCCTGCGGGCCGTAGGCCGGATTCGCATTCCAGCAGTCGTCGTAGAAGATCGGCGCGACCTTGAGGCCGTGGCGCGCGGCGATCTCGAGCAGGCTGTCGAACTTGGCGAGGAACGCCACGCGATCGTTGACCCAGTTCAGATAGTGCAGGTAGACGGTGATGGCGTTCATCCCGTACGTCTGTGCGTAGCCGAGTTCGCGATCGACGGTCGCCGGGTTGTAGTTCTGCCAGAAGTCGATTGCGTTCACGGCATCCCACGGGTTGTAGACCGCCCCGACGACGCGAGAGAAATCGTATGTCCGAGGCGCGACGTCCGGGTAGCGGCTCACGGTCACGTTACTGAAGGCCACGCTGGCGCCGAAGCGGCGCAGGCCGAACGCACCGGAGCGAAGCGCGCTCGACAGCCCGCTCGTCGCATCGTTGACGCTGACGACCTGGCTGCCGTCGAGATAGACGTCGATCGCGTTGTTGCGTGTGACGACCTTCAGGTGATGCGTGCTGCCGGGCACGACGGACGCCGCCGGGTAATCGACGAAGTCCGTCCAGTTGTTCTGCTCGCGGCCGACCTGGACCACATGCCGGACGGCATCGAGTCCGACGTAATAGCCCGTCAGCGCATCGATGCCGACGCTCGGGCCGCTCACGTGGACAATGAATCCCGCATTGGCCGTGGTTGAGCCCGGTGCGCCCGCGCCGATGGTGATGTCCGCCTCGTAGGCGGCGTGGCCGTAGACGGGGTGCTGCGTGGTCGTGACGAGCTTCGCACCGTCCTGGCTCGTGCCGCCGATCTGGATCGTGTTCGCGCCGCTGCTTGTCCACGCCGGGCCGTAGGTGTCGAAATCGGCGAGCGTCAGCGTCTGGGTATCGGTCGGAGCGGGCGGTGCGGGAGGGATGGACGGCGGGATGCCGCGAGCGGACACGCGTAGTGCGGGCGTCGGGCCGGGCAGGCCGAGCGTGATCGGCTGATTGGGGAAACGCGTCGAGCCGCCGCGCAGGCCGCTTGCCGTGTCGCCGGCCGTGCCGGCGGTGCCGCCGCTCGCGGCGCCGGAGGGGGCGGCATCGACGGATGCGCGGGCGGCCAGCACCGATGCGGACGGCGTCGACGAATCATCGCCGCCGCAGGCGGCGAGCAAGACGACGATTGCCAGGGCGGCGGGTTTGATGCGAGACGCGATAGTCATTCTGGACTCCGTATTAATGACGAGAGGCGGACGACTGATGGTTCGATGCGGCCGAGACGATCCCGAGCCGGGTGCGCGGCGCGGGCGCGATCGGACATGCAGGGCGAGTGGCGCGGCGGTCCGCGCCTGTTCGTTCTTTCCGGGTGCGGGGGTATCGCTGCGTCGCGGTCTGACGCGTATCCCTCCGGCGCCTGCTCTTGGCGGACGGTGCCGTGGCAAGTATAGAAATGGTTTGAAATTATTACTAATAATTTTATGGCGGTGTTAACCCTGGTTCATTTGAAGAGACTCATCCGCCGATGGCATGCCTGATCGCGCCGGATGGGCGGGAGTATGGCTCGGAAGAACCGGCTGCGGCGTTTCCCGGCTTAGGGGGGCGAGTCGATGAAGGGTGCGCGAGACGCGCTGAAAGACGCGCGATCGACCGACGTTTCCGTTCGAGGGAACGGGGCATCGGCCGATCGCGGTTCAAGAAAATACGGAGAGAAACGACCTGATCACTGTAGATGGCCGATTGATGAATGGCTAATAAAATTACCTTGCCGGAGGCCTGCCTGCCCGTGCGGACAGCGGCTTACGCGCTTGCCGATTGCGTGACCGTCGCGACGGTCCGGACCGATCCGCGCTCGACGAGCGGTCCGTCGAGCTTGATCGCGCGCCGGCGCACCGGCATGCCGACCGCGCGGCTCTGTTCTTCCTGCAGCAGGATTTCGACGGCCCAGCGGCCCAGTTCGTAATTCGGCAGTACGATCGTCGACAGCGGCGGATGGGTATGGCGGGCGATTTCCTGATCGTCGTAGCCGAGCACTGAGATGTCGTCGGGCACGCGCAGCCCGAGATGCTTGACCGCTTCGATCGCACCGAGCGCCATCAAGTCGTTCGCGCAGAAGATCGCGGTCGGCGGCTGCGGCTCGCGCAGCAGCGACAGTGTCTGCTCGAAGCCCGTGCCCGAACTCCAGTCGCCGTCGCGCACGAGTTCGGACGCGAACGGGATGTCGGCCGTCGCGAGCGCGGTGCGATAGCCCTTGAGGCGGTCCTTCGCGGCATCCTGCCACGGCTCGCCGTTGACGTAGCCGATCCGACGGTGGCCGGCGCGCAGCAGGTATTCGGTGGCCGCATGCCCGCCCGCGACCTCGGACGGCACGACGGACGACAGCCCGCCGTCGGTCGTGTAGCAATTGAGCAGCACGGCGGGCACGCGCAAAAGTTCCGGCGGCAGCGTCACCTTGCGTGTGTAGACCGTGGCATAGACGACGCCGAGCACGTTCGGCATCGCGAGCACCGCATCGAGCACCTGGCGTTCGATGTCGACGTTGCCGTGCGTCGAATAGACGGCGAGCACCTTGCCGTTCGCGTACGCGGCATCGCGCGCGCCGTCGATGTTGACGACCGGATGCGGGCTCGTCGAGATCTCGTCGGCCAGGTAGACGATCAGGTCACGCTCGCCGCTGCGGGTCATCGTCAGTTCGCGCGGCAGGAAGCGGTAGCCCAGTTCGTGAGCGACCTTCAGTACCTTTTCGCGGGTGGCGTCCGAGAATTTCGTGCCCGCTGCGTTGTTGAGCACGAGGGAGACGGTGGATTGCGACACGCCGGCGAGCTTGGCGATGTCGGTCATCGTGGGGCGACGTTGAGTAGAGCGTTTCACGGTATGGGCTGCGGAGGCCGGCAGGATGAGCGAAAAGGGCAGCACATCGGCTGGATCGAGTTTGAAGGTAACACCGCTGAACGTGCAGCGGCAATAAAGTATTACTCTCCGTTGCGAAGGATTGCCCAAGATCAAGTAATAATATCAATAAATATTATTGACCGAGCGTGATGCCCCATGCCATGCTTTCCCGTACATGCCCGCGGCCGGGTGCTGGACGTCGGCCGCCGGGTGATCGGACGACGCGCGGGCCGTGTGCGAGAACGGTGCGGCCGCATGGTCGTCGGTCTCGTTTCGGGAAGATTCATGGGCATACCTCGCAACGCCGGTCTGATCGAACTGGCGAGCGGCGCGGCTCGCGTGCGCGTCGCGCCGTTGATCGGCGGATCGATCGCCGCCTACTATGAAGAAGGTCCTCTCGGCCCGCAGCACTGGTTCAGGCCAGCCGACGATGCGGCGCTCGCGAGCGGCGACCCGCTCGGCATGGCGAGCTTTCCGCTGTTTCCTTATTGCAATCGGATCCGCGACGCGACATTCGCGTTCGGCGGGCGCACGATCGACCTGTCCGGCCCACACGATGCGTTTCGCCACGCGCTCCACGGCCACGGCTGGCGTCGACCGTGGCAGATCGCCGGGCAGGGCGACGCCTGGCTCGATCTGCAGTTCGAGCATCGCCCCGATCGCAACCGGCAGGGCGACTGGCCGTTTCACTACCGGGCGCGGCAGTTGATCCGGCTCGAAGGCGGCGCGCTGTCGATCACCCTCTCCGCGTGCAATCTGGATACCTCGCCGATGCCGTTCGGAATGGGCCATCATCCGTACTATATGCGCACACCGCAAACGCTCGTGAGAGCGAGCGTCGCCGCGATGTGGCATACCGACCGCGACGTGCTGCCGACCCACGTCGGCGCGCATACCGCTGTCGACGCATTGCGCGACGGAATGCCGGTCGACGCTTTCGATCTCGACAACAATTTCGTCGGCTGGACCCGCGAGGCGACGGTCATCTGGCCGGACCGCGGCCGGCAGTTGACGCTGTCGGCGGACCTGCCGTTCGAGCAGTTGGTGGTGTTCGCGCCCGCCGGCGCCGATGCGCTGTGCGTCGAGCCCGTCACCAACACGACGGACTGTTTTAACGCCGACGATCGGGGCGCCCCGGTGGGCGGCTGCGTACTGGCGCCCGGGGAGTGGCTGGAGGGGACGCTGCGCTGGATACCCGCCCCTCTCTGACAGGGCGACGCGGCGGTACGGGATTATCCCGACTCGGTTGGGAAATATTATCGAGTAATAATATTAATTCGCGATGCGAATGCTGCGCGTCGCGGGTACGCTGGCCCGATCACACAATGACTGGAGACGATGATGGCAAGCCGTGGAAAGCTGCAACGTGTCGTGGTGGCAATGGGGGTGACGCTCGGGTGCGTCGCGCTCGCGCATGCGCAGGACAACGCGCAGAAGGTGGGGGCCAGTTCCGCGCAGGCTTGCGTGAACCCGAAGCCGGGCGGCGCGAAGCTGACCGATCTCGTGGTCGGATTCTCGCAGTCGGAGAACGAGCAGAATCCGTTCCGCGCGACGGAGACGGCGTCCGTGCGGGCGGCGGCGAAAGCGGTCGGCGTCAAGCGGCTGCTGTATACGAATGCGAACGCGAATCAGGCGAAGCAGGTCGCGGATATCCAGAGCATGATCAACCAGGGCGCGCAGGCGCTGATCGTCGCGCCGAACGATTCGACCGGCCTGCAGCCCGCGCTCGCTCAAGCGCGCGCGAAAGGCATTCCGGTCGTGACGATCGACCGTCAGACGGCGGGCACGCCGTGCCAGGATTTCATCACGTTCCTCGGTTCCGACTTCTTCCGTCAGGGGCAGCGCGCCGCGCAGGCGCTCGCCGATGCCACGGGCGGGCGTGCCACCGTCGCCGAGATCCAGGGCGGCTACGGCAACACGGTCGAGAGCCAGCGCACGGACGGCTTCGCGGACGGCCTCAAGAAGTATCCGAACATGAAGATCGTCGCATCGCAGACCGCGAACTGGTCGGCGACCGAGGCGCAGAAGGTGATGGAGCAGATCCTGCTCGCGCATCCCGACTTGAACGCGGTGTATGCGCAGGCCGACACCATGGCGCTCGGCGCGATGACCGCGTTGCGGCAGGCGGGCAAGCTGAAGGGCGTGACGATCGTGTCGATCGACGGCACGAAGGATTTCGTCGGCGCGATCGCGAACGGTACCGCGGCGGCCGGCATCGAGACGAATCCGCGTTTCGGCCCGCTCGCGTTCAAATCGCTCGAAGCATGGTTCGCCGGCCAGCCGGTCGCCCAGAAGCAGATCATGGAAGACGCGCTGTACGACAAGACGAACGCGAAGCATTCGCTCGACGCGGGTCTCGTGTACTGATTGCCGACGGCGAACGGGAGGCACGCGATGGACGGACACCTTCCCGGCGCGGCGGCGAGCGAAAGGCCGGTCGTGCTCGAGACGCATGATGTCGGCAAGACGTTCGGCGTCGTGCGGGCGCTCGCCGGCGTGTCGTTGTCCCTGCGGGCGGGCGAGGTGCACGGGCTGATGGGCGAGAACGGCGCGGGCAAGTCGACGCTGATCAAGATCCTGACCGGATTCCACCGGCCGGATACGGGCGAGATCCGCGTCGACGGCGCGCCGGTCGCGTTCGACAGCCCGCGTGCCGCGCAGCGCGCGGGCATCTGCGCGGTCTATCAGGAAATCAATCTGATTCCCGAGCGCAGCGTGGCCGAGAACATCTTTCTCGGGCACGAGCCGCGCCGCTTCGGTCCGTGGATCGATCGCCGCGAGATGCAGGCCCGCGCGCGCGCGATCGTCGAGCGCTACGGTCTCGCGGTCGACCCGTCCGACAAGGTCCGCTCGCTCGGGCTCGGCCAGCAGCAGATGGTGTCGATCGCGCGCGGCGTGTCGCTCGGCGCGCGCGTGCTGATTCTCGACGAGCCCACCTCGGCGTTGAGCGGCGCGGAAGTGGAGGTGCTGTTCGGCGTCGTCGATCATTTGCGCGCGGCCGGCATCGCGCTGGTGCTGGTGAGTCATCGCCTGTCGGAGTGCTACCGGATGTGCGACCGGCTGACCGTGCTGCGCGACGGCGCGGTGGTGCGCAGCGATACGCCCGACCGGCTGCCGCGCGCGGCGCTGATCGCGGCGATGCTCGGCCGCGATGTCGGTGCGCGCGACACGCGCGATCCGGCTGCCGCCGCGTGCGGCGATGCCGCGCGGGAGACCGCGCCCGCGCTGGCGGTCGACGGCTTGCGCTGGGGCGCTCGGCTGCGGGACGTGTCGTTCCGGGTTGCGCCGAAGGAGATCGTTGGACTCGCGGGCTTGCTGGGCGCGGGCCGCACGGAAACTTTCAAGGCGATCTTCGGCGCGCAGCAGCCCGACAGCGGCGAGGTGAGCGTCGCCGGCCGCTTGCTCACCGGCGCCGATCCCGCCCGCGCGATTCGGGCCGGCCTCGCGTTCCTGTCGGAGGACCGCCGCTCCGAAGGCATCTTCGCGAAACTGTCGGTGCGCGAGAACATCGTGGTCTGCGTGCTGCCGCGCATCTCTCGCTTCGGTTTCATTTCGGTGCGCAAGCAGGAGGCGCTCGTCGCGCGCTACATCCGCGAACTGGGCATCAAGACGGCGAATGCGGGCGCGCCGATCTCGACCCTGTCGGGCGGCAACCAGCAGAAGGCGCTGATCGCCCGCTGCCTGTCGACCGACCCGTCGGTGCTGCTGCTCGACGATCCGACGCGCGGGATCGACGTCGGCGCGAAGGAGGAGGTGCATCACCTGGTCAGGCGGCTCGCCGACGCGGGACTCGCGGTCGTCGCGACCTCGTCGGAGATGGAGGAGCTGCTCGATCTGGCCGACCGGCTCGTGATCCTGCACGAAGGCGCGACGAGCGGCGAGCTGCCGACGCGCGGAGCGAGCCCGGACGATGTGACCGCGATGCTCGCGAATCAGGCCTAGCGACGAGAACATCGACATGACCACGAGGAAAGCGTGAATCTTGCCAATCCGATGAGCGGCCCGGGCGGCGTGCGGCGCATGTCGCGCCGGACGCTGCTGGCGCAGGCGCGCGACCGCAGCGTGTATCTCGCGTTCGTCGCGCTCGCCGTCTTCAACCTGGCGGTCACGCCCGGTTTCTCGAATCCGCTGGCCGCGCGCAGCCTGCTGTTCCAGGCTGCGCCGATCGTGCTGATCGCGCTCGGGCAGAACCTGGCGATCGCGACGCGAGGCATCGACCTGTCGGTCGGTTCGGTGATGGCGCTGTCGAGCGCGATCATCGCGGTGTGCCTGCCGTACGGCACCGGCGCCGCGTTTGCCGCGGCCGTCGCGATCGGATTCGCGGCCGGCCTTTTCAACGGCGCGCTGGTCGCCCGGCTCGACATCGATCCGCTGATCTCGGGGCTCGCGCTGCTCGTCGCGGCACGCGGGCTTGCGCAGGCGCTGCTCGGCGGCTCACGGGTGAGCCTGCCGCCGTCCGACGCGTTCGACCTGATCGGGATCGGTACGATGGCGGGGCTGCCGGTCGTGATGCTGATCGCGCTTGGCTGCGCGGTCGTCGTGTTCTTCGTCGTGCGCAACACGACGTTCGGCCGCTACGCGATCCTCGTCGGCGCAAGCCGCGATGCCGCGCATCTCGCGGGCGTGCCGGTGCGGCGCACGCTGCTCGCGGTCTATGCGGCGAGCGGCGCGCTGGCCGGGCTCGCGGGTCTGTTCGCCACCGCGCGGCTGGGCGCGGGCGATCCGAACTACGTCGGCGTGAATTTCGAGCTGGACGCGATCGCGGCGTCGGTGATCGGCGGCACGCCGTTGTCCGGCGGGCGCGTGTCGATCGTCGGTACGGTGTTCGGCGTGCTGCTGCTGCAACTGCTCGACGCCAGTTTCATCATGAACAACATCAGCTACACCTACGCGCAGATCCTCAAGGCCGTCTTTATTCTTGGGGCGCTGTATCTGCAGCGCTCGGGAGCGTGACATGCCGACGGCGCCGATTTCTCCGCCACGCGCCGCCGGCACGACGCACGCGCGTCGCGAACAGCTCGTCAGGCTGATCCAGGCGCGCGGCGCGATCGCGATTCTCGTGCTCGTCTGCGCGATCGCCGGCCGGGTGTTTCCGCACTTCCTGAGCGCGGCGAATCTGCTCGACATCGTCTCGGCCGCCGCATTCGTCGCGCTGATCGCGATCGGCCAGAGCTTCGTGATCATTCTCGGCGGGTTCGATCTGTCGGTCGGCTCGCTGGTCGGGCTGAGCACCGTGATCGCCGCCTATGCAGCGCCGTACGGCTGGGGTGCCGCGCTCGCCGCGCCCGTCTGCGCGGGGCTCGCGATCGGGCTCGCGAACGGCTGGCTGATCGCGCGCGCGCGGATGGCGCCGTTCATCGTCACGCTTGCCGCGCTGCTCGGTCTCAAGGGGCTGTCGCTCGTGCTCGCGAGCCAGGACATGCTGATCGCCGATCCCGGGTTCTTCTCGACGATCGCGAACGGCTCGCTGTTCGGAATCGGCAACCTGGTGTGGATCGTCGCCGCCGCGTATCTGGCCGCCGCGTTCGTGCTGAATCACACGCGCTACGGCGCGGGCGTGTTCGCGATCGGCGGCAATGAGGAGGCGGCGCGGATGCTGGGCGTGAATGTCGAGCGGCTCAAGATCGCGACTTATGGGCTGAGCGGCGCGCTTGCAGGACTGTCCGGCGCGCTGCTCGCATCGCATCTCGATTCGGGGCTGCCGGGCGCGGGCAACAGCTACGAACTGCAATCGATCGCGGCGGCGGTGATCGGAGGCGTGCTCTTGACGGGGGGCGTCGGGACGATGTTCGGGCCGCTTGCCGGCGTGCTGCTGCTCGGCGTGATCGAGAACGTGATCAATCAGGTGGGTACGCTGAGCCCGTACTATCAGAACCTCGCGAGCGGGGCGTTCCTGCTGCTCGCGGTGATCGCGCAGACGCTGCTGACCGGGAAGCGGCGCAAAGGCTGACCGCGTTCGGCCCGCAACGCGAACAGGCAACCGTGGTTCCGACGCTCCTGATCGGTTGTGTCCATGAACGATCGGCCAAACGACGGCATTCGGTTCGCGACGTGCGATCCGCGCCGCGCCCGATCCGAGTTTTCTTTCGCCTCTCCGGCTCGATCGAAATCGCGAACGTGCGCGCGCGGCGCGGCTGAGAATCGGTGCCGGTGGTGACGGCAAATCGATGTCGCTTTCTGCGTACAACATCCGCACGGCGGCGCGGGCATGACGGCGCACGTCGAGCTTTTTCCCGGCGGGTTCGTCGGGGGCATTGGCGATGCGGACGATAACGCGATGCCTGACCGTCCGAAAGAGCGGCGGCGAGTCCGCATCGCGGCGGGATGGCACCGCGCGCCACCCATTCAAACGAACGTAGCGCCGCGATCGATGCCGCCGAGGATCGAAGCGGCTCGATGAGACGGTGCAGACACATGCATCGGGGTCGAACGATGAAAGCGACCCGCCGCTTAAATGTTTTATCCCCAATCAAAAAAAGTTTGACCAACAAAATTTTTGGATGCATTCTGCATTTTAAGCATTAACGATCTTTACTGAATGCAATCAATTCAAACGTAATGCTGACAATATTATTTAATTAAAATTACGTAACTTAGAGGGCGGCATCCGGTCTGTAAAGAATTACTCATCGGCCTTTCAGTTCCTGACGTGTTGTTCAATCATCCGGTCCCGGCGTGGCTGCGGGATGGACAGTTGCGACCTTCGAGCGATCAATCAGTAGACCGAATTTAATGTGCGGCACGGGGTTGCATGGCGGCTGCATGAATCGAGCTATCCGGGCCTGAAGGCCGCATCGCACTACGATGCGATGCGAAGATCTCGAGGGGGATGCCGAGTATTGCGGCGGCGAGCGTTACCGTGCCGCGAGGCTGTGTGCGAGAGGACGCGCGCGGATCTTCCACCGAAGCGCAGGACGCGGAAAGGATCCGTTTCATGCGAATCGGATAGTGTTTTCTATAGGTAGGAGTCTTAATTAACAAGAGAGTTGAATGCGGGGTAATTGAAGGGCGTTCGATAGTTGCCGTTTCTTGAATTGACGATCGAATCGGTTCGAGTGCTGTCTGGAAGTCGCTTTCGTGCCGGCGTGATCGGGCCTGCCGTGAAGGAGTTGCCGTTCGAGCAGGGATGCGCCGGATGAACCTGCGGCGAATGGTTGTCTAGGAGGTTGAGGCCCGGGGTCGTGCCGGGCCGAAAACCACAACACGTTGCTTCAACTGGAGAAATACATGCAATCGAAGCTATCGCTTGTCATGCGTAACGTGGTTCGTGCAACAGTCGTCGTCGGGGCAGCGCTCATCGCGAGCGCCATCCCGCTGTCGTCCGCCTATGCCGGGCAGACCGACGGTTTCGTCGATCAGGCCCAGGTTCAGGCCGAGGCTCAGGCGCAGGCCGCCTGGCGCGAGAACGTCAGGCACTTCGCTCCGCCGGTGCAGGGCTGCTATCACGCGTCCTATCCCAATCTCAAATGGGAGAAGATCGCATGCGGTCCCGTGTCGGGTTACCGGTCCGCACGTCGGAAAGTCTCCCATCCCAACGAACAGGTCACCGGAAGCGGCTACGACTATTCCGCTCAGGCGCCGTCCGGGAATCTCATCAGCGAAGCGGTCGGAAGCTTCCCGACGGTCACCGGCGTGAAATCGGAAAAAGGCGCGGGCGTTCCGCAATACGGCAACGGCGGCATCCTGGGCGCGAACCAGTACACGCTGCAGCTGAACACGAACATGGACAGCAACTCCGCGGCGTGCGCCGGCTACTCGGGGT
Organism: Burkholderia alba; assembly: GCF_034721475.1. NCBI lineage: Bacteria > Pseudomonadati > Pseudomonadota > Betaproteobacteria > Burkholderiales > Burkholderiaceae > Burkholderia > Burkholderia alba. The sequence continues at coordinate 25,631 of NZ_JAWJWL010000041.1, read as the reverse complement.
GCCAGTCCTGGCAGCAATACATTCTCGTGTCGGATGACGTGAACTCGGCCGGTACGGCGCTGACGGGCACGACCGACGTCTTCATCCAGACCTGGCTGGAGAACTACGGCCAGGACGTCGATGGCGGCACGACTAACATCTGCCCCAGCGGGTATACGGATGCGGGTGCCGACAGCAACGGCGGAAGCGGCGACGATTGCTATCAGAACAGTCCCGCCACCGTCATCGCGAACCAGCTGCCGATCACCGCCCTGGCCAGCCTGAAGATCTCGGGCACGGCGACGACGAACGGTACCGATACGGCGACCGTCACGTATGGCACGCAGGCTTATAGCTCGTCGACGCAGGACAGCATTTCGGATATCGCGAATGGCTGGAACCAGGTGGAATTCAATGTCGTCGGCAACGCGGGCGGCTCGCGCGCGGATTTCAACAGCGGCTCGTCGCTGACCGTGGCGGTCGCGCTGACGGACGGTTCCTCGTCGGCGCCGACGTGCGTCGGACCCAGCAACGGCGGCACCACCGGCGAAACCAACAACCTGAATCTCGGCAGCTGCAGCGTCTCGGCTGGGTCGGGTTCGTCGTCGCCCGCGATTCGGTTCACGGAGTCGAACTGAGCGACATCCGTTGTCGATGAGTGCGTGACGATGTAAAAAAATGCCGAGAGAGGGATTTCTCGGCATTTTCCTTGTCGGGCCCGGCTCGGGTTCGACGACGCTCAGGGGAAAAGGCGGCCCGCATCGAGACGCCGGCTTCCGCGACCTATCGCCCGGCCGCCGCGAATTGCGCGAGCACTTTGTCCCGGATCGAGGGCTTGATGTTCGATTGCGCGAAGTTGTCGCCGTAGTGCGCGATCACGCGCGGATTCATCACGCGGAACCACAGCGGCGGCACATAGGCGAACAGGATCATCGTCGCGTAGCCGGCGGGCAGTTGCGGCGAGCCGTCGAAGTGCCGTAGCGCCTGGTACGAGCGCGTGGGATTCGCGTGATGATCGGCGTGCCGCTGCAACTGGTACAGGAACAGGTTGGTCACGACGTGGTTGCTGTTCCACGAGTGCTGCGGTGTGCAGCGCTCGTAGCGCCCATCCGGCAATTGCTTGCGGCCGAGTCCGTAATGCTCGACATAGTTGACCACTTCGAGCAGCGATGCACCGTACACCGCCTGGATCAGCAGGAACGGAACGATCTTCGCGCCGCACGACGCGATCGCGACGCCCCACAGAACGACTGTCATCGCCCACGCCTGCAGCACTTCGTTCCGCCACGACCACACCGAATGTCCGGTGCGCGCGAGCCGTTGCCGCTCGAGGCGCCATGCGGACGCGATGCCGCCCGTCACCGTGCGCGGCAGGAACGCCCAGAACGATTCGCCGTAGCGCGCGCTGGCGGGATCGCTCGGCGTCGCGACGCGGACATGGTGGCCGCGATTGTGTTCGACGAAGAAGTGACCGTACGCGACCGGCGCGAGCGTGACTCTCGCGAGCCAGCGTTCGAAACGGTCGGTCTTGTGGCCCAGCTCGTGCGCGGTGTTGATCGAGATGCCGGTCGCCGCGCCGAGCGACAGCGCGAAGCCGAGGTAGTCGTACCAGGTCAACGCCTGCGTACTGACGACCCACATCGCGCCTGCGAACGCGACATAAACCACGAGCGTGGCGAGATACACGACATAGCGGTAATAGCGCTCCCGCTCCAGGGTCGGCACGATCTCCTCGGGCGGATTGTCGCGATCGTCGCCGATCAGCGTGTCGAGCAGCGGGATCACGCCGAAGGCGAACAGCGGCCCGAACCACCAGAAGATGTGCCAGCCCGTCGCCAGCGCGAGCTGCGCCGACGCGAGCGGCAGCGTGATCGTCAGCGCGCCGAGCAGCCACCAGTAGCGCTTGCTGTCGGTCCACGGCGCGGCCGCCGTTTCGGGTGTCGACATTGTCTCCCTCCTTGTTGTGTACCGGTCTCTTCACGCTCGGATAAGGCACCCATACCGACGGAATGCGACCCGGTGCGCTGATTTATACGTGTTCGGCCTCCGCTCCGCCAAACAATCCGGTTAGGGGATCGCTTCCAAACGGCGCGGATGGCGGTGTCCCGCGAAACGGCCCGCGCGACGGGCCGATTGAAACAGGCGCGGATCGCGGCCGGTACGACGGGTCGCGCGCGGCGACCGAGGGTAAGCCTGTAGGTCGGAGGCGGGAAGAAAGCGCGCCGCAAGATCTCAAACTATCGGGAGCCGGGCAGCGATTGGTAATCGATGCGTGCGCAACGAGCGGGCATCGCATCCGAGGCGACGCGTATCGCGGTAAGCCGGGGCCGCAGTCGATCTCGATAAATTACCAAGTTGACCGCGGGCACGGCATTTTGTAACGGATTGTTGAACCGGGTATCCGTGGCTGCGACTTGGAACGCGCGTCCGCAAGTCGATGCGATACCGGTGGGCGGCGATCGATCCCGATGCGCGGGGATGGCGATGCCAGCGCTCAACGTCCGCGATCGCCGGCGTGCGCGAGTCGTCGGCGGTCGGCCAAGACGCGCCACCGCGCATGGGCGGCGCCCCGCGATATTTCGCCAAGCACGCAGCGAAGCATGACGCTGCGAGCCGCGAGGCGCGGCCCCCGGGCGTATCGGTCGATGCGGATGCCGCGAGATCCGCGGGGAATCGGCAAAGAGCGGCGCGCAGCCGCGCCATGAGGCCGGGCCGGGTTGCGTCACCTGTTGTTCGATCCGGCGAGCGGATGGAGACGGCGCTGGGATTTCGAGCGGGCGAAGCCGAGTGCTGCGGCACCCCCGTGCAGGCGAGGCTGCCGCGCAGCGGGTCGGCCAGCTCGGCGCGCGCCTCGTCGTCGAGCACGAAGCGACGCGCACGAAGCGACGCGCACGCGGCGGCCCGAAAGGCTGACGGACAGAGCGCAATGCGACTCCCGGCGCCTTGTGGCGCGGTCGAGGGGACCGTGGCGACGCGGCCGGCGAGGCCTGTTCGGCGGCATGCAAATCGGTGCGCTAGCGCATTTCCTTGCAATAACTCGTAAAAATTCGTGGATTTTTGTTTTGTTATGTAGACGTTAGACTGCGCAAATTAGGGATCTTGAGAGGGATTCGAAATGGATATGAAAGGCGGATATCCGCCGGAAGCCATTGCGCCAGTCGTTTGGATGACCGGGTTGCCCGGGGCAGGGAAAACTACGACGGCGAATGCGCTGTTGAGCCGGCTGCTGAGCCGGGGCGTGAAGGCGATCGTGCTGGATGGCGATACGCTGCGCGAGGGGCTGTGTTCGGATCTCGGTTTTTCGAACGCGGACCGTCTGGAGAACATTCGTCGGTTCGCGCACGTCGCGAAGCTGTTCCAGCATGAAGGCTATGTCGTCGTCGTGGCGACGATCTCGCCGCTTCAGGCTCAGCGCGATCTGGCGCGCTCGATCGTCGGGAAGGGCTTTTTCGAAGCCTTCGTGGCGACGCCGTCCGCGGTGTGCCGCGAACGCGACCCGAAGGGCATGTACGCGCGCGCGGAACAGGGGCGACTGCCGCAGTTCACCGGCGTGTCGGGTCCTTACGAAGCGCCGGCCGCGCCGGACATCGTGATCGATACGTCCGGCTGTGAAGTCGAGACCTCGATCATGGATTTGCTGTCGCAACTTGCCAGCGTGACCGAATTACCCGTTCAGATCTGACCCGACGGGCTGTCGTCCGTCGTCCCGCTGCGCCTACGCATCTGCTGTCCGAGGTGCCGAAGGCGCACCCTCCGTCTTCCGCCGACCGCATCCCGTTCCCCGCGCACGGCGTAAGCCGTCCGCCTGCTTCGCCCCTTCCATGTGCCGCATCCACTGTTGAGCGCGGACGCGCGCCTTCTCCCGCGGCATTCCCGATCCGGCTAATTTGATCTTCCTCAACACGCCACGATTCGTCGAGAGGCAGCCGATCCGCTTTCCGCACGGATCGGCCGACCAGTTATTTTAATTGGCTCTTTAATTTGATTAATTGATGCTATTAATTTAGATAAAAATATCTCGAAAATTAAGTGTCTGATAAAATGATCGGGTATGATCGCGTGGCCGAATTCTTCATATTTATTGTGTTCTCGAAATCTGATCGAAAAAGGTGGAAAGCTTGCGAAGTGTCAGCCTGCAGCGGCTTGATGAAAGTATCTTTGTAGCGTTGAACTCACTGATTCATCGATAAATTTCGCCGTTGTTTGTGTAAATAATCCTCATGTGTGTTGAGCGGTTCGATGAATTATTCATTGCGCTGATTCCGGGAATAGATGAGTTCGATTTGATTTAATCTTGTTGTTAATATTTAATGGTCAATTGATTGGGTGAAATGGGTTTCATAATCCTATAAAAACAACCGGAAACCGAACCGGCTTCCCGGCATCCCGGTTTGCAAATGACGCGAGTCGCACGCGGTCCGTGCCCCGGCACGCCCGGTGCGTCGGCGCGCAGCGACGGACGGGCGGGCCGGATTCGGCATGCCCGACATACAGATCCGAAGAGGGCCGTAATGACGAACTGGGCAGAGGATGTGCTATCGGGGCTGGACGGCGCGAAGTCCGAGGACGACGCGTTCGGCAGGGTCGAGGCCGCCGCGGCCGACCTGGGTTTCGAATACTGCGCGTACGGGTTGCGCGTCCCCTGGCCGTTGTCCCGTCCGAAGATCGTGATGCGCAGCAATTACCCGGAGCCGTGGCAGCGCCGCTATCTGGAAGCCGGTTTCCTCGATGTCGACCCGATCGTCGCGCATGGCCGGCGTTCGCAGACGCCCGTGATCTGGAGCGACGAACTGTTCGCGCCGGCCCATCAGCTGTGGGTCGAGGCGCAGGCTTTCGGTTTGCGGTTCGGCTGGGCGCAGGCGAGTTGCGACGCGTACGGCGTGATGGGGATGCTGGTGCTGGTGCGCTCGTCCGCGCCGCTGACGGCCACCGAGCTTGCGGCCAAGGAGTTCAAGATGCGCTGGCTCGTCAATACCGCGCATTTCGCGCTCGGCCGCCGCATGCTGCCGAAGCTGATGGCGGATCCGGAGCGGGGCCTGACGGAGCGCGAGGTGGAGGTACTGAAATGGGCCGCCGACGGCAAGACGTCGGGCGAGATTTCCAAGATCCTCGCGATCTCCGTGGATACCGTCAATTTCCACGTGAAGAATGCGATCGTCAAACTGAAGACGGCCAACAAGACGGCCGCCGTGGTGCGCGCGGCGATGCTGGGCCTGTTGAGCTGAACGCGCGGCCCTCGGCCGCGCGTCGATCGTGCGCCGCCCGGGGCCGATTGCGGCCGGGCGGCGCGCCGGAGCGTTCCGGCTAGTCCTGCGCGGTCGGCTGCGAGGTTACGTTGACGGCCGTCGCGGAGACGTACACCGCGTGCACCATGTCGCCGACCTTCAGCGCGGCGAGGTCGAGGCTGGGCGACACCTCGTAGGACTCGGTGCGCTGCGGGCCGCGCAGCGTGACGACGCGCGTCTTGCGGTCGATCTTGGTGACGGTGGCGAGCAGTTCGGCCTGGCGGGTCGAATCGAAGCCGTTCGGCGTGGGCGTGATCGAGCGCGTGACCTTGCTTTCGCGGATGCTCGCGTCGCCGACCTTCTCGGCGGTGACGAGCAGGGCGTTCTTCGTGAACACGTCGACGCGATCGCCGACCTTCAACTTGTCGAAGCCCGGCACTTCAGGGCCGACCACCACGTTCGAGACGAAGTCCTTCGCGCCCTTGAGCGTGAGGGTGCGCGACGCATTGTCGATGCCGACGATCATGGCGCGCATGTGACGGGCGCGGACGCCGTCGACGACGTCCTGTGCGGTGGCGGCGAGCGCGGATTCGCCCGCGGCGGGTGCGGCCTGTACCGGAGCGGGCGACGGCTGTTGCGCGACGGCGGAGGACAGGTGCAGGGATGCCAGGGTGAGAACGGCTGTGCCGATCGTCGTTGCTTTCATGGATGAGGCCCTCCAGAGAGTACCGAGTACTGTTTGAACGAATGGATGCGCAGCGGCGCTGCGGGTCGATTTTATCGTCTCGCGGCGCACCATCGGTCGGGAATTCGCCGCGAACGTCGATTGCATCAAACGGGACGTCTGCCGAGTTGGAGGGGGGCGGGCCGAGTCCGGCGCGCGGGGTGCGCGCGTGCATGCCGGTCAACTGCAGAACGACAGGACTTCGACAACGGACAGGATGGTCGCCGGCTGCAGATAGGCGGCGAAACACAGCGCGACAAACACCGCCGCGAGCGCAATGCCGAGCGAGCGCCGGATGGCGCGCGGGCCGCTCATGCCGGTATGCCCGACGGTGCCGGGCGCGATGAACGGACGACTCGGGCATCGTCGATCGGCAGATGCAGCGGCGCGGCGGCGAGGCCGAGCGCGATCGACCCGTACCACAGCAGGTCGTACGAAGGCGTCGCGTCGAACACGATGCCGCCGAGCCACACGCCGAAGAAACCGCCGAGCTGATGACCGAAGAATACGAAGCCGAACAGCGTCGTGATGTAGCGCACGCCGAACATCTGCGACACGAGTCCGTTCGTCAGGGGGACGGTGCCGAGCCAGATGAGCCCCATCGCGAACGAGAAGACATAGACGCTCGCCGGCGTGAGCGGCAGCGCGACGAACAGCGCCATCGCGGCGGAACGCACGACGTACACCACGGAGAGCACGGACTTGCGGCGCAGGAAGCCGCCGGCATGGCCGCATCCGTAGGTGCCGATCACATTGGCGAGCGCGATGCTCGCGTGTTTCGCGGTGAGGCCGTGATCGAGCAGGTAGGCGGGCAGATGCGCGCCGATGAACGCAAGCTGGAAGTCGCATGCGAGAAAACCGAGATTCAGCAGCCGGAAGCCCCGGTGCGACAGCGCCTCGCGTATCGCGGCGCCGAGCGTTTGCCCTGTTTCGCCGGATGCGGCGGCATGCGCCGGCCGGTCGCGCAGCACGCCGGCGAGCGGCGCGAGAAGCGCGGTGGCGACGGCGAGCGTGAGTAGCGCATGCGCCCAGCCGACACCGTTGATGAGCCCCTGCGCGATCGGCACCATGCAGAACTGTCCGAGCCCGCCGATCGCGCCCGCGACGCCGAGCGCCCAGCTGCGCTGCTCAGCCGGATAGAGGCGGCTCAGCGCGCCGTAGACCGCGCCGAACGCGGAGCCGGACAGCGCGACGCCGATCAGTATGCCGCTGCCGAGCGTGAACAGGCCGGTCGTCGTCGCTTGCGCCATCACGAGGAGGCCGAGCGCGTAGCACAGCGTGCCGGCGACGATCACCCGCGCGGAGCCGAAGCGGTCGGCGATCATGCCGGTCAGCGGCTGGGCGAGGCCCCAGACCAGGTTCTGCAGCGCGAGCGCGAGGCCGAACGCATCGCGCGACCAGCCGCGTTCCAGCGTGACGGGCGTGAGCAACAGGCCCTGGACATGGCGGATGCCGATCGCGGCGCCCATCACGAGGCCGCCCGCGACGACGAGCCGCCAGCGATGGTGTGCCGCCGGCCGGGATGAAGGCATGGGACGGTCTCCTGGGCGGTGTCGTGAAGCGGCCCGGCGAGACCGGGCCGCTGACCCATTAGACGCGGGGGAGCACAGTCCTTCAATCGATTCTTTGGCACGGTTCGCATGCACTGCAGGCATGCGAACCGTGAACCCGGCGGGCGTTGCGGCTGCCTGCCGGTCGGCCCGGTGCGCGGCAACGGGAATGCGCGCCGCCGCGACGACCGCCCGCGTCGGGGTTATGCCACGGCCGCCGGCGCCGAGCCGTGCAGCGTCGAGCTGCGACGCATCCGGCGGCGCGGTGTCTCGCGTGGCGCAGCGGCGGGCATGCCGGCCATGCAGCCGTCGACCAGGGTGTGCGAGCAGGTCGCGAGCCGCGGAATCAGCAGCGGTTCGCGCTCGGCGATCAGCAGGCTGATGCCTTCGTCGCGCAGCGCGCCGAGCACGCGCGCGATGTCGTCGGCGGCCGACGCGCTCAGGCCGAACGCGGGCTCGTCGAGCAGCATCAGGCGCGGCCGCTGCACGAGCGCGCGCGCAATCGCGAGCAACTGCTGTTCGTAATCGCTCAATACCGCGACGCAGTGCGACGCGCGTGCGCGCAGACACGCGAAGCGGTCGAGCAACCGATCCGTGTCCTGCCGGATGCGCGCCTGGTCGGCGTCGCGCCATGCGCCGGCCATCAGCGCGTCGCGCACGGAGAGCGCGCGCAGCAGCGAGCGCTTGTGCGGTACGTAGGCGACGCCGCGCATCAGGATCTCGTGGCTTTTCAGGCCGGCGAGCTCCATGTCGTCGAAGCGGATCGAACCGTCATAGGCCTTGATCAGGCCCGCGATCGTCATCAACAGGGTGGTCTTGCCCGCCGAGGCTCGGCCGAGCAGCCCCTCGATCGCGCCGGACGCGACCGACAGGGTGACGCCATGCAGCACTTCGCGCTTGCCGAAGCCGCAGGCGAGCGCTTCGATGCGAAGCAGCGGAACAGTCGGGCTCACGCGTTATCTCCGAAAGGATGTCGAGAGCGCGCCGATCAAAGGAGCGGACGCGGCAAGGGCCGGCCGGATGCCGCAAGTGGATGACCCCATCGCGACCTATTTCACGCGCGCGGGGAGGCCGCCGCAACTACCAGAACTGGTAGCCTGGGCGGCGAGCGGGTCAGCGCGGCTCGCCGCCGGCTTCGAAGGCCTGCGCCTCGGCGCGGATCCAGGCGAGTACGTCGAGCACATCGCGGCGCGGGGACGGGTCGGCGGTGTAGAGCCAGTAGCCGTAGCCGCGCTTGAGTGCGGGGGCGCTCTGGCCGATCACCGCGAGCCGGCCGTCGGCGAGCAGCGGCGCGACGAGCGCGAGCCGGCCGAGCGCGATGCCCTGACCGGCGAGCGCGGCCTGGATGACCTGGTCGTACTGGTTGAAGCGCAGGACGCTTTTCGGCTGGGCATCGGCGAGACCGAGCGCGGCGAGGTGGTCGGTCCACTGCAGCTGGGCGTGGCGGGGACCGTCGAATTCGAGCAGCACGTGCGCGGCGAGCGCGCGTTCGCTCGCGAGCGAACGCGGCCGAGCGGCGGACGCGCGACCGGCGCCACGGTTTCGTCGAACAGCCGGATCGCGCCGGGCGGAGCCCGGTGCGCGGCGCAGTAGCGGATGCCGAGATCGACGCCTTCCGCGCGCAAATCGAGTAACTTGTCGTTGGCGGCGACGCGCAGGTCGATGGCTGGATGGCGGCGCTGGAAGCTGCCGAGCCGCGGCAGCAGCCATAGCGCGGTGACGCCGATGCTGGCCGTGACGGTGACCGGTTGCCGCTGCTTCGGATGCTGCAGGACGGCGAGCGCGTCCTGCAACTGCTGGACGACCGCGTCGGCGGTGCGGAACAGGCGTTCGCCTTCGGGCGTGAACGAGATCGACCGGTAGCCGCGATGCAGCAACGGGGTGCCGAGCTGGGCTTCGAGCGCGTGTATCTGTCGGCTGACGGCCGATTGCGTGACGCAGAGATCCCGTGCGGCGAGCGTGATGCTCATCCGGCGGCCGACCGCGACGAACCCGCGCAGCAGGTCGAGGGGGGCAGACGGACGAGGGGAGTTGACATGCGCGCGGATCATGCGAACGGAGCGGGAAGATTGGTTGAGATAACGCCGCGCGTCAAGTGTAATGGCATACGAAAACCGCGTGCGGAACCGGCGCGCGACGAGTGCGCCGACGCCGGCGCCAGGAGACTTCATGCGGATTGAATACCCCGAGGCGATGCCGCCCGAACCCTTCGTCGCGGTGGCGGCGGACGGCTATCCGGTGCGCGGTTTCGCGTGGCGGCATCGCGCGCCGGCGGCGGACCGGCCGGTCACGATCGTCAACTGCGCGACCTCGGTACGCTGCAGCTATTACTTTCGTTTCGCGGCTTATCTGTTCAGCCACGGCAGCGACGTGCTGGTCTACGACTATCGGGGCATCGGAGAATCGCGGCCCGAGCGGCTCGCCGGATTTCACGCAACCTGGCTCGACTGGGGACGCTTCGATTGCGAGGCGGTACTGCAGTACGCGCTGAACGCGTTTCCCGGGCAGCCGCTCGATCTCGTCGCGCACAGCATCGGCGGCTTCGTGGTCGGGCTCGCGCCGTCGAACCCGCAACTGCGGCGCGTGTTCAGCGTGGGCTCGCAGTATGCGTACTGGCGCGACTGCGGCGCCGCCCACCGGCTCGGGATGCTGCTGAAGTGGTATGTCGCGATGCCCGTGCTGGCGCATCTGTTCGGCTATGTGCCGGCGCGGCGGCTCGGCTGGATGGAGGACACGCCGAAGGGCGTCGCGCTGTCATGGAGCCGCAGCCGTCGGCGCTTCGAGGACAGCTATGTCCGCGCGCCGCTGACCGAGCCGCCCGAGACTCGGCGCGAGCTGGTCGAGCGCTTCGCTCGGATGACGGCGCCGATCCTGGCGGTGGGCCTGAGCGACGACGAGTTCGGCACGGTCGACGCGGTCGAGCGGCTGCTCGCGTACTTCACGCGCAGCGCCGTGACCCACTTGCGGATCGCGCCCCGGCAGATCGACGCGGCGGAGATCGGCCATTTCGCGTTTTTCCACAGCCGGTTCGCGGCCACGCTCTGGCCGCTCGCGCAGCGCTGGCTGCAGACCGGCGAACTGCCGCACGACGCACCGGGTGACGTGATCCGGCGTCCGGTCTCGCCGACTCGGGCCGAAGGCGCGACTCGCGCGGCGAGCAACAGGCGGGCATGAGCGGGGGGCGGATGCCGCGGCGCGCGGCATCCCGGTTGCGCGCGATCGTCGATCGCCGCGCGGCGGCCGGCCGGATTCACGCGGGGGATGCGCGATCGGCGTCCGCGCGGGCGCGCGTTTCGTGATCCAGCAATGCGCGAATCGCCGCGAACAGCGGATGCGCATCCATGTAGCGCTGCCCGTAGGCAAGATTGAACGCGTAGTCGAAATCGGGAGGGTTGCGGCCCTGGTTGTGCTGCAGGATCGTTTCGAGCTTGTCGAGCCCCTTCACGAGCCGTGCTTCGGGCGACGCGCCATGCTCGTATTCCTCCCACAGCGCCATGAAGTGCGCCCGCGCGGATGCGGCGAGCGGCGCCGTCAGCGTCTCGAGATCGGCCCGCTCGCGTGCGGACTTATGCTGATCCGGCCGCTGTTCGGTTGCCGGTACGTCGCCGCCGATCGCTTCGCCGAGGTCGTGCAGCACGCAGATCTTCAGCAGTTTCGCGAAGTCGATATCCGCGAACTCGGACTCGAAGACCATTGCCATCAGGCACAGGCGCCACGTATGTTCGGCGGTGCTCTCGCGGCGGCCGCCCGACGTATGCGCGCTGCGCAACACGTCCTTCAGTCGCTCCGCCTCGCGCAGGAAGGCGAGGGCCTTGTGGATCTCTTCGGTATTCATCATCGGCCGGACGGCGTGCGAAGTGAGTGAAAGCGCGCGCCGTGCTCCGGATGATAGACGATGGACCGGCGGGCGCATCCGATAATATCGGACCTTCGTCCTGTCCACTTGCCGTTTCATGACTCAGCCCCAGTCCTCCGATTTCGATGTCGCGGCCGCGATCGCCGATACGCTCGCTTACCGGGTCGTCGCCGTACCCGTACCTGCCGACGCGCGACTTGCGGGCGTGCGGGTGCTGCGGATCGATTTCGGGTTCGAGGTGCCGCTCGACGCGCCCGCATTCGACGTGCTGGACGATGACGAACGCGCGCGCGCCGCGCGTTTCGTGCGTGCGGAAGATGGCGTGCGCAGCGCGGCCACGCGCACGGTGTTGCGCAGGCTGCTTGCCGAACTGCTCGGGATCGCGCCCGCCGCGGTCCGTTTGATCAACGACGCGGCGGGCCGGCCGCAACTCGCGCCCGGGCTGGCCGCGCGCGCGCCGGGGCTCGACTTCAACGTGTCGCATTCGGGCGCGCATGCGCTGGTGGCGTGGAGCGGGGCGGGGCGCGTCGGCGTCGATATCGAGTGGGGCCGTCCCGGCGTCGACTGGTCGTCGCTGGGCGAGGCGGTGTTCGCGCCCGCCGACGCGCGGCGGATCGCAGCGCTGCCCGCCGCTGCGCGCGAGGCGGCGTTCTACCGGGTGTGGGCCGCGAAGGAGGCGCTTCTCAAGGCGCTGGGGACCGGCATCGCGGGCGGGCTGACGGCGTTTTCCGTGCTCGCCGAGGACGGCCGGGCGGACCGGCCGGTCGTGCGGATCGTCGACCCCGCGTCGCCGGCGAGCGGCGTCGCCGCGTTCGACGCGGGCTGGCTCGACGCGCCCGCCGACTATGCGGCCTGCGTTGCCTGGCAGCGCGCCTGACGTCGCGCCGGGGAAACCGGGGTCGACGCCGGTCCGGGTTCGCCGGGCCGACAGGCTGACCGACCCGCTTCAACCGGCCGGGCTCGCCGTGCGGCGAAAGACGCCGCTTGCATCCGCGCTTCCCCATCGCGCCATTGCCCATCGCTCCGCGATGCGGTGACCCGCGCCGTCGCGCGCGTGCCACTTGCTGTCCCGCCGTCCCGCCGTCCCGCCGTCCCGCCGTCCCGCCGTGCCGCCGTCCCGCCGTGCCGGCGGCGTTTCCTCGCCGCGGCCGTGCGCCCCCGGCACACTAGGGAAATTCCCGATCCGCATTATTGAAAAACAAGTTGTCTATACAAGTTGATTCTCCTACACTTTGGTTCATCCAGAACTTGTATAGACAGGACGCTTACATGATCACGTTGACCCCAGGCCACTTGACCCTTCCGCAACTGCGCCGGATCGCCCGCGAGAAAGTGCAGATCGCACTCGATCCGGCCAGCTTCGCCGCCATCGATCGAGGCGCGCAGGCCGTCGCGGATATCGCGGCGAAGGGCGAGCCCGCCTACGGTATCAACACGGGCTTCGGCCGTCTCGCCAGCACCCACATCCCGCACGACCAGCTCGAACTGCTGCAGCGGAACCTGGTGCTGTCGCATGCGGTGGGCGTGGGCGAACCGATGTCGCAGCCCGTCGTGCGCCTGCTGATGGCGCTCAAGCTGTCGAGTCTCGGTCGCGGCCATTCCGGTATCCGCCGTGTCGTGATGGACGCGCTCGTCACGCTGTTCAACGCCGACGTGCTGCCGCTGATCCCGGTGAAGGGCTCGGTCGGCGCATCGGGCGATCTCGCGCCGCTCGCTCACATGTCGGCGGTGCTGCTCGGGATCGGCGAAGTGTTCATCCGCGGCGAGCGGGCGAGCGCGGCCGACGGCCTGCGCGTCGCCGGCCTCGCGCCGCTCACGCTGCAGGCGAAGGAAGGTCTCGCGCTGCTGAACGGCACGCAGGCCTCGACGGCGCTCGCGCTCGACAACATGTTCGCGATCGAGGATCTGTATCGCACCGGGCTCGTTGCCGGCGCGCTGTCGGTGGACGCCGCCGCGGGTTCGGTGAAGCCGTTCGACGCGCGCATTCACGCGCTGCGCGGCCATCGCGGCCAGATCGACGCGGCTGCAGCCTACCGCACGCTGCTCGAAGGCTCCGACATCAACCTGTCGCACCGCGATTGCGACAAGGTGCAGGATCCGTACAGCCTGCGCTGTCAGCCGCAGGTGATGGGCGCGTGTCTCGACCAGATGCGCCACGCGGCCAACGTGCTGTTGATCGAGGCGAACGCGGTGTCGGACAATCCGCTGATTTTCCCGGACACCGGCGAAGTGCTGTCGGGCGGCAATTTCCACGCCGAGCCGGTGGCGTTCGCAGCCGACAATCTCGCGCTCGCGGCGGCGGAGATCGGCGCGCTCGCGGAACGCCGCATCGCGCTGCTGATCGATGCGACGCTGTCGGGCCTGCCCCCGTTCCTCGTCAAGGACGGCGGCGTGAATTCCGGCTTCATGATCGCCCACGTGACGGCCGCCGCGCTCGCGTCGGAGAACAAGACCCTCGCGCATCCGGCGTCGGTCGATTCGCTGCCGACCTCGGCGAACCAGGAAGACCACGTGTCGATGGCGACCTTCGCCGCGCGCAAGCTCGCCGACATCGCCGACAACACCCAGCACATCCTCGCGATCGAACTGCTGGCCGCCGCGCAGGGCGTCGACCTGCGCGCACCGCGCCAGACGAGCCCCGCGCTCGACGGCGTGATGAAGACGATCCGCGCGGAAGTCGCGCATTACGATCTCGACCACTACTTCGCGCCGGACATCGCCGCGATCGCCCGTCTCGTCAAGGACGGCGCATTCGCCGCGCAGAGCCCGCTGTCGTTCGAATCGGAACAGTGAAGCGATGAGCACGCCCGCCTACCAGGAAATCAAGGACTTCATCCTCGAACGCATTCATGCCGGCACATGGGCGGAAGGCGATCAGGTGCCGTCCGAGAACGAGCTGGCGCGCGAATTCAAGGTGGCCCGCATGACCGTCAATCGCGCGCTGCGCGAGTTGACGGCCGAGCAGGTGCTCACGCGCATCCAGGGCGCCGGCACCTTCGTCGCCCGTCCGAAGTACGAGTCCACCCTGGTGGCGATCCGCAGCATCTCGGACGAAATCGCCGCGCGCGGCCATCGCCATCATGCGCGCGTGCTCGATCTCGTCACGATGAAGGCGGACGACGCGTTGGCCGACGAGATGCAGGTGCCGCTCCATGCACGGATCTTCCGTTCGATGATGCTGCACTACGAGAACGACGAGCCCGTGCAGCTCGAGGAGCGTTGGGTGAACCCCGCCGTCGCGGCCGATTACGCGGACCAGGATTTCACGCACGTGACGCCGAACCAGTACCTGATGCGGGTCGCGCCGCTGCAGCGCGTCGAATACCGGATCGAGGCGGCCGCGCCGGGCAAGGCGATGCGCGAGCAGCTCGAAATGGACGACGTCGAGCCGTGCCTCGTGCTGCACCGGCGGACCTGGTCGCAGGGCGTCGTCGCGTCGCTCGTGAACCTCTGGCATCCCGGTAGCCGTTACCGCTTCACCGGACATTTCTGAATACCTACTGCTTTTCCTTATCCCTCGGGAGCAAGCCGACATGAATCATCCGAAACACATCGATCCGCGTCTCGATCCGACCCGCGTGATCCGCGCGCCGCGCGGCAATGTCAAAACCTGCAAGAGCTGGCTCGCCGAGGCGGCGTACCGGATGATCCAGAACAACCTCGATCCCGAGGTGGCCGAGCACCCGCACGCGCTCGTCGTCTACGGCGGCATCGGCCGCGCGGCGCGCAACTGGGACTGCTTCGATCAGATCCTTGCGTCGCTGAAGGATCTGAACGACGACGAAACGCTGCTGGTGCAGTCGGGCAAGCCCGTCGGCGTATTCCGCACCCATGCGGACGCGCCGCGCGTGCTGATCGCGAATTCGAACCTGGTGCCGCACTGGGCGAACTGGGATCACTTCAACGAGCTCGACCGCAAGGGCCTGATGATGTACGGCCAGATGACGGCCGGCAGCTGGATCTACATCGGCAGCCAGGGCATCGTGCAGGGCACCTATGAAACCTTCTTCTCGGTCGCGAACCAGCACTTCAACGGCGATCCGTCGGGCCGCTGGATCCTGACAGGCGGCCTGGGCGGGATGGGCGGCGCGCAGCCGCTCGCGGCGACGATGGCGGGCTTCTCGATGATCGCGGTCGAGTGCGACGCGTCGCGCATCGATTTCCGCCTGAAGACGCGCTACGTCGACAAGAAGGCGAAGACGCTGGACGAAGCGCTCGCGATGCTCGAAGACGCGAAGCGGGCGGGCAAGCCGGTGTCGATCGGCCTGCTCGGCAATGCGGCCGACGTGTTCGCCGAGTGCGTCGCGCGCGGCATCACGCCCGATTGCGTGACCGACCAGACGAGCGCGCACGATCCGATCAACGGCTATTTGCCGAAGGGCTGGACCGTCGAGCAATGGCGCGAGGCGCAGAAGGTCGATCCGCAGAGCATCGTGACGCCGGCCAAGCAGTCGATGGCCGACCAGGTGCGCGCGATGCTGGCTCTGCAGCAGCGCGGCGCGGCCACGCTCGACTACGGCAACAACATCCGCCAGATGGCGCTCGACATGGGCGTGGCGAACGCCTTCGATTTTCCGGGCTTCGTGCCGGCGTACATCCGGCCGCTGTTCTGCGAAGGCAAAGGGCCGTTCCGCTGGGTCGCGCTGTCGGGCGATCCGGAGGATATCTACAAGACGGATGCGAAGGTCAAGGAACTGATCCCGGACGATCCGCACCTGCACAACTGGCTCGACATGGCGCGCGAACGCATCGCGTTCCAGGGGCTGCCCGCACGGATCTGCTGGGTCGGTGTGAAGGATCGCTATCGCCTCGGCCTCGCGTTCAACGAAATGGTGAAGTCGGGCGAACTGAAGGCGCCGGTCGTGATCGGCCGCGATCACCTCGACACGGGGTCGGTCGCGAGCCCGAACCGCGAGACCGAATCGATGAAGGACGGCTCGGACGCGGTCAGCGACTGGCCGCTGCTGAACGCGCTGCTGAACACGGCGGGCGGTGCGACCTGGGTGTCGCTGCACCACGGCGGCGGTGTCGGGATGGGTTTCTCGCAGCACTCGGGTGTCGTGATCGTCTGCGACGGCACCGACGCCGCCGCGCGCCGCGTCGAACGCGTGCTGTTCAACGATCCGGCGACCGGCGTGATGCGTCACGCGGATGCCGGCTACGAACTCGCGCAGCAGACGGCGCGGGAAGCCGGCCTCAAGCTGCCGATGCTCGGGCGTTGAGCGGATGGCCGCTGCGATTGCGCCGCGCGCGACGCTGATTCGCGCGGACCAGCTCGTCGCGTCTCCGTGGAAGAACGGCGGCGGCGTGACGCGCGAGATCGCCGCGGGGGCGCCGCGAGCGCGCGCCCCGGAAGGGGACGCGACGACGGCAGGCGCGGCGTACGACGGCTTCGCGTGGCGCGTCAGCGTCGCGGAGGTCGCGCAGCCCGGCCCGTTCTCGCGGTTCGACGGCATCGACCGCACGCTGGTGTTGCTGTCGGGCGCGGGCATGACGCTCGTCGAGGACGGCGGCGCGCGCCACGTGCTCGACAGGCCGCTCGATCGGCTCGAGTTCGCCGGCGAAACGCCGTTGCGCGCGGAACTGCACGACGGTCCGACGCGCGACTTCAACCTGATGGTCCGGCGCGGTGCGGCGCAGGGCAGCGTCGCCGCGTGGCGGGCCGGCGCGCGCTACGAACTGTCCGCCGATACCGCGCTGCTGTTCTGCGTGACGGGTGCGCTGACGGTCGCGACGAGCGACGGCGCCGCGCATGCGCTGGCGGCGTTCGATACGCTGCGCCTCGACGGCATCGCGCCCGGCCTGCATTGCATCGTGAGCGGCGAGGGGACGCTGCTCGCGGTCTGCCTGAGTTCCCCGCATCGAACCGCTACCACGTGAGCGCATGAAACCGATTCTCTGGCATCACTTGAAGCTGTGCCCGCACGGCGATCCGAACGACACGATCGACGACGCGGCGCTCGCGGTCCACGGCGACGGCACGATCGCCTGGTACGGCGCGATGAGCGCGCTGCCCGCAGGGTACGCGCATTGGCAGCGCGAGGATCTGCACGGCGCCTGGGTGACGCCGGGCCTGGTCGACTGCCATACGCATCTCGTCTACGGCGGCCAGCGCGCCGACGAATTCGCGCTGCGGCTCGCCGGCGCGAGCTACGAGGAAATCGCGCAGCGCGGCGGCGGCATCGTGTCGACCGTGCGCGCGACGCGCGACGCCGACGAGGCGCTGCTGTTCGTGCAGGCGGCCGCCCGGCTGCAGCCGTTGCTGTCCGAAGGCGTGACGGCGATCGAGATCAAATCCGGTTACGGGCTCGACCTCGCGAGCGAGCGCAAGATGCTGCGCGTCGCACGGCAGCTGGGCGAGCGCTTTCCGGTGAGCGTGTACACGACCTTCCTCGGCGCGCATGCGCTCCCGCCCGAATACGCGGGCCGCGCCGATGCGTACATCGACGAAGTCTGCAACCGGATGCTGCCCGCGCTGGCCGACGAAGGACTGATCGACGCGGTCGACGTGTTCTGCGAGCGGATCGGCTTTTCGCTCGCGCAGAGCGAGCGCGTGTTCGACGCCGCGGCGCGCCGCGGCCTGCCGGTCAAGATGCACGCCGAACAGCTGTCGAACAGCGGCGGCACGGCGCTGGCCGCGCGCCATCGCGCGCTGTCGGCCGATCACCTCGAATTTCTCGACGAAGCCGGTATCGAGGCGATGAAGGCGTCCTGCACCGTCGCGGTGTTGTTGCCCGGCGCCTACTACTTCATCCGCGAGACGCAACTGCCGCCGATCGGCCTGCTGCGCAAGCATCAGGTGCCGATCGCGCTCGCGACCGATCACAACCCCGGCACCTCGCCGCTGACGTCGCTGCTGCTGACCATGAACATGGCGTGCACGCTGTTCCGGATGACGGTGCCGGAGGTGCTGCTTGGCGTGACGCGCCACGCGGCCGCGGCGCTGGGCGGGAGCGGCCGGCACGGCTCGCTGGCGCCGGGCCGCCAGGCGGATTTCGCGGTGTGGCCGGTAGCGACGCTCGCCGAGCTGGCGTACTGGTTCGGGCGGCCGCTGTGCGAGCGCGTCGTGAAGGGCGGCACCACGGTATATCGGCGCAACGCCGCCTGACAGGAATGACCATGACCGATTCGATGCTGTTCGCCGCCGACGCCTGCCTGCCGGAAGGCTGGCGGCGCAACGTGCTGTTGCGCTGGGACGCGGCGGGCACGCTGCTCGACGTGAGCGCCGACGCGACCGCGCCCGCCGGGGTGGCGCGCGCGGCCGGCCCGCTGCTGCCCGGTATGCCGAACCTGCATTCGCACGCGTTCCAGCGCGCGATGGCCGGACTGACCGAGTACCGCGCGAACCCTTCCGATACGTTCTGGAGCTGGCGCGACCTGATGTACCGCTTCGCGCTGAAGATCACGCCGGATGCGCTCGCGGCCGTCGCGCGCTGGCTCTACGTCGAGATGCTGAAAAGCGGCTATACGTCGGTCTGCGAGTTTCATTACGTGCATCACGCGCCCGACGGCGCGCGCTATCCGCGGCCGGCCGAAATGGCCGCGCGGGTCGTGGACGCCGCGCGCGCGGCGGGAATCGGCATCACGATGCTGCCCGTCGCCTATCAGTACAGCGGCTTCGGCGAGCGTGCGCCTCGCGACGATCAGCGCCGCTTCATCAATACGCCCGATGCGCTGCTTGCACTGCTCGACGATCTGCGCCGCACGGCGCCCGAGCAGGGCGACCTGCGCTACGGGATCGCGCCGCATTCGCTGCGCGCGGTATCCGAAAGCGGGCTGCGCGCGCTGCTCGACGGCCTGCCCGCCGACGCGCCGGTGCATATCCATATCGCGGAGCAGACGGCGGAAGTCGACGATTGCGTGCGGACCTACGGTGCGCGCCCGGTTCAGTGGCTGCTGGATCGCTTCGAGGTGGGCGGCCGCTGGTGCCTCGTGCATGCGACCCATCTCGATGCGGCGGAAACCGCCGCGCTCGCGAGATCCGGCGCGGTTGCCGGACTGTGTCCGACAACCGAGGCCAATCTCGGCGACGGCCTGTTCCCGGCCGTCGACTACCTGACGCAGCGCGGCGTGATCGGCATCGGCTCGGATAGCCATGCGGCAGTGGACTGGCGCTCGGAATTGCGCCTGTTCGAATACGGCCAGCGGCTCGTGCGCCGCGAACGCAACGTGCTGGCCGATTCGGCGCATACTCATGTCGCCGACCGACTGTATGCTGCGGCGCTGCATGGCGGCGCGCTCGCGAGCGGCCGGGAGGTCGGCGCGTTGCGAGCCGGTGCCCGCGCGGACTGGATCGTGCTCGATCCCGCGCATCCCGCCATCGCCGAACACGGCAGCGATACCTGGCTGTCGGGCGCGGTGTTCGCCGAGCAGGGCGAGACGCCGGTGTTCGACGTCTATACGGGCGGCGCGAAGGTCGTGAGCGCCCGCCGCCATCGCGACGAGGACGCGGCCTACGCAGGCTATCGCGCCGCGCTCGCCCAGTTGCTGCGTTGACGCCGCCGCATGCGACGCCCATCGGGCGGTCGCGTGCGCGGCGCGCGCCGCTTTACCCACGAGGTTGATCGATCATGAGTTCCGCATCCCACCCGCCGGTCCTGACGCTGCATCGCGGTAGCCTGCCGCTGCTGATCTCGATCCCGCACGCCGGCACGTATCTCCCCGACGAAATCGCCGCGACGATGACGCCCGTTGCACGCCACGTCGACGATTGCGACTGGCACCTCGAACGCCTGTACGGCTTCGCGCGAGCACTCGGCGCGTCGGTGCTGGTGCCGTCGCACGCCCGCTATGTGGTCGACCTGAATCGCCCGCCCGACGACGCGAATCTCTACCCGGGGCAGGACACGACGGGCCTGGTGCCGGTCGACACGTTCGACAAGGAGCCGTTGTATCGCGACGGCCACGCGCCGACCGTGACGGAGATCGCGCGGCGCCGCGAGCGCTATTGGCAGCCGTATCACGAAGCGCTGGTTGCCGAACTGCGGCGGTTGAAGGCCGAACACGGTCGCGCGCTGTTGTGGGAAGCCCATTCGATCCGCTCGCACGTGCCGCGCTTCTTCGATGGACGGCTGCCGGACTTCAACTTCGGTACGTCGAACGGCGCGAGCGCCGCGCCGGGGCTCGCCGAAACACTGGTCGACACAGTGCGCGCGCACGGCGGCGACTATACGTCGATCGCGAACGGGCGCTTCAAGGGCGGTTACATCACGCGCCGGTACGGCGTGCCGGCGGAGGGCGTGCAGGCAGTTCAGCTCGAACTCGTGCAGGCCACCTACATGGACGAGTCGCGGCCCTACGCGTATGACGAGGCGAAGGCCGAGCGCATCGCGCCGCTGCTCGACGCCCTGCTGAAAGCCGCGCTCGCGCACGGCTGACCGGGGCGGTCGGCCGCGCGCGGCGCGGTTTGCGCGCGGTTCAGCGCAGCCGCACAAGCGTCGATTTCAGCTCGGTGTATTTCTCGAGCGCATGCAGCGACTTGTCGCGGCCGTTGCCCGACTGCTTGAAGCCGCCGAACGGGAAATTCATGTCGCCGCCCTCGTCGTAGCAGTTGACCCACACCGTGCCGGCGCGCAGGCGCCGCGAGACCTCGTGCGCGGTCGTCAGGTTGCCGGTCCAGACCGCGGCCGCGAGGCCGTAGTCGCTATCGTTCGCGATGCGGATCGCCTCGTCGACGGAATCGAACACGATCACCGACAGCACCGGCCCGAAAATCTCCTCGCGGGCGATCTTCGCGTCGGAGCCCTTGATCTGGAACACGGTCGGCTCGACATAGAAGCCGCCGCTGTCCTGCCTGACCCGCGAGCCGCCCGTGAGCAATTCCGCTTCCGCCCGGCCCGCTTCGATGTAGCCGAGCACGCGCTCGAGCTGGACCTGATCGACGATCGCGCCCATCGACGTGGCCGGATCGAGCGGATTGCCCGGCGCGTATGCGCGCGCGGCGTCGAGCAGCTTGGCGATGAACGCGTCGCGAATGTCGCGATGCACGAGCAGGCGCGAACCCGCGGTACACATCTCGCCCATGTTGTAGAAGATCGCGCCCGCCGCCGCCTGTGCCGCGCGGTCGAGATCCGGGCAATCCGGCAGCACGATGTTCGGCGATTTACCGCCGAGTTCCAGCCAGACGCGCTTCAGGTTCGATTGGCCCGCGTACTGCATGATCAGCTTGCCGACGGCCGTCGAACCGGTGAACGCGAGGCAGTCGACGTCGTGATGCAGCGCGAGCAGCTTGCCCGGTTCGCCGCCGCCGGGTACGACGTTGAACACGCCGGGCGGAATGCCGGCGTCGTGCGCGAGCTGCGCGATGCGGATCGCGGTCAGCGGCGACTTCTCCGACGGCTTCAGCACCACGCTGTTGCCTGCCGCGAGCGCGGGGCCGAACTTCCAGGCGGCCATCAGGATCGGGAAGTTCCACGGCACGACGGCCGCCACCACGCCGACCGGCTCGCGCGTGACGAGCCCGACCAGATGATGGTCGGCGGGGGCGACCTCGCCGCCGATCTTGTCGATCGCCTCGGCATACCATTCGACGCAGTACGCGGCGCCCGGCACGTCGACCGATGTCGTGTCGGCGATCGGCTTGCCGGCGTCTAGCGTCTCGAGCAGCGCAAGCTCGTCCTGGTGCGCGCGGATCGACGCGGCCCAGCGCAGGAGCACCGCCTTGCGCTGGCGCGGATTCAGGCCTGCCCAGACGCCGCTGTCGAACGCGCGGCGCGCGGCCGCGACGGCCGCGTCGACGTCGTCGGCGCCGCTGTCGGCGATTTTCGCGAGCACGCGCGCGTCGATCGGGCTCACACAGTCGAACGTGCGGCCCGACGCGGCATCGCGATACGCGCCATCGATGAACGCCCGGCCTTCGATCGAAAGCGATGCGGCCAGGTCTTGCCAGTATGCGAGAGTCTTACTCATCGGAATGCCTCTTGGTTGAGGCGCGCGGCGCTTGGCGCCCGCGTGCCGTGATGCCCGAGCGCGTCGATCAGAACGTCGGCGGCGAATTGGCCGACACGATTTCGCAGTGGAGTTCCGCGCTCGGATTGCGGAAACGGTGGGGGAGACGGCTTTCGAAGTAGTAGCTGTCCCCGGGGTCGAGCAGCCAGGTGGTGCCGGAGACCGTCAGCTCGATGCGGCCGCTCACGACGATGCCGCCTTCGTGGCCGTCGTGCTGCAGCATGTCGGGGCCTGTGTCGGCGAGCGGTTCGTAGACTTCGCGCATGATGCCGATCGTACGGGTGCGGTTCGCCGCGCCGGCCAGATAGAGCTGGATCGTATCGTTGCCGAGATTCGGCATTTCGTCGCGGCGCGACACCACGGCGCCGCTGTCTTCGATCTCGAACGTGAAAAATTCGGCGAGACTCATCGGGATGCACTCGAGCAGCTTCTTCAGCGAGCCGACCGACGGGCTCACGCGATTCTGTTCGATCAGCGAGATGGTGCCGTTCGTGACGCCGGCGCGTTTCGCCAGCTCGCGCTGCGACAGCCCATGCTTCTTGCGGATGTATTGCAAACGCGTGGCGACTTCGACGGACATCGTGCAATCCCGGCGCAAAAATGAGTGAAAGGACCATGCTTCGGACCCCGCATGGTGCGTTGAAGCTGCGTTGCAGCATGACATCGGGCACCTTGCGTTGTCGAATATTTTAAGCGGTCATATGGCGATGCCTTTAGGGGAAAACACCAAGCAAGTATTTTTGAAACGGAATTGACGGCGTTTGTGAATGCTATAAGCTGAATGTCAGCAAGTCGTCATGTCGACAACGGTGGCCGCCAAAATGCCATCCGGCCCGGAAACGGCGCCGTGTTGTTCGACGCAGGCGGCACGCCGACGGGCCGGTGATCGGTGCCAGATTGTTCGCACTACCCACCGGGACGTTCAATACTTTAAACAGTCAGTCGAGTGTGATCGTGAGAGTCCAAGGCCCCCTGGTCAGATGGGATCGAAGTCGGCAGGCGAGTCTTCCGCCTGCCGCCGAGTCCATCGACGACGGCAGCTGCGGCAAGCATCTCGCTAGCCCAGGTCTGTCTATCTTCGCCATCCTTTCCCGCCGTTGCGTGCGCCGCTACAACGCCGTGGCCGCCCGCGCCTTCATTGCCGTGCACTGCGACGACGTCGCGTCGCTGCTGCCCTAGCGCCTCTCCCGCGTCACCCACCGCTGCACCGTTCTCGCGATCGCCACGGGCGAACGCGCGGGAGCCGATCGTTCGCATGGCGCCGTGCGCGCCGTCGCGGCCAACCGCCAGCGCCAGCGCGGCGTGTTTTCCCCGATCTCGAACCGCGCGCCTGTCCGGCGGGCTTGCGCTTGCGCGGCGCGTCGTTCCCGTTGCCGCAACGGCGGGTCTGTGCCCGGCGCGAAAGCGCGCGTCCGTTGCATCCGTCGAACTGGAGGAAGCGTCATGAACCATCAAGCCGGCCTGCCGGTGGTCGGAATCTGCGCGGACCGCACGATCGTCGGCCCGCACCCCGTCCACACGGCAGGTGAGAAGTACATCAATGCGATCGTCGACGGCGCTGGCGCGCTGGCGGTCGTGCTGCCCGCGCTCGGCACGCGGCAACCGGCCGACGCCGTTTTCGCGGCGGTCCACGGGTTGCTGTTTACCGGCAGCTACTCGAACGTCGAGCCCGATCGCTACGGCGGGCCCGCGAGCGCGCCCGGCACGCTGCACGACGCCGCGCGCGACGCCACGACGTTGCCGCTGATACGCGCGGCGATCGAGGTGGGCGTGCCGGTGCTCGCGATCTGTCGCGGCCTGCAGGAGCTGAACGTCGCCTATGGCGGCACGCTGCATCAGCAGGTGCATGCGGTCTGCGGTTTCGCGGATCACCGGGAGGACAAGGGCGATCCGCTCGATATCCAGTACGGCCCCGCGCACGCGGTGCGCCTGGCGCCCGGCGGCGTGCTGCAGCGGCTGGCGGGCGGCGCGGTCGACGCGGAAGTCAATTCGCTGCACGGCCAGGGCATCGATCAGCTCGGTTACGGGCTCGCGATGGAAGCGCA
Organism: Burkholderia alba; assembly: GCF_034721475.1. NCBI lineage: Bacteria > Pseudomonadati > Pseudomonadota > Betaproteobacteria > Burkholderiales > Burkholderiaceae > Burkholderia > Burkholderia alba. Next base: position 1,305 of record NZ_JAWJWL010000041.1, on the reverse strand, counting down.
GGCGTCCGACGGCCTGATCGAGGCGGTGGGCATGCCCGGCGCGCCGGCGTTCGTGCTCGGCGTGCAATGGCATCCGGAGTGGCAGTTCGCGAGCAATCCGCTGTCACGGGAAATTTTTGCGGCGTTCGGGGCGGCGTGCCGCGCCCGAATGCGTACGACGGCCGGGCAGGCCGTGTGCAACACGGCTCGCGCGTAGGCCGTCGACGCTAATCAAGAGAGGCTGACTATGCAAGACATCGACGAATTTCTGAAGCAGCACCGCATCACCGAAGTGGAAGCGATCATTCCCGACATGGCGGGCGTTGCGCGCGGCAAGATCATTCCGCGCAACAAGTTCGAGACGGGCGAATCGATGCGGCTGCCGCAGGCCGTGATGGTGNCGACGAATTTCTGAAGCAGCACCGCATCACCGAAGTGGAAGCGATCATTCCCGACATGGCGGGCGTTGCGCGCGGCAAGATCATTCCGCGCAACAAGTTCGAGACGGGCGAATCGATGCGGCTGCCGCAGGCCGTGATGGTGCAGACCGTCACCGGCGAGTATCCGGAAGACGGCTCGCTGACGGGCGTGACCGACCCCGACATGGTGTGCGTGCCCGACCCGTCGACGATCTGCCTGATCCCGTGGGCCGTCGATCCCACCGCGCAGGTGATCCACGATTGCGTGCATTTCGACGGCACGCCGGTCGAGATCTCGCCGCGCTTCGTGCTGCGCCGCGTGCTCGACCTCTACAAGGCGAAGGGCTGGAAGCCCGTGGTCGCGCCGGAGCTGGAGTTCTACCTCGTCGACATGAACAAGGATCCCGATCTGCCGCTGCGGCCGCCGGTCGGCCGCACCGGGCGCGCGTAAACCGGCCGCCAGTCGTATTCGATCGAGGCGGTGAACGAATTCGATCCGCTGTTCGAGGACATCTACGAGTACTGCGAAATGCAGGGCCTCGACATCGACACGCTGATCCACGAAGTGGGCGCCGCGCAGATGGAGATCAACTTCCAGCACGGCGACGCGCTGAGCCTGGCCGACCAGGTGTTCCTCTTCAAGCGCACGGTGCGCGAGGCGGCGCTGCGGCACAACATGTACGCGACCTTCATGGCGAAGCCGATGGAGAACGAACCGGGTTCGGCGATGCACATCCACCAGAGCATCGTCGACGTCGAGTCGGGCCGCAACCTGTTCATCGACGACCGCGGCGAATCCACCGCGATGTTCCGCGGCTTCCTCGCGGGGCTGCAGAAGTACACGCCGGCGCTGATGCCGATCTTCGCGCCGTACATCAATTCGTATCGCCGGCTGTCGCGCTTCATG
>NZ_JAWJWL010000040.1:0-38713 GCF_034721475.1 Burkholderia alba | reverse complement strand
GTCGCGCGGCTATACGGGCGGCTTCGGCACCGACCTCATGCTGAAGGATCTGGGGCTCGCGAACGACGCGGCGAAGCTTGCACGCCAGCCGGTGTACCTGGGCGCGCTCGCGCAGCAGCTGTATCAGACGATGAGCAGCCAGGGCGCGGGCCGGCTCGATTTTTCCGCGGTGATCGGGCTGTATCGGGGGCGTGCCGGTACGCCGGGCTGATGATCGGAGGCGCGTCCCCGCCCTTCCTGTAAGAGGTCATGCCTCGAACGCATGGCCGGGCGGTTCGATCGGTTCCGTCCCGGCACATCCGGCGCGGCCGCGCCGCCAAACCCATCGGCTTCCGGAGCGGATCGACCTCGCTCGCCTCCTGCCGACGCGCCCATCGTTGACGCCGCCCCAGGCGGAGCCCCGAGGGCTTCGCCCGGGGCGTCCCTCGTCGCATCGCGACAAGCCCGTTTGTCGGCAACCCGCCGCTCGCCGCCGGGACACCTCCGTCACCGATGCACGTCAACCCGGGCATGCCAAGGCCGAGGCGCCCGTGAAAAAGCCGCTTATCGCACACATCCCGAGCACGTCCGCGCATCCCCTTGGTAACTAATTCCGCCATGCGCGCGACGGATTAAAAAATCGGTATTTTATGGCTGATTCAGCACTTTTTAATTCGCTTGCCGATGAAGCGATCAGGCTCAATATCCTGCAGACCTTTTGTGCGCCAGCATATCTTCCGCATTAATTCTTCACGAAATAATAGAAGTGAAAGAAAATCCCCGGCAGATTGAAGGGATACCGGCTGTGCCCCATCTCCCGCTTAGCTTTGGCGTTGTACACGAAAAAAACCATACTCAAGGAGAGCACACTCCGGAAATTACGCCCGGCCCGAACCATCGCTATTTCTTTCAAACGCTAAACGCCAATGAATAATCACATCACGGCCATCTTTTTTATACCGGCACTATCCTTGACAAAGCCTCTTTGCACCGCCTATTTTTATTGTGTTGTAAATTCTGATGACGTGAACGAAGTGAAATGAAGGGGGTGTTCAAGCACCATTCTTGCCGGCAGTCGGCGGCATCCGCATCAAGTCCAGTCTCTTAAAGAAGTCGAATCCCAACCGCCCCATGCTCCGAGTGCAGCGCGCGTTGCTGGAATCGTGCGCGCCTCGCGGGCGAGCGCGGCCTTTGTGAAACGGTATCGAAGCCAACCACCAAGGATAGAGATGAAACCAGACAGGAGTTGTACCGGCAACCGCCGCGGCCGTCATGGCCGGTTGGCCGGACTAGGGGTACTGACCATCGGGATAGCGGTGCTCGCGGGGTGCGGCGGAGACGATTCCTCCCCCGGCTCGGCCTCGACCCTGGCGCAGGCGCAGGTCGCCAACCAGCAGGCCAGCGCGCAAGCTTCCGCCAACAGCCCGGCACCCGCCGCCAATCAGCCGTACGTCGACCCGGTCGCCTATTCGATGAACGCCACCGACGGCCTCGCCGCCTCGCAGGTCGCCGAGAAAGCCGCGGTCATGCACTACCAATGGACGTCCGGCGCAAAGACGGTCAACTACACGACCACCACCGGCCACCTGACGGCGGCGGACGCGAAGGGCAACCCCGAAGCGTCGATGTCCTATGTGGCGTACACCGCGCCCAGCACGAACAACACCCCGCGCCCGGTCACGTTCATTTATAACGGCGGCCCCGGATCGTCGTCGATCTGGCTGCGCCTCGGCTCGTTCGCGCCGACGCGCGTCGCCACGCCCGATCCGCTGTTCGGCAACAACTGGCCCAACTATCCGCTGGTCGACAACCAGGAAAGCCTCATCGACACGACGGACCTCGTGTACATCGATCCGCCGGGAACCGGACTCTCCGAAGCGGTGCTGCCCAACACCAATCAGACGTACTGGGGCTCCGACGTGGACGTCAACATCATGCGCGATTTCATCGAGCGCTATCTGACGGTCAACAATCGCGGCAGCTCGCCGATCTACCTGTACGGCGAATCGTACGGCACGCCGCGAACCGACATGCTGTCGCTCGCGCTCGAATCGGCGGGCGTGCATCTGACGGGGATCGTGCTGCAGTCGTCGATCCTGAACTACTTCGCGGATGCGACGGAAGCCGTGGCAATCACGCAGTCGACGCAGGGACTGCTGCTCGATACCGATACCGTGGCCGGCTATCTGCCGGGGTACGCGGAAGTGGCGGCGTACTACAACCAGGTGTCGCCGGCGCCGATCAACCAGGGCTTGTACGCGCTGCAGGCCGAACTGTTCACGACGCTCATCTACAACCAGTTGCAGCAGTACTCGCAATCGTGGGTACTGAGCCAGCTCGGCATCCCGGATGCGCTGGGAACGCCGGTCTTTCCGACCAATACGACGCTGCAGTTCTGGACGTTCCCTTCGAGCCTGACCCTGCAGGCGCTGCAAGGCTACTTCAATGCGAATCCGTTCAACACCAGCCTGCTCCCCGGAACGACGATCGGCCGGTATGACGGACGCGTATCGCTGCCGAACAGCGATCCGAGGCTGCAAAACGACGGCGATCCGTCGGACATCCTGATCTCGCAGCCGTTCACGAACGCGCTCGCGACACAGCTGCCCGACTATCTCGGTTATTCGGCGCCGAACGCCACCTACGTGCCGTTGAACGACAGCATCATCGGCATCTGGAACTTCACGCATGACGGCCAGCCCATGCCGGACACGATCCCCGATCTGCTGGGCGCGCTGCAGCTCAACCCGCAGCTCGCCGTGCTCTCGGAGAACGGCTTCCACGATCTGGCCACGCCGTTCTTCAATACCGAGAAGCAACTGGCGCGGCTGCAGACTGTGTCCGGCCTGAATCCGAAGCTGCAGGTGAATTTCTTCCAGGGCGGGCATATGATTTATCTGGACGACGTGGCCCGTCCGCAGATGAAGCGGGACCTCAAGGACTTCTACCGGGGCAGGCAGATTCCGTTCGCGCTGACGCTGCGGACCTTGCCGCCGCCGTGGCAGGACGAGAATCCGGCCAGCACGCCGACCGGCAGCATTCCGGGCTCGGCGGCCGCGATGACCGCGGCGGTGACGCCCTGACCGACGGACTCCTTGCTACAGGAACCCTCTATTCATCCATTGAATGCGAGTGATCATGTCTCTAATCAATTTGATGCGGCGTATCTCCCCGTTGATCGTCCTCGGTGCCGTGATGGGCAGCGCCTACGCGCTGCCGCCCCAGTCGGTGGCGCCGGTGAAGCTTCCGCAAGGCGGCCGGGGCGTGGACGGCCCGTTCTTTCCCGCGACCCGCGTGGCCCCGGTGCTGCCGTCGACCGGGGCGACGCTGCAACAGCAGGCGCAGCAGCGCGTTGAAGCCAGGCTGGGCGCCAACACCGTGCTGAGCAACGGCGCGGCGGTGACGAAAGCGCAGGCGCAAAGCAGCGGTCTGGGCTATATCGCGAAGCACTTCGACGAGATCGATGCGAACCATACCGGCCGTGTGACGATGAGCAACGTGCGGCAGTACATTCAGCAGCAACAGCAATTGCAGCAGCAATAGCGACGGCGGACGGTCACGGCCTCCGCACGAATGCGGAGGCCGGTCGATCGACAAAAGGGGTCCGGTCATGCCGGGCCCCTTCTCGTTCGAAGCACACGAAGCCGAGGTGCGCTCATCGCACGCCGCTTTCGGCATTGCCGCTAACGGGGACCGGCAGGACAACGACGGCTTCTCGATCCGATGGCCGCGCGTAGCCGTTGCGCCGCGGCAGACGGAATCCCGCCGCCGCGCACCGGGTTCGCGCGGCGCGGCTTCAACCTGCCGGCGGGTGCCGGGAAAACGCGGGGTGACGCACGCCGCACGAGAAGATGCCGGCCCGCGCGCCGATGTCGCGCTGCCGCGATCGCGCGCAAGCATCGGCCGACAAGCCGGCCTTGGCGGTTCCCCGGTTCAAATCGGCGCTCGACAACGGCATCGCGCGATCACGCTCAGGACTGCACGGCGATCGGCACATGCTCCGCCAGGAAATCGACGAATGCCCGAACGGAGGGCAGCAAGCCCCGTCGCGACACCATCAGGAGGCTGATCGTCGACACGCCGGCGACCCAATCGGGCAGCACGCGAACAAGCCGCCCCTCCGCAGCTTCGCGACACCCCGCGTATCCGGGCAACGCAACGATCCCCATGCCCTGGCAAGCCGCCGCTTTCAGCGTCGCCATGTCGTCGCTGCAGAGCAGCGCGTTGAAGGGAATGGTCTGTGCCTGATCCGGCAACAGCGCATGGCTCAGTCGCCATTCATACGTATTCTGGACACCGCCGAAGGCGATGCCGTCGTGCGCCGCGAGCGCCGAAGGCGTATCGGGCACCCCCTTTCTCTGCAAATAAGCCGGCCCGGCGAACAAGTGCCAGGATGTTTGCACGAGGGGCCGCTGGACCAGCGTGGAATCCGGCAGCGGTTCGAAATGTGCGCGCAGGCATAGATCGAAGCCTTCCTGCAGCAAGTCGACCTGCCTGTTGGATGCGTGCTGAACGATGCTCACGCGCGGATGGCCGGCCATGAACTTCGGGATCAGATCGGCCAGCAAAAGCTGCGCCGTCGCAACCGAACTCGAAAATCGGATCATCCCGCTGGGCTCCGCCATCCGCTGGCGCACCACATTCTCCGCCGCGTCCGCTTCGACCAGCATCGCGACCGCATGCCGGTAAAACGCTTCCCCGATCTCCGTGATGACGAAACCCCTCGGCGTGCGCTGGATCATGCGCGCGCCCAGTGCGGTTTCCAACCCGTGTATGCGACGGCTAAGACTCGACTTGGCCATGCCGAGCGCACGGGCCGCGGCGGTAATCCCTTTGTTCTCCACCACCTGGACAAAGTAATAAATGTCGTTCAGATTCAGCATATCCCTTCGTTGTTCCTGGTTCCGTCAGAGCAAGATCGCGGATCTGAGCGCGTGATCATATCGTGATCCGAAAAATAGTTTTCCGAACCGGAACGGATAGGGCACGGAGACTCGGTCCACGCTTCATGCGGAGCCGGCCATCGGTCGATCGACCGGTCGGGCCGCACATGCTCATCCCACGGCGTCGCGGCACCGCATCGCGCCTCGGCCCGCTAGCGGAAGCGATTCCATGACATCGAAGTCCTCTCTCCCACCAGCAACGCGCCGCGATCAAACGTCCGCAGCATGGCCTCCCGGAACCGGGTTTGCCCGGACCTGCCCCGCTTTCGCAATGTGGCCATCCATGTCGCGCGTGTTGCGAAAAATCGAACTTACCGTTCGCACGGCAGGGACTTCTATCCATAGTGCTCCCGTTCTAGACTCACAAGGAACGACACACTCGGACTTGCATGCAACGCATAGGCGCCTATCTCGTCGTTTCGACATATCCCTTGCCCGATGATCGGAACCCGAAAGCACGCAGCGCCAACCTCACCCAGCAGCCCGCCGCGATCGCCGTAGCCACCCTCAACCACGGCATCCACCCACGCGGCATCACGTCATGGCGATCACGCTTCGATTCGCGACGCGCTTTCAAACCTGACGCCCGTACCCCCTCCCTCCGATAAGGATCCATTCGAATGTCAGATCAAACCAACACCAGCGAACTCGCTTCTCGCCTCGATGCCGTCATCGATCATGCGATCGGTAACAAACGCGTAATCGGCACGGTGGTGATGGTCGCGCTCGACGGCGAGACTGTCTATCGCCGCGCGGCAGGGCGCGCCGACCGAGAAGCGAATACGCCGATGAGGGAGAACGCCATTTTTCGCCTGTCATCGATCACCAAGCCGCTGACGTGCGCGGCAGCCATGGTGCTGGTGGAGCGCGGCGTCATTGCGTTGGATCATCTCGTCACACGCTATCTGCCCGAATTCCGCCCTCGTCTGGCCAACGGCGTCGCACCGGACATCACGTTGAGGCACTTGCTCACGCACACCTCCGGGCTGAGTTATCGGTTCCTCGATACGCCCGGCGGCGATTACGACAAAGCCGACATCTCCGACGGACTCGATCAACCCGATCTGAGCCTCGACGAAAACCTGCGACGGCTCGCGAGTGTTCCTCTGCGCTTTGCGCCCGGCGAACGCTGGAACTATTCGCTCGGCCTCGATGTGCTGGGCGCCGTGATCGAACGGGCAACCGGGGAGCCGTTTCAAAGCGCGATGCACAGACTCGTCACTTCGCCGCTCGGCCTCGACGATCTCACGTTCCACGCCGAGCGTTCCGGGCGTCTCGTCAAACCCTATGTGGACGGCCACCCCGAACCCGTCGCGATGACCGAGGACATCGTCGTTCCCGTGTACTCGAACGCGATCCGCTATTCCCCCAGCCGGATCCATCACACGGCCGCCTACCCGTCCGGCGGCTGCGGGATGGCGGGTACCGCCGGCGACATCCTGCAATTTCTCGAAGTGATTCGGAAAGGGGGCGCACCGATCCTCCAGCGTTCGACCGTGGCCGACATGATGCGCGATCACGTCGGCCCGCAAGCGGGTGCGCAAGGCCCCGGCTGGGGGTTCGGTTACGGATGGGCGGTGTTGTCGGATGCCGATGCGTCGGACTCCCCCCAGTCGCCGGGAACGCTCCAATGGGGCGGCGTCTACGGTCACCACTGGTTCATCGATCCCCTCAAGCGGCTCACCGTCGTCAGTCTCACGAACACGACGTTCGAAGGTATGTCCGGCGCCTATCCGATCCGGATTCGCGACGCGCTGTACCGCTGACCTCACGCGGCCGCGGCTGCGAGCTTGAAGAGCGGGCCGAAGACCATCCATTCAAAGGAGCTGACATGGCGAAGCGACGTGAAGTACCCGGCATCCGGAACTACGATGGGCCCGCCGGCGGATGGGGCGCGCTGCGCGCGACGGCTAAGGCGATACGCATCCATCAAGCAGCCCGGCGGGTTTCGACTGCCTCTGCCGCCGGCCGAACGCATATGGCCGACGCCATCCGGGAAAGCGGAATTCTTCGTATTTGACGGCCTCGCCGAGGATGACGAAGTCGATGAAGCGGGAATGTTGCGGCTCGCCACGATTCGCAGTCACGATCAATACAACACCACCATCTACGCGATGGACGATCGATATCGCGGCGGATTCGGCCGGCGCGACATCCTGTTCATGAATGAGGGCGATCTGACATCGCGCGGGCTCGAGCACGGGGATCGGGTAGACATCGAAACGATTTCGAAGAATGGAACGCGACGCATGGAAGGTCTCACCGTGGTCGCATACGATATCGCGGCGGGCTCCGCGGCGGCCTACTATCCGGAAGCGAACCGCCTCGTGCCGCTCGATTATCTGGACAAGCAGAGCGGAACGCCGTCATACAAGTCGGTGCCGGTACGGGTGACGCGTTCTTCGTTGCACTCACCCGAGGACGCGCCGATCTGACGCGCGACACGTCCGCCCTGCGTGAGCCGCCATAACGCCGGTGGGTCGCGCCGTTCGCAGCACCGCCAAGCGAACGCCGCTTGCCGTATCGGTTCGCCAGACAGGCATTCGGCGTGGCGCCCCCCCGTTTCCGGCGGCGACTCTCGATCCGGCGAGCCGGTGTATCGATGTCGGAGCGGATCAACACGAATCCGTGCCTACCGAACATGCGCAGACAGGCACTCGCCCCCGGGCTGCTGCCGCACTCGGCCACGGCAGCCGGCACGGCAATCGGGCACATCGAAAACCGGCGTTGCCTTCACGCCGCTCGCCTTCTAAATCGCATTCGGTTCGATTTCGACGGAAAAGCCGATTCGACTCAGTCATAAACGCCGTTCCGTTTTCAATTCGACGCGACCCACCCCGTTAAATGCACCAAACTCAGGCACGTTGATCGAGTTCGCTTAAATTTTTTATCACGCATGAAATAAAGTTTGACCGGCGCAATTTTTGATTGCTATCTTCTTTCAGAGGGCTATCGCCGCCAAGCTTCTTCCAAACAAAATACTGACAAAAGCATTTAATTTTATTTACATCGCAAGGAGAAATCCCAAATCGTAAACAGCATACGGTCACTCATCGCTATTAATTCCCGATACGACGGAAATTCTATCCATTGGAATGTGTGCAATACAGGCCCGGCCTGATCAGGCATTCCGGTGGATATGACTCACCCTGTAGCCGTGAAACGCGCTTGATGAGAGCCGGCAATATGCTCAGGCCCGGAGTTGATCGCCAACCCTGTTTAAGATTTCGGAATTATCCGACCGATCGTACCGATTTCCGTTGAAAAATCGAGCAGTGCAATTGAATGCGCACGGTATTCCAGCAAGCGCTTGGGCGTTGTATTTACCGAAAAATGCCGCTCGCGTAGTGAACCGCGCAAACCAGCACTGACATGGCGTACCGAACTCGCGAATCCAGGAGAGGAGTCATATCGAACATTTTTTCTAATTCATAAGAACTAAAACCATCTTGATGAACAAGTAAACATCACGATGGAACAGGTTCCAGGGCGTTCGCGCACCACGGCCAGGGCGTGGAACGAGATCGAGTGCGGCATCTAGAGTCGGAGGAGGGGGCGGCGTCGGCGCGTGACGCCGGGGGTCAGGCAGGTCTTCCAAGGTTGAACGATCAATTATCAGGAGTACTTAAGCATGAAGAATCAAGAAACCAAAGCCTCGCTCGAACTGAAACGCGGGCGTCTGGCGATTGCGCTGACCGTTGCACTGGCGGCATACGGGACGACGGTGTCGGCACAGACGCCAGGCACCGAACAGGGAAGCTGGGTACAAACGCGCAACCACGTGCACGCGGATATCGCCGGCGCGCGATTCGTCAGCAACGCGAACGATACAGAGCCGCTGACGATCGCCGTTACGATGAAGCTGCGCAACGAAGGCGAACTGGATCAGCTCATCAAGGAAACGCATCGCCCCGGCAGCGCGTCCTACCATGCATTCCTGAGCGCCGCTCAGAGCACGGCCACTTACGCGCCGACCGAGCAGCAGGCACAAGCCGTGGCGAACCATTTGACCCAGGCAGGCTTCACGAACGTCCAGATCGCGCCCAACCGGATGATCGTCACGGCGCAAGGGACGGTCGCCACGGCGCGCGCGGCGTTCCACACGACGATCGGCCATTTCAGCCTTCATGGCCGCGATGCGATCGCCAACACGGCCGACGTGCAGGTGCCGGCGGCGCTCGGCAACACGGTCGATCGGGTACTCGGGCTGCAAACAGTGAATCGGCCGCGGGTCTACTCCCTGCCCGTCCAGAAGCTGAAGCCGGCCTATTCGGTCATCACCAGTGTCGACGGAAATCCGAACGCGCACGGCTACAAGCCGCAGGAATTCGCGACGGTGTACGACGCCGGCAGTCTGGCGCCCGCGACGTCGACCGCGGTGGCCATCGTGGGCTGGGGCTCCATGACGACGTCCGCGGCCGATCTTGTCCGCATGGAGAAAGATCAGGGCATTCCGCAGACGCCCACGACGATCAAGGGCTATGGCGGCTCGAAAGGCGCCACCGGCAACGACGATACCGGACAGGGCGAATGGGCGATGGATGCGCAGGCGATCGCCGGCACCAGCGGCGGGGTGAAGAGCTTGACCTTCTACACCGCCTATAGCAACGCCGTGCGGACGTCCAACGGTCTCGAAAGCACCGTCACCACGGCGGGTCTCGTGGCGGCCATCAACGGCGCCGTCAGCGACAATACCGCCAAGGTCATCAACCTGTCGTGGGGCGACGGCGGCGAAGTGTGTACGTTGAATGGCAGCGCCAACACGGACTCGGCTTGGGCGGATTCGTATTTCAAGCTCGGCGTGGCGCAAGGGCAGACCTTCTCGGTTTCCTCGGGCGACAACGGTGCGTATCCTTGCCCGACCGCTGCTCAAGCCAACACCAACTTCAACGGCGAGTACGGCGACAAGACCCAGCCTGCCGTGAGCTACCCCGCCAGTTCGCCGTACGTCGTCGCCGTCGGCGGCACGACGCTGAACACGACGGTCACGGATAGCTACATCTCCGAGAAGGTCTGGCCGTACAGCGGCGGCGGCGTCAGCCAGATCGAAACCAAGCCGACCTGGCAAAGCAATGTCTCCGGCAACTACCGGGCGATACCGGACGTCGCGTTCGATGGCGACTGGACCAATTCGCCGATCATCTACTACCTGACCTCCAACTCGCAGAATCCGCTGCCCAGCGGATCCGGGTACTACAGCAACGGCGGAACGAGTCTGGCATCGCCGCTCTTCGTCGGCTCGTGGGCTCGCCTGGAGAGCGCGCACACGAACTCGATAGGCTTTGCCGCGCCGGCCCTCTACGCCTACGGCAAGACCCTGCCGGTACATGACGTCACCAGCGGCAGCAACGGTGCCTACTCGGCCGCCGCCGGCTGGGACTACGCATCCGGCTGGGGCAGCTTCGACATCTCCGCCATCAACAGCTTCATCAACAGCACGCCCGGCTTCATCTCGACATCCAATCAGCACTGATTTCGGGTGCCGATTGAAGGTCGGCGGGTGGGTTCGCGATGGACCCACCCGCCTGTTCCGGCTGCCGGGCGGCGGTGACGCGTTGCCGCGCCGCGATCCCTCGGGGTTCGCTCGTGAGCGCGGCCCGCCCGTTCCGGTACCGTCAATCTGGGAGACCTAGCCGATGATGATGCATGAACCGCTCGCGCGGGATCGCGCTTGCCCATTCCACGGCACGCCGTCCGGCGGCAGCGCCGTCCAAATCGGCGTCAGCCGGCTGCCGCGGGCAGGCGGGGAACATCTCGCGCGCCGATCCGGGTTGCAGGCAACCCGGCCGGTCGCACCCGGATGGAACGTCGCGACGGGCCAGAGGCATCGGCCGACGCCGCCGGTCTCGTACAGGCGCGGTCGGCGTATCCGGGTACGTATTGATCGGCGAAAGCCGACGCCGCACCGATTTCCACGGTCGTGCCCGTTGGCGCCGGGGCGCGGAAGATCGGATACCGGCTTCGCCGAAGCGAACCGCTGATCATCGCCCGGTCCCGCAACGGCACGCATGCCACGGCACGGCCTCTCCGTCTCGACCCGGGCCTCTTCACACGCAGCTACTTTATCGGGAGTCAATCATGCAACGCGCGCAATGGATCGATCGCATCAAGCAGACCAGTCCCGCCTTACTGTTGGCCTTATCGTGCGCGGCAAGCGCGCAAACCACCACGACCGCGCTCCCCCTGTCGCCGCAGTTCGGCATCTACACCTCTTCCGCGCCGAACGGCTACACGCCGCCATCGGGTGTGGTCGTATTGCGCGGCACACAGAACTGGTACACGCTGACCAAGCTGAGCCCGGCCCAGCAGAAGCAGTTGGGCGCGGACCTCAAGGCGAGAATCAACTACTCGGCCGGGTGCGATAGCTACGATCGCATCGAATCCGTGGTCTACCTCACCAAGGACCGGGGCGTGGCGCCCACGGCCGCGGACCTCCCCAACGCGATCGAAATGGCCCGCTTCATGTCGCCATTCAACTACTACGATCAGAAGGCGCCGACCTACGTCTACCCGCTGGTCGACGTCAGTGTCTTCGCGCCGCTACTGATCAGCACGACACAGGATGTCTGGGTCGGCATCGCCGGCGGCTCGAATCCGACCTATCCGCCTTCGCAGGGCTATCAGCTATGTTGGAACGCCAACAACCAGGCAAGCACGAACATCCCGCTGAAGACGTTTCCAGCGAATGTAACGGAAGCGCAGGCTCCCTACGTCGGCTTCAGCTTCGGGCTCGACTTCGTCTCGTCTCAGCCCGCCGGCCGTCCCGCCTCGAACACCGCCGTTGCCGCGGCGCTCAACGCGCCCGTCGCGCCCAGCTCGGGTCCGGTGCTTGCCATTGCCGGAACGCTCAACGTACCGAACCCCGGAAACGGGGCGACCACGGTCACGGGTACGATAAACGTGATCGTCACCAGTCACGGCGGGGATTCCGAGTACGGCTTCAACGCCGGTAACACCTTGCTGGTCAACGGCACTCAGGTGGGCAGCGCGTTCAGCACTCAGGCGAACTGCAGTGCGTACGCCAATGCCAGGATCAATCCTCTCAACACCGGTGTGGAATCCAACACCACCGGCAGCAATCCGAGCAACCCAAGGAACTGGTGCCCGGCCTCGGCGGTTAGAACGACCGCGGCCAATCCCGGCACACCCAACCCGACGACGGCCACGCCCGGCATTCCCGTCCAGGCGCAGATTTTCAAGAACGTGACCTTGAACGTGGGCGTCAACACGGTGGCGCTGCAAATGGGGCCCTTTACGACGACATTCGGCGGCCCATACAACGCAAGCAATGGAGACTACTACCCGACATCGATCACTTTCGTGCCGGCTCAGTAGGCGAGTCAGCCGCCTTCGGCGCGAGGCGCTCGCATCCACCGGATCGGGCGCCTCGCCGCGCGGGCGGCAGCCGGTTTCCTATCTTCACTGACCGCGAAACCTGCGGCGGCCTAAGCGCGATGCGCTGGCCGGCGTCTCTCGACCGCCGACGCGTCAACATCCCACCTCGCCAGTAACATGGGATCGCCGGCACTCGCCACACCCGGCGTCAGCCTGGATGGATCGAACGACACGTTGCGCGATACCTCGGTTATGCGTAGTGCCGGGCGATATGTTCGGCCGTCGCGATGGTGGTGATATTGGTCGCCACCGAAATGGCATCGGGGAAAATCGACGCGTCGACGACGCGCAGGTTCGCCACGCCGTGGACCCTGCCCTGCAGATCGACCACCGACCCGGCCGCGCCGATGTCGCCCATCGGGGCCGTCGACGTCGGATGGTGGTAGGTGTCGAGCGTCGCGTAGATCGAAGCCAGGATCTCCCGGTCGCTCCGTGCGTCGATGCCGGGCGCCAGCTCGGAATGAATCAGTCGGGACAAAGGATCGGTTCGGCCGATCCGTCGCGCGATCTTGACGCCGTCGATCAGCCTGATCCGGTCGTCGGGATCGGCGAGGAAATTCAGATCGATGCGCGGCGCCGCTTCGGGGTTCCGGTCGACGAGGCTGAGCCGGCCGGCCGACAGCGGACGCGTGAGCGCCACCGCCAGCACGAACCCCACCTTCGTCGGACTCAGATCGTGGGGAAACAGATGCGTGGCGGTCACGTGGAGATCGAGGTCTCCGTTCTTCGCCAGCGTGCTGCGCGTCCACAGTTTCGCGCCGATCACCGGCGACTGCGCGCCGATCTTGTCCGGATGCGCGGCATACGCGTTGTAGTAGAACGGGTGGTCCTTCAAACGCTGGCCGACCGGCAGATCCGCAACCAGGGGAATGTTCAGCGCTTTGAGATCCGAACCCGGGCCGATGCCCGAACGCAGCAGCACGGCGGCGCTGCCGTAGGCTCCGGCGCTGAGAATGACTTCCGAGGCGAAGATTTCCTCTCCGTCCGCGAGACGGATGCCGATCGCCTTCGAACCGTCGAACAGGACGCGATCAACCAGCGCGCCGCCGCGGATCTTCAGGTTGCTTCGCCCGCGCACTTCGTTATCCAGATAGGCGATGCCGGTATTGACGCGCACGCCGTTGACGATATTCATCGGGTAGGGCCCGACGCCATGCGCGTCCGGTCCGTCAAAATCGTCTATCGCCTGAAATCCGTTGGCGAGCGCCGCGTCGACGAACGCCCTTTGCATCGGCGTGATGTCGTCGCGCGACAGCTGGCGTACCGGCAAAGGACCGCCGTGTCCGTGCAGCTCGCCGGTGCCGCCGACATGGTGCTCCAGCTTCTTGAAAGCGGGCAGCAGATCCGCGTACGACCACCCTGCCAGCCCCCAGTTCTCGAGATCCTGTGGCCGTGCCCGGATCGCCACCGAGCCGTTGACCGCCGAACTTCCGCCCAGGACTTTGCCTCGGAAAGCACCGATGGGATGCCCGACGACGCCGGGCTCCGTTTGATAGCCCCACTCGTGCCCGGTATCGGCACCCAGCCGGTCGCTGCTCGCGACTTCATGCGGATAGCCCCACGCGTTGTACGCGGCGCCGGCTTCGAGCAGCAACACGTTGCGGCCCGCCGTCTCGCTCAGGCGTCTCGCCAATACCGCACCCGCGGATCCCCCACCGACAATTAAAACATCGACCGCGCGCCCCACCGAACCATTGACATCGGCTCCGCTCATCAGGTTTTCTCCGTGAATTAACAACCTTGGAAGGAGATTAACCTGAACCGGTATGACTCGAAGGGATCGAAAAATCGAACTATCAGTTCGGTTTTTTGAAACTCAAAGCCGGCGCGCGTTCGCCGCGCTGGCAATGTTTTTATTGAGATACCTCCGCCCCAAGCCTGGCGGCGGATGAGCCATGGCCCATCTTCGACATTCAATAACCACGTTGCCTGATTAATATGTCGCCATATCAATTATGGGTCGACGCGAAAAATATCATTCCGCTATTTTCCGCGACCGGCAGACGTAGAGACCTCACCTCTCATTTGCCGCAATCGAGGCTGGCGATTTGACGGGCGCCGTGAATTCATTTCTCGGCGAAAGAGAACAGGGGCGAGATTTACCGGCCCGGAGGTGGTTGCGCGGTATGTTCCCGCCCATCTCCTCGAATGCCCACTCGACGAGCGGGAATTTTCTTTTTTCGCGCCCACTTAACCGTATGTCCACTGGGCAATCATGTATTTCGAACCCGCGCGCCACTTGCGTATGAGCACGGCACGGGCACGCCGAGGCGCCCGCATGTTTACCGCCGGCGCAAATACAGCACATGCCGCGAGCCCCCGTGCCGAGATGGATGCAAGCGCGCGGGGGGCGGCCGGGTCAATGGATCACGCCTGCTGAACGATCTTCTGTCGCTGACGGCGCTGGTGCCCCGCTGCGCAGGCACTGCCGTCGATATGCGGCTCGATATGGCGATGGCCGGCCTGTACACGTTGACATCTCGAAGCTATCAAGTAGTTGACGCGTCAAGGAGGGCAGCGGAGGTCAACGTTCAAACCGCGCGATGCGCGGCGATGTTGCGATATTGCCCTTTGAAATACAGCAGTGGCTGCGTAGCAACCGCTCCCTGCAGGTTCAACGCTTTCACTTCGCCAATCACAATCAGATGATCACCCGCGGCGTGCTCGGCGTAGATTTCGCAATCAAGCCAATGAAGGCTGCCGACAATGATCGGGTTACCCAGCGGCGATTCTTGCCATTCGACTCCATGCCACTTGTCCGCGCCTCGTCGAGCGAACTGGTTGGAAATCCCGACTTGCTCGTCCGACAGGATATTGACGACGAATCGTCCGGCCTGGCGAATTTTAGGGTAGCTGGCCGAACCGGACATTACGCTGAATGACACCAGCGGCGGGCTCATCGACACGCTGTAGAACGACTGGCAAGTGAAGCCGATCGGCTCGCCATCGACGTGTGATGCAATGACCGTGATACCGGATGCGTAATGCCCGAGCGCTTCGCGAAAGCTCAATGGCTCGATGGCAGTGCTGGAAAGTGACATGGTAGTGACTGAATACTGGGTGCGGCTCGAGAATGTCAAGGAAGGCCTGAAGTCGTCAGGCCATGTCGGCTGATTGCATCGGTTGTCCATTGTGAAAGCGGCTCATCGATCGGAATCGATTCGATAGCCCACTCGATTCTCCGCGCTTAGCCATCGCGAGCCACACACGGCACGATTCCGCGCATGACGGACGCATCTCTCGAGTGCCGGCCGGCACGTATCGACGTGTCGTCCATGAACTCATTCGTCATCCATGCCGATGTGAGCCATCGTGCTGCGTATTGAAGCAGTACGTGCAAGCAACCCTCCCGCGGCGCCGCCTGATTCATTTCGATCCTAAACAACGTCTTGCCGGCCCGCTGGTGCTCGCCGGCTTAATCGGAATCGAAAAAGGCCTTCGCTTCATCTTCATGCTCGGGAAATCCGGGCGGCGTATTCCACCGGATTCAGGGAACGCGTTTAAGGCGCTCCCTGAAATCCTCGCTATCTTCAATTTCCCGAGCACCACGTCCGACCGTGGCTCAGGGCTAGCTCGAGATTTCTCTCCGAACGATTTCCGCGCCCGCACTTAAAGCATTCAGCTTGCCTCTCGCTACTTCACGCGACAAGGGAGCCATGCCGCAGTTGGTACAAGGATAGAGCTTGTCGGCATCGACAAACTGAAGTGCTTTTCGCAAGGTGTTGGCGACTTCCTCGGGTGTTTCGATGACATCGGTTGCCACGTCGATGGCGCCCACCATCACCTTCTTACCTCGAATGAGTTCGATCAGTTCCATTGGAACATGAGAGTTGTGGCACTCCAGCGACACCATATCGATGCTGGATTTTTGTAGCTTGGGAAAGGCTTCTTCGTATTGCCGCCACTCCGATCCCAGCGTCTTTTTCCAATCCGTATTGGCTTTGATGCCATAGCCATAACAAATATGCACGGCGGTCGCGCACTTGAGGCCTTCAATTGCTCGCTCCAAGGTCGCAACGCCCCACTCATTCACTTCATCAAAGAAAACGTTGAACGCGGGTTCGTCAAATTGAATGATATCGACGCCGGCGGCCTCCAGTTCCTTGGCTTCCTGATTCAGGATCTTTGCGAACTCCCAAGCCAGCTTTTCGCGACTTTTATAATGATCGTCGTAAAGCGTATCGATCATGGTCATGGGGCCCGGCAGAGCCCATTTTATGGGTTGCTCCGTTTGCTGGCGCAAGAACTTGGCATCTTCGACAAACACCGGTTTTTGCCGAGCAACAGCACCCACGACCGTCGGCACGCTTGCATCATAGCGATCACGAATTCTGACGGTCTTGCGGTTCTCGAAATCAACGCCGCTGAGGTGCTCGATAAACGTGGTCACGAAATGCTGGCGCGTTTGCTCGCCGTCGCTGACGATATCGATGCCCGCATGTTGCTGCTCATGCAATGACAAACGCAAGGCATCCTGCTTGCCCTCGACGAGTCCCTCATCTTGCAATTTCCAGGGTGACCAGAGTGTCTCGGGTTGCGCAAGCCAGGAGGGTTTGGGCAAGCTGCCGGCCGTTGAAGTAGGTAGCCATTTCTTCACAATAGATAACCTTGTGTTTTCGATTAATCAAAGAGCGTAGTTAGCGGACCACTGCTCAAGAACAGCGTGGTACGGTTTGATGAAGTGCTCCTCGACAAACCTTCCCTGCTCGATAGCCAGCCGGCTGCGTTCTTCTCGATCATAAACAATTCTAGTTAATGAAAAATCCTGGTGCTTCAAACTTGGCTGATAGAACTTTCCTGCCGCGGAATTCGCATTGTAGATCTCGGGCCGGTAAATTTTCTGGAACGTATCCATTGTGCTGATAGTACCGATAAGCTCGAGATCGCTGTAATCGCCAAGTAGATCGCCGGCAAAATAAAAAGCCAACGGTGCGACGCTATTCGGAGGCATGAAATAGCGAACCTTCAATCCCATTTTTTTGAAATATTCATCGGTCAGAGAGTATTCGTCCTGCTGGTATTCAATGCCCAATACCGGATGCTGATTCGCGGTCCGATAATAAGTCTTGCTGCTCGAGACACTCAGGCATATGACGGGCTGCTTGCTGAAGTTGGCCTTGTAGGCGCTCGAGTTCACGAAGCACTTGAACAACTTCCCGTGCAGGTCTCCAAAATTCTCCGGAGTGCTGAACTCGGGCTGATTCCTGGTGTGCTCCAGCAATAGGACGCTGAAATCATAATCTCGCACGTAAGAGGAAAAATTATTCCCGACGATGCCTTCGATGCGCTCGCCGGTTTTTCGATCGACAATATTCGGTTTCAATATTTCAATCAAAGGGAGAGAAGCGTTGTTGCTTTCGCCGCCCATGCTCATTTCGACGGAAATGATTTCAAGCTCGACGGTATAGCGATTGCCCTCAGGATTATCCCAATGCGCCAGGGCATTGAAACGATTGTCAATCATCTTGAACGTGTGGCGCAAATTCTCTTGACGACGCGTTCCTCTAGCCAAGTTGGCGAAGTTGGTCGTAATCCGCGTACTGTCTGACGGCCGATAGTCTTCGTCGAAACAAATGCGCTTGATGGCAAATGTAAAATCTTCACTCATGTTGATCTGGCACCCTGATTTCCGAGATAAAACCTGAATCCATCTTGGTTTTCCAATGCTTCCCGATTTTATTTTCTGATTTTTGCTCGGAAATCTCTATGACCCCGGCATTCGAGACGAATTTTATGTCGAGCCATTGATGAATAAAAGTGAATTAATCTCATAAAACCATTAGCCATGTTCATGGCGTGGTGTGCATGTCGGCTTGCTCGCGGACTTGTCCCTCTCCATTCGCACCGCCCTTGCCTGCGGGATTCTGCCGCCCCGGCGCTCGGCCAGACGGAAAGCCTGACGGCGAAGTCACGGCGTGAGCTTGGTCAACGCCGCGCGCGATAAGAGGGTTCGCTTGCCGCGCATCGAATCCGGCGACGAACCGTGAAATGAGGCGTGCGTGAAAGAGATGCCCCTCGCTGCGGGGGCAAAGAGCGACGAATGGAATGACGAAAAGCCGGCTCAGTCTTGTGCTGAATCGCGGTAGAGAAGGGACGCACGCCGGTTTCGAGTCGCTTCCGATGCTCCAGCGGAATGCCAGGCGCCTGCGCGATGGTGATCTGCGACATGCGTCGAGCGGTGCGCGGCGCGACCAGGGTTTTGTCCGAGTGCGATGTCTTCAGCCGTTCCGCTTGTTTATCGGGTAAAGACGGTGAACTCAGGATTCGGTTGTGGAGTCGTCGTCACCGTAGAACTTCACGCCCAGCTGGATGCGTTCCCGACCGCTTTCCAGGCGATGCCGATTGCTGTCGCGTAGCGAATAGACGCAGCCGCAATATTCTTGCTGGTAGAAGTTTTCTCGCTTGCTGATCTCGATCATGCGCGCCGAGCCGCCGCCTTTGCGCCAGTTGTATTCCCAATACAGCATGTCGGGATAGTGCGAGGCCGCGCGCACACCGCAATCGTTGATCTGTTGCATGTTCTTCCACCGCGAGATGCCTAACGAGCTGGTGATGACGGGGAAGTCGTGTTCATGTGCATACAATGCCGTGCGCTCGAAACGCATATCGAAGCACATGGTGCAGCGGATGCCGCGCTCCGGTTCGTTTTCCATTCCCTTGGCCCGCTCAAACCAGTTGTCGCGGTCGTAGTCGGCATCGATAAATGGAATACCGGATTTCTCTGCAAACCGGATGTTTTCCTGCTTGCGTAGTTCGTATTCCTTCAGCGGATGGATATTCGGGTTGTAGAAGAAGATCGTGAAGTCGATACCGGACGCCTGCATGGCTTCCATCACTTCGCCCGAGCAAGGCGCACAGCAGGAATGCAGCAGCACTTTCTTGTGCCCGCCCGGTAACGCCAATGGCTTGCGTTCGGTTGTGGATGCCATAGAGGTGCATGAAATACGCCCGCGTTCGTCGAACTGGGCAACCTGGAATTATCTTCACCGACCGAGGGAAATGAAAATGGATATGTTTTCATGTTCCTATGAGCGGCACTCATGGAACCCGCTGCCACGAAGCATCAGGCCGCGTCAGGCCTTTTCGCTTGTTCGATAAACGCACGCAGGTAATCGATACCCACGTCCGCCTCGCGCGCACCCAGATAGATGTGCTTGGCAATGCCGTTCTCGCCCAGCCGCACCGGCACCACATCCATCGTGTCCGCATATTCCAGCACCAGCCAGCGTGGCAGCGCAGCCACGCCGCGGCCGCTGGCGACCATCTGCAGCATGATGTCGGTGGTCTCGATCTCCTTGTGGCGCTTGGGCGTGATTCCGGCCGGCGCGAGGAACATGCTGTAGATATCCAGACGGTCGACCGGCACCGGGTAGGTCACCAGCACCTCATCGGTCAGTTGCTTGGGCTTGATGTATTCCTCCTTGGCCAGCTTGTGGTTGCCGGCAACGACCAGGACTTGCTCGTAGTCGAATACCGGTTCGAATACGAGGCCCGGCTTGTTCAGCGGATCGGGCGTGACCAGCAGGTCGATCTCGTAACCGAACAGCGCGCCGATGCCGCCGAACTGGAATTTCTGTTTTACGTCTACGTCCACATCCGGCCATGCGGCCAGATAGGGCGACACGATTTTCAACAGCCACTGGTAACAAGGGTGACATTCCATGCCGATGCGCAAGGTGCCGCGCTCACCCTGGGCGAACTGCCGCAAGCGTTCTTCGGCCAAATTCAGCTGTGGCAGTACCCGGTTGGCCACCGCCAGCAGGTATTGGCCGGCCTGGGTCAAGCGCAGGCTGCGGCCGTCACGCAGCCAGATGTCGGTGCCGAGCTGCTGTTCCAGTTTCTTCATGCTATGGCTCAAAGCCGACTGCGTCACGTGCAGGACGCCGGCGGCGGCGGTCAGCGAACCTTGCTTTTCCACCTCCTGCACGATGGACAAATGAATACGATCAAGCATGATGAATGAGAAAAATTCATGTTTTGTTGTGATAAGACAATCTTACTTCATCATTCGCGCTCTTGCGATCCGTCGATTGAAGGACGTCTGCGGAGAGCTGTGGACTCGCAGAAAAGAGGGCCTAGGCCCCCAAGACAGATCAAGGACATTCTCGGGAAAGTCGTCTATGGGAATGCCACGGCCCTGCCTTGGTATCTCGACGGAACTCGACGACAAGCCGCGCCGTGGACGGGCGTTTCAGCGGCCAGCACGGTCGACACGACTTGTGCTCCAAAGGTACGAACCTTGGCTATCAGCCTGGGAACCGTTGATATCGGGGGGACGAACCGGAGACCTGCTGCGTTACGTCGCATCGCTCGATGCCGGTGCGGCTGGAGAGACGACATCGTGAACGGTGTCCGCGTCAGGCCAGTACGACCGCCAACGGGGAGTCGGCTAGTCTCATCGATTGATTGAAGTTTGGCGGGTATTTGATGCCGAAAGGATCCGCCATACGCGAAAGAGGCACTCAGCAATGCTTGTGGCGGACATTGCGTCGCCGCAACGCTTGTGCCTGACCATCGCCGCGCAGTTTGCGACGACTCCGCACTTGGTAGAGGGCGGTTTCACGTTCCATCCACCGGTCATGGTGCGTTCAATGGTAGCGGGACATGCGAATCTGCCGAACCTAATCAGCGGACCTGCACTCGTCGTGCCGGATCAGGTACGACTATGCTCGTGCCGTTGCCGTGTTGCTCGCTGAATACACTGCCGTCGAACCGCGCCACGATATCGGCCTGCAATGCCATATGCGGTCCGGTGCCGACCGATAACGATCGGCGCTGGGGCTTATGCCGCCCTTCCGGCGTGACGGTACGCCCACCATCTTTCTCGCAACGCCTCGCGCGTAACTTGGCTTGCCACCAGCGATTCGGCAGGTCGCTTCTTCAACCACGCGTTCTCGGACGCCAACTCCTTCAGGAGCTTCGCGTCCGGCACGCTCATGCCGCAGGATTTTCTGCGCCAAACGTAGTAATAGCTGGCTTCGCGAAAGGCGTGCCGGCAGTACAGATCTTGACCGATCACCCTCTCTCGGAGTCCCGCAGAAAGCCGATGATCTGCTCTTCGGTAAATCGCTCCTTCATGTCCAATCTCCTGCTTACCTGATTGGACTCTAATTCGGTATGCTACTCAAATTTGGAGAGACTTCGCACTGACGACACGACTCCATGCGCAATAAACTTGTAACCTGCAGCCGCTATTTGTTGATCAGGAAGCGATCGCGGTTCTTGGCGTCTTTTATCCAAACCGGCGCACGGCCGCGGCCACTCCACGTCTCACCGGTCTTGGGGTTCCGATACTTGGCCGCTACCGCTCCGGCCGTTTTGTTCGCACGGTGCCGGCCAAAAATTTGTTCCGAGGTAATGCCATACTCGGCGACCTTCTCGCGAAGGTCTGCAACAATCGCTTCCAGTTCAACGATTCGCGCTGCTTCCGCCTCCTCTTGCAGTTTTTGAAGTTGAGCCTTTAGATCCTTGTAATTTCTCGTTGCCATCGCATACCTCCATAAAAGTTGGACACATGGGTGCATCGCAATCAATTATGTCACCTAGCGATCATATCAATCAAAATTTATTGATGTTTTTTAGTAAAAATACGGTAGTAGTCCTATAAAATAGATGTCAGCTCATTACCTCTGAAGTAGGGGCCAAGGTGTAGAAAGCCGAATAAGACGGACAGCGGTCTAAAAAAGAAGGCCTTGCAATTCCTGTTTAGTAATCCAAAACTCGCTCTAGAGCCAGTTTCCTGGCGTTTTGGACCCAATCATCCCCGGAACACGCACCAAGTGACGGGCGAATTCGGCCGGCGCCAACTCGTCGAGAGCCGAGTGAGGATTGCTCTCGTTGTCATCCCGGCACCACGCCTCGACGATCGCCTCGGCTTCACCCAGGGTTTCGAGCCAAGGCAGGTTCAAGCACTCGCCGCGAAATGAGCCGCTAAGCTCGAACGCACTGTCGACGCCCAATCCATTTGACCCGTCGCGCGTTTAGCGCCAGATTCGGCAGCAGCCGACCTCCGGGCGACATTCTCTCCACAATAAGTTGGCATCCGACGCCGCGAACTCGACGAATTCTCATTGGGTCGCGATAGCATCGGCGGCGATCAGGTCCCGGCAAGTTCACCAGAATTCCGCGTGTTGCGAAACACGAGTTTCGTAACCGGCTGAAGAGGGGCGAGTGCGGCCTCGCGCGCTTTCAGGATCACGCCATGGTCAGTCGATTTGCTACAGACCGGATCCGCGTTACTCGCGTCGCCCGTCATCATGTACGCTTGGCAGCGGCATCCGCCGAAATCCTTGGTTTTTTCGTCGCACGACCGACACGGCTCCGGCATCCAGCTGTCGCCGCGGAAGCGATTGAAACCCGGTGAGTCATACCAAATGTGCCGTAGCGCGTGGTCGCGCACGTTCGGGAACGCGATCGGCAACTGCCGCGCGCCGTGGCACGGCAACGCGGTGCCGTCGGGCGTGACGATCAGGAACAGACTGCCCCAGCCGTTCATGCACGCCTTCGGCCGCTCCTCGTAATAGTCGGGCGTGACGAAGATCAGCTTGCACGGATTGTTTTCCGCGGCGAGCTTCGCGCGGTATTCGTTGGTCGTGCGTTCGGCGCGCGCGAGCTGCGCTCGGGTGGGCAGCAACGCGTTGCGGTTCAGGTACGCCCAGCCGTAGTACTGGCACGTCGCCAGCTCGACGTAATCGGCTTCGAGCGCGATGCACAGCTCGATGATCTTGTCGATGTCGTCGATGTTGTACCGATGCGTGACGAAATTCAACACCATCGGATAGCCGTGCGCCTTCACGGCGCGCGCCATCTCGAGCTTGTGCGCGAACGCCTTCTTCGAGCCGGCGAGCATGTTGCCGACGTCCGCATCGCTCGCCTGAAAGCTGATCTGGATGTGATCGAGGCCGGCCCGGTGAAAATCGACGATCTTCCGCTCGGTCAGGCCGATGCTCGACGTGATCAGGTTCGTGTAGTAGCCGAGCCGCCGGGCCTCGCCGATCAGCTCCGCGAGATCTGGCCGGACCAGCGGCTCGCCGCCGGAGAAACCGATCTGCGCGGCGCCCAGCCGGCGCGCCTCGGCCATCACCCCGATCCACTGCGCCGTATCGAGCTCCGCGCCCTGACGCGCGAAATCGAGCGGGTTCGAGCAGTACGGACATTGCAGCGGGCAGCGGTAGGTCAGCTCGGCCAGCAGCCAAAGCGGCAGGCCGACCGCAGGCGCCTGCGCGTCGGACGCCGCGGGGTCAGGCGAGTTCGATCCAGTGTTGGGCACGAGCGGCCTCCATGAAATCCTCGACATCCGCGCCCAGATCGGGCACGCCGGGGAATTGCCGTTCGAGGTGGGCGACGATGTCCGCGACGCTGCGCGCGCCGTCGATCAGTTGACCAATCGCGCTCGCGCTCTCGTTGAACTTGACCATCCCTTCGGGATAGAGCAGCACGTGCGCATGCTGGGCCGGCTCGAACTGAAAGCGAAATCCCCTCCGCCAGCGCGGCACACGATTCCGGTCGAAACTCATGGCGCGACTCCCGTGTGCCAGACACGCTGGCGAGTCACCGTATGGTATGGCGCCCGCTGCAGCTCGTAGGCCATCGACATGGCGTCGAGCATCGTCCACAGAACGTCGAGCTTGAATTGCAGAATCATCAGCATGCGCTGCTGGCTGTCGTATGTCGTGCAGTGCTGCAGCGTGATGGCCAGCCCGTGTTCGACGTCGCGCCGCGCCTGGCCGACGCGCGTGCGGAAATACGCGTAGCCGTCCGGCTCGATCCACGGGTAATGGCGCGGCCACGTGTCGAGGCGCGATTGATGGATCTGCGGGGCGAACAGCTCGGTCAGCGAGCTGCCGGCCGCCTCCTGCCAGGTCGCGCGGCGCGCGAAGTTCACGTAGGCGTCGACGGCGAAACGCACGCCCGGCAGCACGAGCGCCTGCGAACGCAATTGCTCGGCGGTCAGCCCCACCGCCTCGCCCAGCCGCAACCATGCCTCGATGCCGCCCTCATCGCCGGCGGCGCCGTCGTGGTCGATCAGACGCTGAACCCACTGGCGCCGCACGTCGCGGTCCGGACAGTTCGCGAGGATCGCCGCGTCTTTCATCGGGATGTTGAGCTGATAGTAAAAGCGGTTCGCGACCCAGCCCTGGATCTGCTCCCGCGTCGCCCGGCCTTCGTACATCGCGACGTGGTAGGGATGATGAATGTGATAGAAGGCGCCCTTCGCGCGCAGGGCTTGCTCGAACTGCTCGGGACTGAGTGCGGATTGACGGGGCGACGGTTCCATGACGTTCAAGAGCGGTAAATGACGGGATGGCAGGGTGGCTTGCGTCGCGCGGCAGACGGCCGGTTCGGCCGCGCGCTGATCGGAGAACGGCTATTCATAGCAGGATCTGCATCCCGTCGAATGCGACCTGAACGCCGCGCCGCGTCAGTTCCTCACGCTCGGCGGAGTGCTCGTCGAGAATCGGGTTGGTGTTGTTGACGTGAATCAGCACCTTGCGCGGCCCGGGTATCCGCGCAAACACGTCCAGCATGCCGCCGGGGCCGTTCAGCGCGAGATGGCCCATCTCGCGGCCGGTGCGGGCGCCGACGCCGCGACGCTGCATTTCGTCGTCATCCCACAGCGTGCCGTCTACCAGCAGACAGTCGGCCGCCTGCATGCGCCGCAGCAGCGCGTCGTCGACCTCGCCCAGACCCGGCGCATAGAACAGCGTACCGCCCGTGCGCAGGTCTTCCACCCAGAGGCCGATGTTGTCGCCCGGATGGGGATCGAAGCGGTGCGGAGAATAAGGCGGCGCCGCGCTGCGCAACGGGCATGGCGTGAACCGCAGGTTCGGGCACGCGGGCACGACGAACCTCCCGTCCAGCTCGATGCGATGCCAGCACAGGCCGCCATTCCAGGGCTTCAGCATTTCAAACAGCGGAAAACCGGTGCTCAGGTCCTGATGGACCTGAGCGGTACACCATACCTGCAGCGGGCAGCCCTCGCGCAAGCTCAGCAGGCCGGTGGTGTGGTCGATCTGGCTGTCCATCAGCACGATCGCGCCGATCCCCGTGTCGCGCAGCGCGCGGCCCGGCTGCATCGGCGCGAACCCTTGCAGCTGCGCGCGGATATCGGGCGACGCGTTGCACAGCACCCAGTTCACGCCGTCGTCGGACAGCGCGATCGACGACTGGGTGCGCGCCCGCGCGTCGACCGTGCCGTCGCGAAATCCCGCGCAATTCGCGCAGTTGCAGTTCCATTGCGGAAAACCGCCGCCGGCGGCCGATCCCAGGATGTGTACGAGCATGATTGTCCGGCAAGAATCCGACACGGTGGCCCGGCGAAAAAAAGCCTCGGCTAGCCGAGGCTTTCCTTGCCGTGCGTCGAGATCAGCGATTCGAAATGTACATCGTGACTTCAAAACCGAGACGGAGATCGGTGTAAGCGGGCTTGGTCCACATGAGAGGCTCCTTTGCAAATTAACTGACAGGGGTGAAACGGTGATCCACGCGAATCCGGCTTGAGCGGCGCCGAGCCACGATCGATCGGCGGTTCGCGTTGCCGTCGGACGACTTCAATGACTCGCCTGCCCGGGGTCCGCATGATCCGGCAACGCGTAAGCCACGAGCGCATCGGTCACGGGGGTGCGCATGAAGTGGTGGCCGCCCGCCATGATGACCAGATATTGCTTGCCATTGACGGAATAGGTCATCGGCGTGGCCTGCCCGCCGCCCGGCAGCACGTCGCTCCACACCACCTTGCCGGTCTTCATGTCGATCGCGCGAATGAGGTTGTCCGTCGCGGCCGCCACGAACACCAGCCCGCCGGCCGTGATGATGGGGCCGCCGTTGTTCGGCGTGCCGACCTCCATCGGCATATAGGTCGGTAGTCCGAACGGACCGTTCGCCCGCGCCGTCCCGAGCGGATGCTGCCAGATGACCTGGCGGGTGTGCATGTCGATCGCGGTGATCATTCCGTACGGCGGCTCGTTGCACAGCACTTCGGTGAGCGGATTCATGAACGGCTGAACGTCGATGCCGTACGGCGTATCGGCCATGGCGCCCGGCCCTTCCGCGCCCGACTTGTCGGTATGCCGCGGGTCGTCGATCGAATACAAGCCCATGGCATTCGCCTCCTTGCGCGGCAGCAACCGGTCGTACATCGGCGTGTTGTTCCAGTTCGCGATCAGCACGCCGTTATTCGGGTTGTAGGCCATGCTGCCCCAATCGCTCCCACCGTTGTAGCCGGGGTACTCGATCCAGGATTGGTTGATGACAGGCGGCGTGAATTCGCCAACGTAATGCGCCTGGCGAAACTTGATCCGGCAGTACAACTGATCAAACGGCGTCATCCCCCACATATTCTTCTCCTGCAGGTCGGCGAAGCCAAGGCGGGGCATCCCGGGCGACCAGGGCTGCGTCGGCGTACGCGGATCGTTCGGCACGTCGCCTTGCGGAGCAGGGCGTTCCTCGACCGGCAACAGTGGCTTGCCGTTACGCCGATCCACCACGAAAGTCTGCCCGCGCTTGGTCGGAATGATCATGGCCGGTACCGCGCCACCCGACGCCGGATACTGGAAGAGCGTCGGCTGCGAACCCATGTCGTAGTCCCAGACATCCTTGTGGACGGTCTGGAACACCCAGCGCTCTTCGCCGGTGCTCGCATCCAACGCGACAATGGAAGACGCCACGCGATTCTCGGCGGGCGTTCTCATGGCGCTGTAGTAATCCGCCGCGGAATTCCCGGTCGGGACATAGATCATGTTCAGATCCTCGTCGCCCACCATCGGCCCCCACGAATTCGGCGTACCGCGGCTGTACTGCTCGCCGGGACCCGGCTCGCCGCGCTGGCCGGGGCGATTCACGTCCCACGCCCACTTGAACGCGCCGGTATCGGCGTCGTAGCCGCGGATGACGCCCGACGGCGCCCAGCGGCGCTGGCCGTCCAGCACCTGGTGGTTGGCGACGATCGTCCCCTTGACGATGACGGGCGGCGAGGTCATGGCGACAAAACCCGGCACGGTCTCGCCCAGCCCCTTCAGCAGGCTGACTTGCCCATTCTCGCCGAAGCCCTTGCAGAATTCGCCTGTCCCCGCGTCGACCGCGATCAAGCGGCCGTCGATCGTGCCTTCGATGATCTTTTCGTGGCACGGCTGGCCGCTGGGAATCGTCGTCGAGACATGATGCACCAGCCCGCGACATGCCGCCGAGTAGGGAACGCTCTTGTACTGCGTGCCGACGTCCCGGGTCCACACGGCCTTGCCGGTGCTCGGGTCGAGCTTCGCGAGGTTGTTCGTGGCCGTACACAGGTACAGGCTGTTGCCGACCTTGATCGGCGTTGTCTCGGCTGCCCACTTGTTCAGCTTGTCCTTGGGCGGCAGGTCACCCGTGTGATAAACCCAGGCGACCTTCAGCTTGCTCACATTGCCCGCATTGATCTGGGTAAGCGGCGAATAGCGCGTTGCGTCCACATCGCGCCCGTAATGCGCCCAATCGGTGTCGGGTTGATTCGATCGCTGCGCCGCCTGCTTGCCGCCGTCGGATACGAGCGGTTCCGTCGACATCGAGGCCGGCGACAAGTAACTCTCTTGCGGAACAAATGACAGGACGAAAGCCCCACCGGCGAATAAAACACAGACACCGGCGAATAACTTGGCCCAGCCTCGCCCCAGATTGGTTCGTCCGTCCTTGCTCACCAGCCTGGGAATCATGAGCGCGACGAAGAAGCCCAGCCCCGTGATGAAACCCATGCGAGGCACCCAGCCCCACAAGCGCGTCGCCGTTTCGTACAAGGTCCAGAGCAGGCTGATCAGGTAACCGAGCCCGAACACCCAGGCCCCTTGCATGCGCCTGCGCCACAGCAGGATTCCGGACCAGGCGAAGATAATGCCCGCCACCAGATAGTACGGACTGCCACCCAGCGACAACAGCCAAATGCCGCCGACCGCCAGTCCCAGACCGCTGATCGCCACGGCTACCGCGATCAAGCGGTCCCATGCACTCAAAAATCGACTCGACTGAACTCGTTCACCAGACATAGACACCTCTGATTCTTATTTTATGAACAATCAAAACTGATCGGCTCGCAATAGCTTCTTCGATTCTCAAAAAACGGAATGCCTTGATATCAACCATTGCCGGCCAGCAACGAACGAGTCAACCGCAACGACACGAGCGTGCAGACCACACCGGAAATCAGATAGCCGGTCAGCGACACGAGTCCGAACATATTCGAGAGCGTCAACACCGTCAGAGGCGCGAATGCGGCCCCGATGAGCCACGCCATGTCGGTTGTGATGGCAGCACCGGTATAGCGTAAATGCGTGCTGAACAATGGCGCGGCCAAGCCCGCCGATTGCCCGTACGACAGCCCCAGCAACGTGAAACCCAGGACAATGAATACGGCTTGGGCCGTGTGTCCGTCCAGCAGCCAAGGCGCGACCAATCCATATACGCCGATCAGCACGGCCGCCCCGGCCAGCGTCCTATTCCGTCCGACTCGATCCGCAATCCATCCGGACGCGATCATGCCTGCCATGAAGAAAAACGCGCCGATCACCTGTATCGACAGGATGCGATCGATATCGGACAGGTTGTGCATCGACACCCAGGAAAGCGGGAAGATCGTCACCAGATAGTAAAGAGCGCAGCTCGCCAACGCGGAAAACGCGCCCAGCCAGACGACATGACGTTGATGTCCGAACACTTCCCTGACAGAGACCGGAGCGAGCGCCCGCGCATGGAACTGCTCGGCATACTCGCGCGCGATAACCAGACGCAGGCGAGCAAACAGCGCCACGACATTAATGGCAAACAGGACGAAGAACGGGTAACGCCAGCCCCAATCGGTGAAATCCGCTTCGCTCAATTGCATGTGCAGATACAAATACAGCGACGTCGCGATGACGGCTCCCACCGGATCGCCGAGCTGAACCATCGCCGCATATCGGCCGTGCTTCTTGGCGGGCACGCTCAACGCGAGCAACGACGCCAATCCGTCCCAGCTGCCGCCCTGGGCGAATCCCTGCATCAGACGCAGCAAGGCGAGCAAGAAGATCGACCAGCCGCCAATGACGGCATATCCGGGCACGAAGGCGATGCAAACCGTGGAGAACCCAAGCAGAAACAACGCGGCGCTCAGCTTGGTGCCCACTCCCAGCTTGCGCTGCACGCCCATGAACAGCGCGGTTCCAAATGGACGCGCAATAAACGCAAGCGCGAAAATGGCAAACGACCCCAGCATGCCCTGAAACTGATCGGTAAACGGAAAGAACAGCTTCGGAAACACCAGAACGCAAGCAATGCCGAACACAAAGAAACTGACGGTTTCCGAGGCGCGCCCGATGATCACGCCAATAGCANATGGCAAACGACCCCAGCATGCCCTGAAACTGATCGGTAAACGGAAAGAACAGCTTCGGAAACACCAGAACGCAAGCAATGCCGAACACAAAGAAACTGACGGTTTCCGAGGCGCGCCCGATGATCACGCCAATAGCAATCTCGCCCGGCTTGGGTGGATGGCTCGGTCGTTCCAGCCCCGACGTTTCATTCAACGACGTGCTGGAATTCGCGCTTGCTGGAACGACGCCTCTGGAAGACATATATGCGTGCTTGCCTCGTGAACGACAAAACATAAGCACCCTACCATCACAGCGTATCGCGATTCAATTAATTTTCAGAAAATTAAATTTTATATCCGCCGACCACAACAATATATTTTGAATTCACAACAATTGATTGCCTACCATTCATATTTATTTAAGACAATATATTCTCATTGCCAATTCATGAATTATCAATTCCTCGTATCCAAGTAATTCGCAAGGAATTCTGATCGACTAATTCTTTATCTCGGTAGATACTCCGACACATTCCGATCAGTCTCGACGAAGCGGGATCGGCAACGCGAACACATCTGCGACAGCAAGGTCATTGTCTCCATGCTCAAGAAAGCTCTGCTCGTAGTCGGCACCCTCTCCCTGAGCGGCTGTCAGTCCATCGTGCTTTCGCCCATCGGCGACATCGCCCTTCAGCAGCGGGACATCATCCTTACCGCCACCTGGCTGATGCTGCTCGTCGTCGTGCCGGTCATTCTGCTGACGCTGTTTTTCGCATGGCGCTATCGCGCGTCGAACCGGACTGCCCGCTACGAGCCCGAATGGAGCCACTCCACGCTGCTCGAACTCCTGATCTGGTCCGTGCCGCTCGTCATCATCATCGCGCTCGGCGCGCTGACCTGGGTGATGACCCATCGTTTGGATCCCTACCGTCCGCTGGACCGGGTAAGCGAAGGACGTCCCGTTCCGCCGGCGCAGAAGCCGCTGGTGATACAGGCTATCGCGCTGGACTGGAAATGGCTGTTCGTGTACCCCGAGCTAGGCATCGCCGTCGTCAACGAGGTGGCGGCGCCGGTGGACAGACCGATCGAATTTCGCATCACGTCGACCACGGTGATGAACTCGCTGTCCATTCCCGCGCTGGCAGGCCAGATCTATGCGATGCCGCACATGCAAACCACGCTGCACGCGATCGCAAACGCGCCCGGCAGCTACGAAGGCTTTTCCGGCAATTACAGCGGCGCGGGGTTTTCACAGATGCGCTTCCGCTTCCTTGGCCTGAACCATGCGGGGTTCGATCGATGGGTCGCTCAGGCGAAGGCGACGAGCGCCGCGCTCGATCGCCCGACCTATTTGTCGTTGGCACAGCCCAGTATTGGTGCGCCCGTGCAGCGCTTCGGCGCCGTGATGCCGAATTTGTTCGACGCGGTCCTGATGCCGCGCGAAGCGGCCGGCGCCCTGTGCGTCGAAACGCCCTCCGGCCAGCAGCCGGCGCCGAAGCCCGGCGCCGCGACCGCATCGCGCGTCGCCACCCGCGGATAGGCCGCGAGCGCCGCGCATCCCGCCACCCGCCCCATCCGATCACCCGCTCAACTGGAACAACATGAATAGTCCATCGGATCTCAGCCAACTCATGTTCGGTCGACTGACCTGGGAGGCGTTGCCACTGCATGTCCCCATCGTCCTGACAACGATGGTCGGCGTGATCGTCATCGGTCTCGCGCTCGTCGGCGTGATCACGTACTTCAAGCTGTGGGGGTACCTGTGGCGCGAGTGGTTCACCAGCGTCGACCACAAGCGCATCGGCATCATGTACATGATCCTGGGCACCGTGATGCTGCTGCGCGGATTCGCCGATGCGCTCATGATGCGCTCCCAGCAGGCGATCTCGTTCGGCGAGAACATGGGCTACCTGCCGCCCGAGCACTACGACCAGATCTTCACCGCGCATGGCGTGATCATGATCTTCTTCGTCGGCATGGCCATGGTGACCGGCTTGATGAATTTCGTCGTGCCGCTGCAGATCGGCTCGCGTGACGTGGCCTTTCCGTTCCTGAACAACTTCAGCTTCTGGATGACCACCGCGGGCGCGGTGCTGATCATGCTGTCGCTGTTCGTCGGCGAATTCGCCAAGACCGGCTGGCTCGCCTATCCGCCCTTATCGGAATTGACCACCAGTCCCGACGTCGGGGTCGACTACTACATATGGTCGCTGCAGTTGTCCGGGGTAGGCACGCTGCTGTCCGGGATCAACCTGCTGGTCACGATCATCAAGATGCGCGCACCCGGCATGACTATGATGCGCATGCCCGTCTTCGCGTGGACCTCGCTGTGCACCAACGTGCTCATCGTCGCGTCGTTCCCGGTCCTGACCGCGGTGCTTGCGCTGCTCGCGGCCGACCGCTATCTCGGCATGAACTTCTTCACGACCGAGCTGGGCGGCAACGCAATGATGTACGTCAGCCTGATCTGGATCTGGGGCCATCCCGAGGTGTACATCCTGATCCTGCCCGCCTTCGGGATTTTCTCCGAGGTCGTTTCCACGTTCGCGGGCAAACGCCTGTTCGGCTATACCTCGATGGTGTACGCCACCATCGTGATCACCGTGCTCGCCTACCTCGTCTGGCTGCATCACTTCTTTACCATGGGTTCCGGCGCGAGCGTCAATTCGTTCTTCGGCATCACGACGATGATCATCTCGATCCCCACCGGCGCGAAGATGTTCAACTGGCTGTTCACCATGTACCGGGGGCGCATCCGCTACGAGGTGCCGATGATGTGGGCGGTGGGGTTCATGGTGACCTTCGCGATCGGCGGCATGACGGGGGTCTTGCTGGCCGTTCCGCCCGCCGACTTCGTGCTGCACAACAGCCTGTTCCTGATCGCACATTTTCATAACGTGATCATTGGCGGCGTACTGTTCGGCATGTTCGCGGGGATCAACTTCTGGTTCCCGAAGGCATTCGGATGGAAGCTGGATCCCTTCTGGGGCAAATGTTCGTTCTGGTTCTGGCTGATCGGCTTCTACTTCGCCTTCATGCCGCTGTACGTGCTCGGCCTGATGGGCGTGACGCGTCGCATGAGCCACTTCGACGACCCGTCGCTGCAGATATGGTTCATCGCGGCGGCCTTCGGCGCCGCGCTGATTTTCTGCGGCATCGTCTGCATGCTGATCCAGTACTACGTGAGCTTCCGCAAGCGGGATCAACTGCGCGACGTCTCCGGAGACCCGTGGGACGGCCGCACGCTCGAATGGTCGACGTCGTCCCCGCCTCCCGAGTACAACTTCGCCTTCACCCCGCGAATTCAGGGCGACGAAGCCTGGTGGCAGATGAAAGCGCTCAACTACCGGCGCCCGCTGTCCGGATTCATTCCCATCCACATGCCCCGCAACACCGGAGCCGGGGTCGTTTTGTCCGCGATCGCCCTGACCCTCGCCTTTGCCCTCGTGTGGCGTATGTGGCCGCTCGCCGCCGTGTCGTTTGCCCTGCTGATCGCGGCGACGATCCGGCACACGTTCAACTACGACCGCGCCTACTACATTCCCGCGGACGAAGTAGCGCGGGTCGAGGCCGAACGCACCCGAGAACTCGCGCCCCATCATGGCTAATACGATCGCAACCGTCCCGTCCAATCCGTCCGGCGCCGACCTGTCGTCGCGGTTCTACGTCCCCAACGAGTACCACACGCCGAACGGCACATTGCTCGGGTTCTGGATCTACCTGATGAGCGACTGCCTCATCTTCGGATGCCTGTTCGCGACCTACAGTGTCCTCGGCCGCAACTACGCGGCCGGGCCGGCCGGACACGACGTCTTTTCTCTTCAGACCGTCGCGCTGAACACGGCAATGCTGCTCGTTTCGTCGATCACCTACGGCTTCGCCATGCTCGAGATGCATCGCAAGCGTCAGGCCGGCACGCTTATGTGGCTGGCGATCACCGGGCTGTTCGGGCTCGCCTTTCTGTATCTGGAACTGCGCGAGTTCGCACATCTGATCAACGACGGCGCGGGCCCGTGGCGCAGCGCCTTTCTGTCTTCCTTCTTCGCGCTGGTCGGCACGCACGGGCTTCATGTC
Source organism: Burkholderia alba (assembly GCF_034721475.1). Lineage (NCBI taxonomy): Bacteria > Pseudomonadati > Pseudomonadota > Betaproteobacteria > Burkholderiales > Burkholderiaceae > Burkholderia > Burkholderia alba. The sequence continues at coordinate 5,005 of NZ_JAWJWL010000040.1, read as the reverse complement.
ACGTTCGGCATCGTCTGGCTCGTCACCCTGATGGTGCAGGTCAAGACCCACGGGCTGACTGCGGACAACCGCCGACGGCTGACTTGCCTGTCGATGTTCTGGCACTTTCTCGACGTCGTGTGGGTCGGCGTGTTTACCTTTGTCTATCTGATGGGAGTGATGCCATGAGTGCGCTGCAAACCGAGCACGACGAAGACGGCAGCGCCGACGCCGCGCCGCATGGCACGCTCAAGGGCTATCTCACAGGGTTCGTGCTGGCCGTCATCCTCACGGCCATCCCGTTCTGGGCCGTGGCCGGCAAACTGTTCGACGATCCGAACAACACACGGGTCTTGATCATTGTCCTCGCCGGCGTTCAGATCATCGTGCACATGGTGTATTTCCTGCACATGAACGCGAGATCGGAGCGCGGCTGGAATCTGCTGGCGCTCATCTTCACGACCATGCTCGTGGTTATCGCGTTGTCGGGGTCCATCTGGATCATGCATCACCTCGACCGCAACATGATGCCGCCGTCGATGCGCGACATGTCTCGCATTCCCTGAAATCACGCGGTGCGCGCGGATTCGATCGAGGCGGCAGTCATGGATCGTCGGCGGACAGGAAGATGGCTCATTCTTGCGCTGTGCGTCACGTCATTCGTCGCATTCGTCTCGCTCGGCTATTGGCAAATCGCACGTCGCGCGTGGAAGCACGACCTGATTGCGCGGATCGATGCGCACATGCGCGCCGCACCCGTACCCGCGCCGGATCCCGCACAGTGGCCCCGCATCACGGAGCGCGACGAGTATCGCCGCGTGTCCGTCACGGGCACGCTGCTCAACGCGCAGCAAACGCTGGTGCATGCATCCACCGCACTCGGCTACGGATACTGGGTAATGACGCCGCTGCGCCGTGTCGACGGCAGCATCGTGATGATCAATCGGGGCTACGTTCCGACCGGATGGTGTGGACATGATCATCCCTGCCCGGTAGGGATCGCGGAGACGGTCCGTGCCAGCGGACTGTTGCGTGTGAGCCAGCCCGAGACGTGGTTCAGCAAAAATGATCCGACAACGCACAACTGGCATACGCGGGATGTGGCGGCCATCGCCCGATCGCAAGGATTCAATGAGGTCGCGCCATACTTCATCGACATCGACGCGGATCCCCTCGCGCCGGCGGACAGTCCGGTCGGCGGTTTAACGCGTGTGTCCTTCCTCGACAATCACCTGATCTACGCCATCACTTGGTTCTTCCTCGCCGGCTTATCCATGGTGGGATCCGTCATCGTCTGGTCGGCCCCTGGGAGATGTGTCAGAGACAAAGCGTCTTCGGCAACTTGAGGAAGAGAATCGGCAGCCCAAGCGGCTGGTGGCGGAGCAAGCGCTAGATATCCAGGTGCCGAAGGCCGTTCTCGGGAAAAAGTGAGTTCGCCCGCGCAGCGCCAGGAAGTCGCGCAGTGAATGATTGAGCAGTACGACTGTTCGGGGCGCCGGATGTGCGCGCTCGTGGCGTGAATCGCCGGACGTTCCGAAGGCCGGTGCCGCCTGATGCGGATTACGAAGTGCGGCACGGCTGTGCGAGTTGACACAGGAACGGCCACGGTTTGGTCTCGCTCCCCCTTTGGGAGGGACTGGTCCAGAACGGCAAGCGCGCTGGGCGTGCCGTGCAGAAGGCTCTTTTGATTTAGTTTCAGGTGAATTTAAAATTTCAACAAGTAAAAATCAATCCTCTGATGATTATACGAGTCTTTGTCCGGATTGTCGAATGGATATTCATGAAAACATCTCCTCGCATCAGCGTAAAATTGCCATTTAAATAAATACTTACCAACTCCAATTAATACAGTTAATTTTCTTCAATTCATAAAAACTAAAGATACGGCGATGATGAGTTGGATTTTTGGATTGGCACTTAGCATTACATGCGTCTCCATACACGCTGCCGGCGTGGTGAGCCTAGCAATGCATACACAAACCTTTCATCAAAAATTGAAAAAATCAAGATGGAAGGAGCACCCCCTTCTCATATTAACAATTTATCTCGCGATTACTGGGCTGGGAATTGCATTGATGCACATTTTCGAGTCAATCATTTGGGCCGCAATTTATGTACACATTGGAGCAATAAATACATTTAGCGAAGCAATATTCTATTCAGCAGACACAATGTCAACGCGCGGCGCATCCGGGATTAGCATTGCCAAGCAGTGGAATATACTTGGAGCGATCGAAGCCACCAATGGCGTATTATTATTTGGAATGAGTGCAGCCTTTATTTTTGCGATTATGCAGGATGATTTTATGGATATGATAAGAAATCGAAGATGACGACTTGCGAACTATTGTTCTCTGATATTTGGCATTAGTGCACGGAAGAACCGCAGGGCGCCCCCATAGGGTATTGTCACGTTGATCAGGTGGTCGGTAGCATAGGAGGTCGAAATGAAAAAGCAATCGCTCGATCATGGACATCGATTCCCAGCGGCCATCATCAGTCAGACCCTGCGTTGGTATTTCCGCTTCCCGCTCAGCCTGCGCGACATCGAAGAACTCCTGTTCGAGCGTGGCGTCATGGTGAGTCATGAAACGATTCGCCGCGGGTGCGACAAGTTTGGGGCGGGTTTCGCCCATTGCGTCAAGGCTGCCCGGCGCAAGCCGGGCAGCCTTGGCTGTTGATTTCTACAGAGTCTTAACCCACCGGAGATGCGGCTATTTTCTTGGACTGATTTACGTCGTTAGGCCGAGGCTTTCACGGTACTCGATGGGGCTGAGATAGCCAAGGGAGCCCTTGATCCGTTTCTCGTTGTACCAGCGAACGTAGGCGTTCAGTACTTCAACGAACTCCGCGATGGTCGTCGAACGCCAGTCTCCTGGATAGAACATCTCGGTCTTTAGCCTGCCGAAGAATCCCTCACAGGCCGCGTTGTCTGGTGAGCAGGCTTTACGCGACATGGAGCGGGCCAGCTTAGCCTTTGCAACCCGCGATAGCCAGCCAGGCCAACGGTCGTGGCCACCCCGATCGGAATGCACGATCGGCGTCTCGTCGTCCTCGGTCACGGTCTCGATAGCCGCATCTAACATGGAATTCACGAGCTCTGCGTCGGGGCTTGTGCCAATCGACCAACTGACTATCATCCCATCGAAGCAGTCGATCATGGGCGATAAAAGAACACCAAGCACACATTCGGGCCACGTCGCCATGGGAGGAAATTTCATGTCTCCGCTCGGTGTGCCCAACGGCATGCATTCACGCCGCCTTCGCTGGACGCCTCGACGTAAAAGTCAACCAGGATGTGTCGCCGTACTTTCCTTGGTGATGCCTTCAGCTATGCGGCATCGATCGGAATAGAAGCGGACGTCCGGCGCCTAGCCTGCAACTCGCAGCTGCGGCCCATCCGAACACACCACGCTCATCCCTTGAGCTATATCTCCTTTCAACAAAACCCATTCAACAACTCTCACCCCTGCTTTGTTTAGTGTCGATATTTTCAAATAAATAATCCACGAACAACCGAACCTTGATCGGAAGATGTCGCCGATTCGGGTACGCAACATGCACCTCTGTATTCGATAGCTCATACTCGTTCAATACTCTTTTCAACGCCCCGGACGCGATGTCAGGACTAGCAATGTAATCCGGCAGTATCGCAACGCCGACGCCAAGCAGCGCAAGCCGATGAATCACCTCGACGCTGTCCGTCATCACCGTACTAGTCAGTTTCAATCTGATCAGATCCTTGTCATGGCTAAACTCATATTCATCCCGTCCCCAGCATGTTGCGGGCAACGCCAGACACGATTGCTTTGCGAGGTCGGAAGGGTGATCAGGTGTCCCATGATTTTCCAGATACCGCGGCGAGGCGCAGGCGATCATTTGCACATCGGTCAAATGCCGCGTCACCGTACTGCCATGACGCACTTGTTGAATGATTACCACACCCGCGTCGAAACCTTCGTCCACCAGGTCAATTTTCCGTCCTAAAAAAGTCACATCAGGGACGATATTTGGAAACGTCTCCATGAAGGACGGCAGCAATGGAATGATGTAGCGTTGGCCGAATCCGGGGGCGACCACAATTCGCAAGGTTCCTATCGGACCACGGCTACGCAACGAGACTTCTTGTTCCGCCAGGTCGAGATCGTCCAGCAATTGCTTGGCGCTCAGAAGATACTTTGAACCTGCTTCCGTCAACGAAAGTCTACGCGTGGTCCGATAGATGAGTCGGGCTCCTAATCTATTTTCCAACGCGACCACATGACGCGTAGCCACGGCTCTGGAGATCCCGATATAACCTGCCGCGCGCACAAAGCTGCCTAGCTCGGCAACTTTGACAAAGACCCGCATCGCCATTAGAAGATCCATTTCTTCCCTGATAAATTAAACTTTCAACTCATCCTGAAACTCATCGACCACTTAAAGACTTGTTTCAGACCAGGCTAAGCAGATCGAAGCCTGCCGATTCGAATCCAATCAAATCTTCAACCTCATCGCCGACACCTTCTCAACCGGCCGTTCTTATTGCAACCTCGGCTTTCACCTCCACGTGACCGCCCCGAACCGGAGCCCGGCATCGCTTCCTGGGGTCTTGATCTGCTTTTCGCCAAAAGCGCGCGAATGTCCGGTTTCTGGATCGGGGTTATTGAGGTTCGCGCCATCCCGCACCCTGAAACGCCCGAGGAACCATCTCGCCGTCACGGACTGGACCACCTCGGCTTGGCGTCGACCGAACCGGTCGCGAGCGCCAGCGCCGCCGCCGACGACAACGCGCCGCTATAACTGTCCGCATACGCGTTCTTCGCCGCCAGCAGCTGATTCTGCGCAAGCAGCGCGTCGGTCACCGAACCCGCACCGTGCCGATACGCGTCGAAGGCCGCGTCGTAAGTCGTCTGCGCAGCAGCGAGCAGCTCCTTCGCGGCAGCGTGCGCGCTCAGGCTCGTTTGCAGCGTGTTCTGCGCACCGACGATCTGCCGCACCGCCTCCTCCCGGCTCCTGGCGAGCCGGGTCGACGCGCTGTCCGCGT
>NZ_JAWJWL010000039.1:0-39092 GCF_034721475.1 Burkholderia alba | reverse complement strand
ATCGGTCGCCCATACGGGTTGCCGACAAATATGCAGATGTCCGTCGCACCGTTGCAGAGATCTTCGAGGACAATCACGGATCCTACGGCTATCGTCGGGTGCAAGCAGCGCTGAGCCGACAACGGGTGTTCCTATCGGAGAAAGTCGTGCGTCGTCTCATGAAACAAGGCGGCCTCCACGCAGCCAGGCCCAAGCGGCGCCGATATCGTTCTTATATCGGGGAAATCAGCCCTGCCCCAGATAACATCATCAATCGANTCGTCTCATGAAACAAGGCGGCCTCCACGCAGCCAGGCCCAAGCGGCGCCGATATCGTTCTTATATCGGGGAAATCAGCCCTGCCCCAGATAACATCATCAATCGAGATTTCCACGCTAACGCCCCCAACGAAAAGTGGGTGACGGATATCTCCGAGTTCCAGATTCCTGCGGGAAAGGTATATCTATCGCCCATGATCGACTGCTTCGATGGGATGATAGTCAGTTGGTCGATTGGCACAAGCCCCGACGCAGAGCTCGTGAATTCCATGTTAGATGCGGCTATCGAGACCGTGACTGAAGAAGATGAAACGCCGATCGTGCATTCCGATCGGGGTGGCCACTACCGTTGGCCTGGCTGGCTATCGCGGGTTGCAAAGGCTAATCTGGTCCGATCCATGTCGCGTAAAGCCTGCTCACCAGACAACGCGGCCTGTGAGGGATTCTTCGGCAGGCTGAAGACCGAGATGTTCTATCCAGGAGACTGGCGTTCCACGACCATCGCGGAGTTCGTTGACGTACTGAACGCCTACGTTCGCTGGTACAACGAAAAACGGATCAAGAGCTCCCTTGGCTATCTCAGCCCCATCGAGTACCGTGAAAACCTCGGCCCAACAACCTAAATCAGTCCAAGAAAATAGCCGCATCCCCAGTGGGTCAGTTCTGTACGGACATCAACAGACACAGCACAGTCACATTGGGAATCGTTGTGCGAAATCACTTACTGCGGACAGCGCCATGCAAGCCCCGCAGCTTCGTCAGCCACAGCTTTGCCCGCAACCACAATACCCTCCCGATTCAGGGCTTCTTCGGCGCATTCTTGGTAGTTGCCTGCTTCTTTGCCACCGAACCACTAGCGGGCTTCTTCTCAGCCCGGGTGGCGCGAGAGCCGTTGGGATGCACCGCACCAGTGACAACCCCACTCTTACCCTTCTTGACCGGCCGTGGATCTGGTACTTCCATGGGTTGCACCTTCAGCAGGACACCTTTTTCGTCGGCATCGGATTTCAGCGTGGGCATGGCGGCCTTGTTTCTTCGAGCGTCATAGATACACGCAAATGCAGCTTCCGCGCCCTCGGTCTGCTTATAGTCATGCGCTTGCTCAATCCCTTTGTGAGCCCAGGCCAAGTTCTTTTTGTCGCTGCTTCTTGGATCAAGAACCTTGAGCTCGATCATCGTGATCAAGCACTGGGCGGCCTTATCGAAGCGCACGATCCTGACATCTACGCGCCCCTCGGTCAGCGTTACTTCTTCGTCGACGACCGCGACCTTGCTTCGATAAAGACCGCGAAAATACGTCAGCAGCCCAGACTGCACGTGGAGTTCGGGCTTGTGCCCGAGAACTGACAGGGTTGGCTCCTCTTCAATTTGCCACATTAGTCGAGCTATGGTGCCTTTGTGTGAGGCTAATGCTTCCTTGTGGAACGTATTCAGCTGCTGCTCAATCAGTGCGGGAGTAATCGCAGCTTCGTCAAGCTGCTCGACTTTGATCGTTCGAGGTTTTTTCATCCACTCTGTGATCGGGACACCTTTGTCATGCACCAGCATCCGGCCTTGACCGAGCATCAACAACGCAAACGTCTGATCAGCCTCAAGATGTTGACGCACAAAGTGGAAGGCCTCGTTTGCCCCGTTGTTGAAATGAGGTACGTGCTGAATCACCTCGCTCAGGCTCTCGCCCGCAACTGCGACACCATCATCCAGCGTAAGCAGTGAGGCAAAAACTTCAGCTGGCTGAACACTGACGCTAGTCGGGATGCCCGGTTCAAGTTTGGGCGACTCCGAATACACAACCAAGAGCGCCTGATCGGACTTGATGTTTTTGGCTGCAACCGAGGTTGTGTGGCACGTCAACCATTGGATGAAGTAATCAACCAATGCTTGGAAGAACCTCTCCTGGGACGACCCTGACACCAGCGACAGCCCCGCATCAAGACCAACGACTTCCTGACGGCTGATCGTACTTTGCTGTCTCATATCAGGCTACCCTCTTCCGAAGCAACCGCTGGTAGACGGTCAATACGTCGCGACGGTTAACGAAGGTTCGTCCTTCGAGGTACGTCCGGATCTGTCGCAGGCCGATGAGTGTCGGTGTCGCGTGCTCAATGGACTCCTCAATAAAAATCACATTCCCCGGACGGTCAACCGCCTCCCGGTAGGTGAGGTCCTGCTCGAATACTCGGTCAAGGCCACTGCGCTCTTGACGCCCCCGGGTGCGCTCGTCGTGCCAAGCGCCTTCGACGACGCCTAGGCAGAGATCCAGCAGGAAGGCGTAGAGCGCTTCTCCGCGCTGCGTGCTTCGCAAATGTCGGCCGACCTCAAGACCCGAGACGGTTGCGCCGAAACTGCCGTCGAACTGCAAGTGCGTCGAAGATTGATGTGCGGAGAAATTCGACACTTCCACCAAACCCGACAAGGCCAATGCCCCTAGTGCAAAGTGTGCAGCACGATAGTAGGGGCCCTGCTTGGTTCGTCGTGCCCGTTGGCGCAGCGGCTCAATTCCGTAGAACCTGCATGAAGCAAACGACATAAAAAGCAAAAGATGCAGTTGCTTGCGAGTCAGTTGACCGATGCCAGCTGCTTCTGCAGCATTGATCGTGAAAAGTACCCAGCGCGAAAACCGCAGCCGTTCCTGAGCACTCTTAGGTACTGAGTAGGACATCCTAGCCATGGAACTTCCCCAGTTCTTCTTCAAGCAAAGCCCTTGCCGCGCCTTCCTTCAAGGTGTTCGATTTGGCGGTCACCTGTAGTAGATCGATGAGTTGTGCACCGGTGGTCTTCTTGCCACGTTGCGGTTTCCCGTCCTTACCAACGCGGCCGAGGAGGGCTGGGATCATCGCAGTACCATTGAGATTCGAGGTGGCGATCAGGTTACGCACAGAACCAGAATCCCCCGGTGCGAATTGGCGCATGAGTGCAGCTGCGCGGAGCATGAACCAGCTGTCTAGGCTGGCTTCCGGAGTCTCAATGATCAACGTCGTTGCACCGTCCGAGCAGACCATGTCGAGGAGCGCCATGCGAAACGCGAGATCAAGAAATTCTTTCTGCGATTCCGAGACGTTGTCGCTCGTCAAGCGCTCTTTCGGGACATCGTGGGTACTCGATGTCATGAGGATGGAAAACGATGGAATACCAACCTGACCGGCGCCGGTGGCAATCGTCATTTTATCCTTCGCGTCAAATTGAACCGCCACCGTTTCCTGAAGAAATGCTTCGGCGTAGGCAGTCAGCTTTGTGCGCAGGGTTTCTTTGAAGATTTCCACCTGCCCACGGCCCCTCCTTATGAGCTCGCGGTACAGCTCGGTCAGCGCCTTACGCTGACCATCCATCACGTCCAATTCAGCACGCTCAGCGATCAATTCAGCTTCCATTGCGCTGGATGCCTCCGGTGGGTCAGGTAGCTGTGCTTGCAACATGTCGAGCGTCAGCGCTGCCTCCGAATTCCTGGATGCCGATTGGCGAAGCTCCTGAAGCGCTGGCGCGATCCGTTTGGAGACAGCATCGCGGTTGGCATCGATTTCTGCCGAGAGTGCCCTTATCTTCTCGACTTTTTGTTCCAGGTTGCGCACTTGCGCGGCGGCTAGGGGTTCAACCTTAGCGCCCTTGCCACGGCCCGTGATCGGATGGTGGCAGACAAAGCAATTGCCCTCCTTGAGCTGTCTTGCGATGGTCTCTCGCTGACTTCGACTCCGGTTTCCGCAGACAAAGCAACCCTGACCGGAGCCGAGTCCGGCCATCAGGAATTCGGCCTTGTCGTCCATGGTTGGGAGGGCCTGCGCGATGAAGGCAGCGTCGACGTTTTCCAGTTCATCTTCGAGGTTCGCGAGCGTTGCTTCCGCTTGATTGAATTCGATATCAAGATCGCGAGCTTGTGACTGTAGATTTGCGACAATTTCTTGGTGCTTCAGGTAATCTTCGGCAGCGGTACTGCGCGCCACCTTCGCAGCTTCGATTCGGGTGAGGAGGTCACCAATATTTTGAACCGCCAAGGCCGCTGCTTGGCGCTCTTTTAACCGCTCTTCACGAGGATTGAGCTGGTGAATACGATTGCGGTAGGTTGTATCCAGCCGCTGGATGGATGCGAAGGTCGCGTCCGTTTCTTTCGTTAGAGCTCTATCAAGAAAAAGCATCTTAAAGAACTCGTACTGCGTCGCAGCAGACCACAGTATCGGCTGTCGCTCCTCGGTGAAAAACTGAAGATAGCGGACCACCACGTGGTAGTCGTAGGAGGACGCCAGCCCACAGAACCTCGCCATCTCCTCTGAAAACTGAAGCTCCGTCGTAATAGAGCGGCTCACACCATTTACCTTGACGGACTTCAGCGCCATCTTCTTGAGGGTTCGAGTCACGGTAATAGCCCGATTTCCCACTGTAAAATCCAGCGTAGCCGTGGCATTCTCATCCAGCTCTTCAGGAACGCGGTCTGCGAAGAACGAGAAGCGCTTGTTCAATACAAGCTCTCGCTTGCTGATTCGGCTCAGGTCACGATCGGCCTTGGCTCGCTCCAGCGGCCCAAGCAACATCCGCATGAGCAAATTTAGCAATGTGGTCTTACCGACGCCATTGATGCCAGCGAGAACCGTGACCCCAGGGGGAAACTCAAGGTCCAATCCGCGGTCGTTGATTCCAGGATAAAGCGAGTAGTTGCGAATGCTAAGCCGGACGACAATCGGTAGTTTGATTTTGGACTTCACACAACCCCCGGTTAATTGTTTTCTGGATCACCCATGCATTTGCGGTCTTGCTTGGGTTCGCACTGTCTTGTATGCAATTTCTCTACAGATTTTAGCGCCACCACGCTCCGCATAGTCATTGTGCCGCCCGAGCCGTTGCTCGGGGGCACAAGTTGTGAATTTCGACATTGCGGCTGGCGGACGGCTCCGGCCGTCTCGACAATTAGGCCAGCACGACCGATTTGATGAAATGCCAAGCTGCTCTATCAGCTTAATCCGAATCCGGCGTGCAACCGAGCCGCCTTCGTCACGCCGCAACACAACTTGCGATCCAGAAGGCATCTGCATAAAGCCACGCTTACCTGCTCCGGCCGGGCGAAGATGCCCATTCCTCGCCTGGGGAACCCAACTAAATCTTATACCGGCCTTAGGCGCACCAGATCTTCGCTCAACGAGGCTTCCCAGCCCTGCTGAGCGCTGGTCTTCATCGCGCGTATTGGCGTGACCGCCTCACAGACATAGCCTGCGCCGCCGGCAAGCTCACGAAGAATCTCACCAACATCGACAAGCACATTAGCATAGCGGCTATCCCCCACCGTCATGAGGACCGCACCGTCCGGGTTAATTCTCCCGCGGATCGATTTCAGGATTTGCACCAGGTCAGCGAAGTAGGCGCCGATCATGTCGGGCAGATGTGGATCCCAAAGCTCGTCGCGCTTTTTGCTCAGAGCAGCCACCGTCTTACGAAGCTTGCGCGAATCCAGTCCTTCCCATGTCATATCACGGTGAACCTGAACGTGTGAGCGCAACGTTGAGTAGCGCAACTCCGTGTTGTCTGCTCTGCTTTTGAGATAACCCAATACCCACAACTCGACGTTGTAGATGTCGGTATAGTCAAAGCTGTTTGGGTACGGCGGAGAAAATAGGGCCACATCAATTATGCCCACGCGATCGACCTCTACACGTGAGTCTCCTCGTAGCAGCGAATAAGAATGAGTCGCGCGAGTCCCGTACGCACTAATATCAAACAGCGCTGCTTGGAACGCAGTCTTGAATGCATCAGTGACATCATGTGGTGACTTTTGGGTCGCCTGCCAGTTGGACCGATACCGGCGCCCTTTCCCGCTGATGACCACATTGCTCACGTCTACCAGGATGCTACCCAAGATTACTCGCAATAGACGCTGGTTGATGGGACTTTCGACCTCTTCAATCGCCTCGCGAATAGTCAAAATCTGGCGGAAGGTCTCGCGCGGAAAAATCCAGCGCTCCTTCAGACCCGGCTCAACCATCGTTGCGGGCCATGATTCGTGGCGAAGCGAACGCAGGTTCGCAGATCGACCAGTCATCTTCCTGACGACTTCGGCATAGTCGTCTACGAGTTGCTGATGGTCATATTTCGCCAGCTTGGCTTCGATGAGATCAGCAAGGAACGGATTCACTTCAATAGTAGTGGAATCAATCCCGAGAAACTGGCACGTCAGTGCCGTTGTCCCGGAACCACCGAAGCAGTCGAGGCACGTCGTCGGCCAGAAACCGAGGTAGTTGAGCGACTCAGCGACCATCATCGGCGAGAACGCTTCCTTGAACCGATACCAGCGCTGAAACGGTAGGTTATGACTGGGGATGTTCGAAGACATCGGCGCACTGTCGACGAGTGTTTTCAACCAAGCCGAAAAATTTCTCCGCGCACTTTTATCCATCCCCGGGCAATTTTCATCAATGAATGCGCTAATCGTGGCTGCGTTCATACCTCTTTGGCTCCTCATTAGCCGACTATCTCAAGCACCGATGCGTTGTTGCGCCACACCGCCAATTTGAATATTATGCAGACGGACATTTATTCAATCAAGCGCAAAATGCCATCGAAGTCACCGAACACTCCTTCACGCGAGGTTATGGCAAGTACCATTCGGACAGCGTGGGAGCGAGGTGATATCTCGCAGAAGCAGGTCGCAGTCGACCTAGGCATCCATCAGAGCCAATTTTCCAAACTAGTCAACGGCCAGTTCAAACAAACCCGAGGCCATGCCGCCCGCTTATTTGAATATTCAATTAGCGGGCGCGACAAGCAAAACACGCGACCCGCCGCCAACTTTGACACCTCAGCGTTGCGCATGGAGTTGACTCAGCGTCTGATGCTCGCGTGGGACGGTACCGAAGAAGGGGCAAGAGCGCTCGAAGCGATCCTAGATGGTGTTCTTCAGCTTCGAGCATCTCGCCCCCTAGGCACCTGAACCAGCACCGCGGCAAGGCTCTCCCTGGAACTATTCAGTTGACGATGCCAATTGCTATACTGCTGCCGTAGCCTAAGTGGCCGACAAGCAGCCAATAGGAACACGGGGGATTCAATGAAGACGTACCAGACGCACGCCGCTCGAACGCCGGCGCTTTCATTCATGTATCGCCGGTCCGCAGGGGCGTAAGCATGACTGAATTGCCAGTTCTTGAGCTGCTTCAGATTCGCCAATACGGACTCTATCCCGGTCCAACACGCGACGGTACCTTCGACATTCCTCTCGCGCCAGGCCTCACAGTGGTACTGGGCGCGAACGGGTTGGGTAAAAGTACGCTGGTCAACATTCTCTTCCGAATGCTGTCGGGCCCATGGGATCTCAAGCTTCCGGACGGCAACGTCGGCACGACAGAGCTGACCGCACAAGCACTGTCCGCAAAGCGTCGCTCAACGTTCAGCGCGCGCGTCAATGACAACGCTCGCGACGCCCAGTCAACACTGATCTACTTTATCGGCGCCAAGAAGTTCGAGGTAACCCGCTCGCTGATGAAGCTCGGCCTAATCTCATTCAAGGTCGATGACGGCCCCGAAAGCTCCGACGAAGAAGAGCTGAAACGCGCCATCCTTTCCGCCTCGAACGTTGGCACCTTCGGTGAGTGGATCTTCCTCCTCCGCACAATGGTCTTTTTCTTCGAAGACCGACGGATGCTGGTGTGGGATCCGTCCGCTCAGCGGCAGCTTTTGCGATGCCTGTTCTTGGAGCCCACCCAAGCCCATGATTGGATCACAGCTGAGCGAGAGATTGTTGAGCTGGATACTCGCATGCGCAACCTGAAGGCAGCACTCGACCGCGAAGAGCGCGAGGAGAAAGCACAGGAGCACCTGTCCAAAGCGGCACCTGAAGTTCGCGCCACGCTCAAATCCAAGGAGACGTTGTACGAAGCGGCGCTCAAGCAGCAAGAGGAGATTAGTCAAAGCATTGAAGAACTCGATAGCGCACGACGCCGACATCGCCTTGACTCGTTGCGTGCAAACGAAGCTCTGCACGCCGTGATGCACGAGTTGGAACGCGCCCGGCTGTCCGCGATAGAAACGCGCTTCCCCACTGCCGACGAATCGATGCGATACATCTTTTCGCGGCTGATGAGCGATGACGTGTGCATCGTATGCCAGACCCCTGGCCGCACAGAAAAGCGGGTGCAGATGCTTCACGCCATCGACAACAAGCACTGCATTTTATGCGACGCTGATATGGAGCCAAGCACCGGCAATGCTGTGGACATCAACGAGGAGCGTGTCATTGCTCTTCGGGAGAAAGTCAAGCAAGCGACCATCACAGCCGATGCTGCACACGCCGCTCTCGACGATTCGAGCCAAGCTTTTGACACCGCCAATCTGGAGTTGGCCGAGCGAAACGTTGAAGTAGCCACATTGAAAGCGGATATTGAGGCGCTCGTCCGACAACTTCCCGCTGACGAGCAAGCCGCTCGGCGACAAAACGACGGTTTCGCAGATCTAAAAAAGCGCGCCGAGCTACAGCGCGCCGATCTGCAGGTCAAGCGCGAAGCGTTTGCTCGACAGATGAATCAGTACCGCAAGCAGATTCAAAGCTTTGCCGAACGGATCAAGGCGGAGTTTGATGCAATCGCGGGGGGATTTCTTTTAGAGACAGCTTCATTGTCATGGGCTCCGACACGCGTCCTGCTTGGCCAAGCGGGTACTGGCGGGCTCGACCTCACCACCGAATACCCATCATTCAGCGTTGAGATGACTGGGGCCAATTTCTCGGACGTGGTCCGTCGGGATAGCCCCGAGCAGGTGTCTGAGAGTCAACGCGAATTCATCGACCTCGCGTTCCGCATGGCGCTAGTGAAGGTTGGATCTCGCAGCCAGGCATCGACCATCATCATCGACGCCCCTGAATCTTCACTCGACGCAGTTTTTGTCAATCGTGCGGCTGCAGTACTTGCAGCGTTCGCAAACGACAACCAGTCCAATCGGCTCATTGTGACGTCGAATCTGGCGGCGGGTAAGTTAATCCCCGCCGTGCTCAAAGCGGCTGAAGCCAATCCAAAGGCACGTCTCGATCGTATCGTCGATTTGTTCAACGCCGGCGTTTCAACGAGGGCCATGGTGGAGCTTCGGGCGGAGTACGAGGCGCTTCGCAGCGACCTGTTCACTGAAATCCTCGAGACGCCACACCATGATGGCCGCGGCTGATCCCAAACAATCGGTGGAGGTCCGCAGGCGCCCCATCCGAGTTCTTGCGTTGCTTGACGCGTTATACAGAGCATCCATTTTCGAAGCATCGCTGCGCACCGTGCATGAATTGGCTTACCTGTCCAATGTTCTCGCTCCGGTATTCGAACTAGCGCCGTTTAGTGCGAGCCTGCTCAAGCGTCAGGGTGGGCCGTACTATCCGGAGCTACAGGAAGCCATCGACGTGTTGGTAGGGCGTGGCATGGTGCTGGCCTCAGACATTCGATACGCGTTCATCGCCGAAGAGAAGCGCTATCGACTGCAAGCCAACTATCGCTTGAACAATGACTTGGCTCGAAACGCACTCGACACCTATAAGCAAGTCTATGCCGACACCGGGGAGCCCTTCTTCATTGAAGAGCTTTGCGCCGCCTACAGCATGCTGTCAGATAATGAGCTGGGGCAGACGTTTCGGTTTGACGCCCGCTACGCGGACACGGATGTAGACAACAACGAAGTTATCGACTTCGGCCAATGGGCGGATCCCGCCAAAACCAACTTCTCACGCAATGCTGCCTTGTCTTTCCGACCAGGAGAGGCTCTTCAGCCAGCGGAACGACTCTTCATGTACATCGAGCACGTGCAGAGGAGGGCAGCCCATGGCATCTGAGGCACTCCTGCTCGGCTCCTGGGAAGCCGATCGCCAACAGTTGGCTGTCGCTCAACGTGCTGACTATGGCGATGTCGACGATTTGTCGGATGACCTTCGTTTCCAAGTCCACGTTTCTCGAATGATCCGCAAACGCGAGAACCAGCTTGACTTCGAAACCTCAGGCGCCGCGGCGTTTATTCTTGTGAATCCCGACGAGCAAGACAAACTTAGAACTGGACGAGTCTTCGATCGGCTCGTTCATACGGGTACGCGACGCCTATCTAGCCGAGTGCACTTCGTCACCCCGCAAGCTACCAGCAGCGTGATGGAAGAGTACAAGGGCGACGACAATGATTTGTTCGAGCTCGTCGCAAAGCTCGGCTACGATGACCGGCCCGCTCTGTTGTATGTTCCGTCAGATGGCGAGTCATCTTTGAGCTACTACCCCAACGGAATGCGAACCGACGATGGCGTGCGCGAAGTCATACTAAAATTCGGCCAGGTTACTGAGGCCGAAGTACACGAAACGCTTCAGGCGATCTACAGAAGCGAACTTTGCACCCCCGACAACATGGGGCCGATAAAACTGTGGAAGGATGCAGTTAAGGGCTATCCCATCGAGGAAGCGGAGCGAACGGTCCAGCAAATGATCCGGCATGCGCTGGTCGGAAGGTTCTTGTGGTGCACAATCCGGCAAGAGCAACCGGGAAAAAGCGGACGGACTGACCTTGAGATAGTCGACGACCGCACGGGAAAGCCAGGAATGATTTATCACCATGCACTCCTTGAGCTCAAGGTACTGCGCAGTTTCGGCTCGACAGGCACCGCATACAGTGGGGCAGCGGTACAGGATGCAATTGTTGAAGGCGTCAATCAAGCCCACTCGTACGGGACTGCCAACAATAGTGTTCTCCGCATGCTTTGCTGCTATGACATGCGCAATAACGATGTTGGTGATGATGCGACGTTTGTTCAAGTCAAGGATCGGGCTACCACGCTGTCGATCCGCTTGAAGCGGTGGTACTTATATCGCACATCGCAGGATTATCGTGATGCCAAGGTCGACCAGCATCTGACCGCGGCCAATTCGCCAACTATCACAACGGAAGAAGCTACGCCACCCACATCTACGTCAGCTGCTAGTAAGCAAGCGTAGGCTTTGTCCCGGCGGAAAGACTAATCTGGGATCCGTCCGAAAATGTAGCTCACCGTAAATCGGCGAAGTCACAGACGGCGGGCGGGCCGCGAACAGATTGTACATAATCAAGCAGCGGTCGTTCGTCTCCATTGATCATTCGACTCGCTGGCACACAGAGAGAGAAGTCGACGATGAGTAGCCTTCGCCAACGGTGCGTTGTAAGACGCACTTCGGTACACCTACTCGGCGCGACGCGACTTTCCGAATGGAAGGTTGGGCCGTTGTCCGTGATCAGACGCTGAATCTTCACGCCCAAACAACAAAGCCGGCACAAGGCCGGCTTTGTTGTAGAAGCATAAGGCTGCACTTTGTCAGGGAAGCATATCTTTGCACTTGGGGCAAAAATGTGCCTCCCTGTCTCATACGCGTGGCATGCACGACCATTGAGCCCACGCGCGCAGGACGATCAACGCCTGTTTGGCACGAAACTCTGTCTGCATCGACTGACAATCATCAATATGCACCCAATGCAGTGACGCGACTTGCAGAGTCAGATAAAGCCCAACGCATACCGTATCTGACGCAACGGAACGCCTCGCCGGTCTATCGCGCCACTCCCGAGCCCCATTTCAACGACGCGTTGGCGGTCTATTCTCTCCTCTACCACCGCCAAACCTTCGGACAATCCGGATCCTTTAGCCGTCGACATACGCCAGTACTGGTACAGACAGCATGCACTCTCAATTTCCTCGGGGACGCATCCCACCGGTGAAATGTGCGAAAAATCCAAACCACAACGACATCGTGTCATGCTCGGCCGCGTCATCACGATCGGCTTCTCGCACCGCGGACAGACATCAAGCAATTGAACAACAACAAGCACCCACACAGCCCTCCCCCACCCATCCCGTACCGGCAATCATCCCACCAACTGTACCGGTACTGTACAGCTCACTCCCTCTACACTTCCCCCTTGACCCACCCGCATCAAGATGGAGAAGCACCATGGAGCTTGCCACCCTGAGCGCGCTGCCCGCCGGCATGCTGTTCGCGCTCGTCACCACGATCACCCCCGGCCCGAACAACACGATGCTGCTCGCATCGGGCGTCAATTTCGGCTACCGCCGCACGCTGCCGCACATGCTGGGCA
This sequence comes from Burkholderia alba, assembly GCF_034721475.1. Lineage (NCBI taxonomy): Bacteria > Pseudomonadati > Pseudomonadota > Betaproteobacteria > Burkholderiales > Burkholderiaceae > Burkholderia > Burkholderia alba. The sequence goes on along the minus strand of NZ_JAWJWL010000039.1, from coordinate 26,787 downwards.
TCAGCCTCGGCGTCGCGATCCTGATGCTGTCGGTCGGCTTCGGCCTCGGCGAAGCGTTCAAGCGCTGGCCCCTGCTCTATGCCGTGCTCGAAACCGCCAGCGTCCTCTATCTGCTGTATCTGGCCTGGAAGATCGGCACGTCGGGCCAGGTGCGCGCCAATCAGGGCAAAGCGCGCCCCATGACCTTCGTCGAGGCCATCGCGTTCCAGTGGGTCAATCCGAAAGCATGGATGATGGTGCTCACCGCCGCCACGACGATCCAGTTGTCCGCCGACTACGGCAGCAATGCCGTCTGGATGTCCGTCGTATTCATCTTGGTCGGCTTTCCGTGCGTCAGCCTGTGGGCCGCGTTCGGCCAGGGTCTGCGCGGCTTCCTGTCGAACCCGCGCTGGCTGCGCGCATTCAACGTGACGATGGCCGTCCTGCTCGTCCTGTCGCTGTATCCGTTGATCGCGAAACTCGCCTCCCACTGACGAACCGCGCCGCCGCGATCGCGCCCGTTGTGATCGCGCGCGCCGAGGCGTACGCTCTCCTTCCGGGCGCCGGTTCGCTCTCGTGCGAATCCGCTCCGGCCGGGAGAACGCCGATGAAGGCAGTGCTGAGGGCAGGCGAACACATCGAAGGCCTGCATTGGATCGCCGAATATCATCCCGATACGCATGACATCCGGATCCTGCGCGAACATGCCGAAGTGGGCACTTACGGTGCTCCGTCCGGATTGTTCGGCGACGAGGACCGGATGGGAGCGCCGAACACCGCCGACCATCGCGGCCGCGAAGCGGCACTGCGCGCGTATCTGAGATCGTTCGTCAGCACCCACGACGCGGAGGAATAGGGGCGCCCGCCGCCCTTTGCTCCGGGTTATGCGGCCCGCGTCGGCGCATGCGCCGACGCATCGCGCTGCGCCGCCGAGCGCTTCGCCAGCAGCGCGCCGGCCGCGACCAGCGCCGGCACCGCCAGCATCGAGAAAATCGTGCTGAATCCGAGCTGCGCCTGCAGCAGCAGCCCGCCCGAAAATGCCCCGAGGATCCCGCCGAACCGGCCGACGCCCAGCATCCACGCAACGCCCGTCGCGCGCCCGCTGGTCGGATAGAACGCCGCCGCGAGCGCCGGCAGCGACGACTGCGCGCCGTTCATGCACACCCCCGCGACGAACACCACGGTCGCCAGCAGCGCCAGATGGCCGGCCTGCAGACCCACCAGCCACACGAACAGCCCGGTCAGCACGTAGGTGACCGCGATCACGCGATGCGGCTCGAAGCGGTCCATCAGCCAGCCGCACGCAATCGCGCCGATCCCGCCGCCGAGCGGGAACAGCGCGGTCACGAGCGCGGCTTCCCGCACCGTGAAGCCGTTGTCGCGAATCAGCGTCGGCAGCCAGCTGGTCAGCAGGTAATACACCAGCAATCCCATGAAGTACGTCACCCACAGCATCAGCGTGCCGGTCCGGTAACGCGGCGACAGCACCACCGCGCCGCCCGTCTGCTTCTGCTCGCCGCGATCCTCGGGCAGCACGAAGCGCACATTGTCGAACGACGTGCCGGGTGCGATCCGGCGCAGCACCGCCGCGATGCGCTCTCCGGGCGCGCCGCGCAACACCATGAATCGGATCGACTCCGGCAGCACGAGCAGCAGCAGCGCGCCGAGCACGAGCGGCGCCACGCCGCCGACGACGAACACGCTGCGCCAGCCGTGCTCCGGAATCAGCGCCGCGGCCACCAGTCCGCCCGCCGACGAGCCGAGCGTAAAGCCGCAAAACATCGTATTGACCAGGAACGAGCGCTTCGCGTGGGGCGCGTATTCGGCCATCAGCGTCGTCGCGTTCGGCATCGCGGCGCCCAGGCCCAGGCCCGTCAACAGGCGCAGCACGGCCAGCTCGGTCACCGATTGCGCGAACGCGCAGCCGATGCTGAACAGTCCGAACAGAATCACCGAGCCGATCAGCACGCGCTTGCGGCCGATCCGGTCGGCGAGCGGGCCGGCGGTCAGCGCGCCGAGCGCGAGGCCCACCAGCGCGGCGCTCATCACCGGCCCGAGCGCGGCCTTGGTCACGTGCCATTCCGCGCCGAGCGCGGGTGCGACGAAGCCGATCGCGGCGGTATCGAAACCGTCGGCCGCGACGATCAGGAAGCACAGAATGAGGATGAGCCATTGATACGGCGAGAAACGCCGTTCGTCGATGAACTGCTGCACGTCGAGCGTGCGCGCCAGATCGGTCATGCTTGTCTCCAGGTGGTGTCGTGTCAACGCGGATGCGTGCCCCGCCGGTACGTTGCCGGCGCGGGTCGGGGCAGCGGCGCCCGGCGCTCGCGCGCCGGTGCCGGATACGGGCGGCCCGCTCGGGTTCAGGCCGCGTCTTCTTCGCTGAAAATCCTGTCGGCCAGGTGGAACGCGGAATTCGCCGCCGGCACGCCGCAGTAGATCGCGGTCTGCAGCAGCACCTCCTTGATCTCGTCGCGCGTCACGCCATTGTTCTTGGCCGCGCGCAGATGCAGCGCCAGCTCCTCGGCGCGGTTGAGCGCCACCATCATCGCGATCGTCAGCAGGCTGCGCGTATGGCGCGGCAGGCCGTCGCGCGTCCAGATCTCGCCCCACGCGTAGCGCGTGATCAGGTTCTGGAATTCCGTCGTCGCCTCGGTGCGGTTCGCGAGCGAGCGGTCGACATGCGCGTCGCCCAGCACCGCGCGGCGCACCTGCATCCCTGCTTCGTAGCGTTGATCGTCGTTCATCGTGGGTCTCCGCGTCAGGCGGTCAGGAAGTCGAGCAGCGCACGGTTGAAACCGTCGGCGCATTCGATGTTCGAGATGTGCGCGGCGTCGAATTCGACGTGGCGCGCACCGGGCATCGCCTCCGCCAGCGCGCGGCCCTGGTCGGGCGGCGTCGACACGTCGTGCGCGCCGGTCACGACCAGCACCGGAAGCCCGATCGCCTTCACCTCTTCGCGCAGGTCGGCCGCGTTCAATGCATCGCAGTTCGCCGCATAGCCGTTCTGATCGGTGTGGTTGAACACGTCGCGAATCACGTCGACGAGACGCGGCTCGCGCGCGAAGAACGCGGGGGTGAACCAGCGCGGCAGCACCGCATCGGCGAGCGCCGTCATCCCTTCCGCGCGTGCCTTCCGCGCACGCGGCGCCCATACCTCGGGCGAGCCGATCTTCGCGGCGGTATTCGCCAACACGGCGCGATCGATCCGCGACGCATGGCGCGCGGCCAGCGCGGCACCCGTCAGTCCGCCCATCGAGATCCCGCAGAAATGCGCGCGCGCGATATCCAGGTGATCCATCAGGCCGAGCACGTCGCCGGCCAGTTGATCGACCGTGTACGCGCCGGCCGGCGCATCGGAATGACCGTGCCCGCGCGTGTCGTAGCGCAGCAGGTTGAAGTGCGACGTCAGCACGCTCGCCTGCGGCGCCCACATCGACAGGTCCGCGCCGAGCGAATTCGAGAAAATCAGCCAGTCCGCATCCGCGCGGGCCGCGCGGTCGATCCGGTAATGCAGCTGCACGCCGTTGACTGAAGCGAAAGGCATGATCAAAGGTCTCCTGGGTTCAGGCTCGCGTGACGCGCGAGCACGGCGTCGACGCAAGCCTGCGCCTGGCCGACATAGTGAGCGGGATCGAGCAGACGCCGCAGCGCGTCGGGCGTCAGGTGCGCCGCCACGTTCGGGTCGGCGGCGAGCACGTCGTGCAGCGGGCGGCCGCTGCGCACCGCGGCCTTCGACGCCTGCTCGACGAGATGATGCGCGTCGAGCCGGCCGATCTTGTCGCCGAGCGCGAGCATCACCGCTTCGCCAAGCACGAGCCCGCGGGTCAGATCGAGGTTCGCCGCGAGCCGCGCCGCGTCGATATCGAGACCGCCGACGATCGAGGCGATCTGCGCCAGCGCGCCGCCCGCGAGCCGCGCGAGATCCGGCAGCGCATCCCACTCGGCCTGCCAGCCGCCGAGCGCGCGCTCGTGTTCCTGCACCATTCCGGCGAACACGGTCGCGACCAGCCCGGGGGCGCGCACGGCGGCCGTCAGCACGGCCGCGCATCCGACGGGATTGCGCTTGTGCGGCATCGTCGACGATCCGCCCTTGCCCGCCGCCGCCGGTTCGGCCAGCTCGCCGACCTCGGTCTGCATCTGCAATGAAATGTCGCGCGCGATCTTGCCGAGCGTGCCGATCAGCATCCCGAAGTACGCGGCGGTTTCCGCGATGCGGTCGCGCTGGGTGTGCCACGGCACCGCCGGCAACATCAGCCGCAAGTCGCCGGCCAGCGTGCCCGCGACCTGCGGCGCCTGCTCGCGCAGGCTCGCGAGCGTGCCCGCCGCGCCTCCGAACTGCAGCACCAGCACGGTCGCGCGCAGCGCGGCCAGACGGTCGCGATGACGCAGCAGCGCATCGAGCCACTGGGCGAACTTGAAACCCAACGTGATCGGCAGCGCCTGCTGCAGCCACGTGCGGCCGATCATCGGCGTCGCGCGATGCGCGCGAGCCAGCGCCGCCAGCGACGCACAGACGTCGCGCAACGTCGGATCGAGCAGATCGAACGTGTCGCGCAGCTGGAGCACGGTGCCGGTATCGATGATGTCCTGGCTCGTCGCGCCCCAGTGCACGTATTTGGCCGCGTCGGCATCGACCGCCTTCACGCGCGCGGTCAGCTGCTTCACCAGCGGAATCGCCAGATTGCCGCCGAGCGCGGCGTCGCGCGCCAACGCGTCGGCGTCGAGCTGCGCGGCGTCGCACGCCGCCTCGATCGGCGCGACCGCGCTGGGCGGAATCACCCGGTGCGCGGCGAGCGCGCGCGCGAGCGCCGCCTCGACGTCGAGCATCCGCTGCAACGTCGCGTGCGGCGACCAGATCCGGTTGAGCGGCTCGGTGCCGCAGATCAGGGTGGTCAGGCGGGCGCTGTCTTCTAGCATGGCTTCAATGGAGGGGTCGGGATGCGCCTATTGTCCATCCGGACGCTGCTCCCTGCGCGGCCGCGAACGGCGCGCGGGGAACCGCGCCGGGTCACGCCACGGCGGCGCGCGTGGCGTCGATCAGCGGCACGCCGGTCAGCTTCTGCAGTTCGTCGAACGGGATATCGGCGCAGATCTCGCGCACGGCCAGCCCGTCGCTCGTGACATCGAGCACCGCGAGATCGGTGTAGATCCGGTCGACGCAGCGCACGCCCGTGACCGGATACGAACACTGCGCGACGATCTTGCTCTCGCCCTGCTTGGTCAGGTGCTCCATCATCACGAACACTTGCTTCGCGCCGATCGCGAGATCCATCGCGCCGCCCACGGCCGGAATCGCGTCGGGCGCGCCGGTATGCCAGTTCGCCAGATCGCCGTGCGCCGACACTTGGAACGCGCCGAGCACGCAGTAGTCCAGATGGCCGCCGCGCATCATCGCGAACGAATCGGCGTGATGAAAGTACGCGCCGCCCGTCAGCAGCGTCACGTGCTGCTTGCCGGCGTTGATCAGTTCGTCGTCTTCCTGCCCCGGCGCGGGCGCGGCGCCCATGCCGAGCAACCCGTTCTCGCTGTGCAGGAAGATTTCCTTGCTCGCGTCGAGATGGTTGGCCACCCGTGTCGGCACGCCGATGCCCAGATTCACGTAAGCGCCTTCGGGAATGTCCTGGGCGACGCGCTGCGCCATTTCATCGCGGGTCAGTCGTTTCATGGTGTTCTCCTCGCTTGCTCAGGCGGCCCGTGCCGCGCGTTCCGCGGCCAGCTCGGCCGCGTGCGCGGCTTGCGGCACCTCGACGATCCGCTGGACGAAAATGCCCGGCGTCACGATGTGTTCGGGATCCAGCGCGCCGAGCGGCACGACTTCCGACACCTGCACGACCGTCGTGCGGGCGGCGCTCGCCATCACCGGGCCGAAATTGCGCGCGGTCTTCCGGTACACGAGATTGCCCCAGCGATCGCCCTTGAACGCCTTCACCAGCGCGAAATCGGCGTGGATCGGCGTCTCGAACACATAGTGCCGGCCGTCGATCACGCGGGTTTCCCGGCCTTCGGCAAGCTTCGTGCCGTAGCCGGTCGGCGAGAAGAAGCCGCCGATCCCGGCGCCCGCCGCGCGGATGCGCTCGGCGAGATTGCCCTGCGGCACCAGTTCCAGCTCGATCTCGCCCGCGCGGTACAGCGCGTCGAATACCTGCGAGTCGGCCTGACGCGGAAACGAGCAGATGATCTTGCGCACCCGCTTCGCCTGGAGCAGCGCGGCGAGGCCCGTTTCGCCGTTGCCGGCGTTGTTGTTGACGATCGTCAGGTCGCGCGCGCCCTGCGCGATCAGCGCGTCGATCAGTTCCGCCGGCATGCCGGCCGTGCCGAAGCCGCCGATCATGATCGTCGCGCCGTCGTGCACGTCGACCACCGCCGCCTGGAGGGAGTCGTAAATCTTGTTGACCATGTCTGTTCCTGATGCGAACCCGCGTCGCATGACGCGGCGAATCGATGAAGAACGCGCCGGACTGCCGTGAAGCGCGCCGTACCGGATCGATTGCTTGATCCAATTTGTTCGGTATTCGAACTCAGATTCGATTAGCGAACGATGCGGCGATCATAGGGTTGCGTGCAGCGCGTTGTCAAGGCGGGACATGCCGGAGGCCGGCGCATCGCCGAACGGCAGCCCGACGTAGTTCTCCGCGAGCGATTGCGCGGCGGCGGCCGAGCGCGTCACGTACTTCAGCTCGGCGAGCTTCAGGCGGTTGACGAACGGCGTGTCGTCAGCGCTCGGGTGCAGCATGTTGGTCATGAAGTACGAGAAATGCTCGGCGCGCCATACGCGCTCGAGGCAGGTCGACGTATACGCGTCGAGCGACGCGGAGTCGCCGTCGCGATAGCGCGCGCCCAGCGCGCGGGACAGCGTCCGCACGTCGGCCACCGCCAGGTTCATCCCCTTCGCGCCGGTCGGCGGCACGATGTGCGCCGCGTCGCCCGCGAGGAACAGCCGCCCGTACTGCATCGTCTCCGACACGAAGCTGCGCATCGGCGTCACGCTCTTCTGCGTGATGCGGCCTTCGGCCGGCGTCCAGCCGGTATCGTTGCCGAAACGCGTGCGCAGCTCGTCCCAGATCCGGGCGTCCGGCCACGCGTCGAGCGGCTCGTCGGGCCGGCACTGCAGGTAGAGGCGCGTCACGGTCGGCGAGCGCATCGAAAACAGCGCGAAGCCGCGTTCGTGATGCGCATAGACCAGCTCGTCGAGCGACGGCGCGGCGTCGGCGAGGATGCCGAGCCATGCATACGGATAGACGCGCTCGAAGGTCCGCAGCCGCTCCGCCGGAATGGTCTGGCGCGCGATCCCGTGAAAGCCGTCGCAACCGGCGATGTAGTCGCAGTCGATGCGCGCCGCGCGGCCGTCCGCATGCCTGAAGGTGACGGCCGGATGCTCGCCCGCCACGTCGTGCAGCGCGACGTCCGTGACGTCGAAATGCAGCGCGTGGCCGTGCTCCACGCCCGCCGCGATCAGGTCGCGCACCACTTCGTGCTGGCTGTAGACGGTGATCGCCCGGCCGCCCGTCAGCGCGCTCAGGTCGATCCGGTGGCGCTGCCCGTCGAACAGCAGTTCGATGCCGTGGTGCACCAGTCCTTCGCGGCGCATCCGCGCGCCGAGGCCGGCTTCGTTGAGCGTATCGACCGTGCCCTGCTCGAGCACGCCGGCCCGGATGCGGTTCTCGCAGTACTCGCGAGAACGGGTTTCGATCAGGATCGAATCGACGCCTTGCCGGCGCAGCAGATGGGAAAGCAGCAGTCCGGCCGGGCCGGCGCCGATGATGGCGACCTGGGTGCGCATTGTTCGTCTCCTGAACATTGATTCGAATAGTGAAACGATTGTCAGCGCTTTCCCGACTATGCGGCAACGCGATTAAGCGGATAAGTTGTATACGCATTTCGCATAGTGACCCGGCCATGTCTGAACTCGATCTGAACCTGATCCCGTACCTGGTAGCGCTCGACGAAACCCGCAACGTCAGCCGCGCGGGCGACCTGCTCGGCGTCAGCCAGCCGCGCGTCAGCACCGCGCTCGGACGGCTGCGCGCGTACTTCGACGATCCGCTGTTCGTGCGCACGTCGCGCGGCATGGAGCCGACGCCGCGCGCGCTGGCGCTGCTGCCATCGGCCCGCGAAGCGCTCGCGCAGATCGAGCGCGGCCTCGGCGCGCCGCGCGACTTCGATCCCGCCGCCAGCACCGACACGTTTTCGATCGCGCTATCCGACGTCGGCGAGATCGTGTTCCTGCCGCGCCTGCTGCAGGCTTTCGCCGGCAGCGCGCCGCGCGCGAACCTGCGCTCGGTGTCGCTGCCGCACGCGGATGTCGAGCGCGGCCTCGAAGCGGGCGACGTCGATCTAGCGATCGGCTACTTTCCCGATCTCGGCGGCGGCAACTTCTTCCAGCAGCGTCTGTTCACGCACCGGTTCATCTGCCTGATGCGACGCGGGCACCCGCTCGCTGCTCGGCCGCTCACGCTGGATCAGTTCCTCGCGTGCGGCCATGCGGTCGTGCGCGCCGAAGGCCGCAGCCAGGAAGTGCTCGAAAAGCATCTCGCGAAGCGGCGGCTGCAGCGCCGCGCGGTGCTGGAAACGCCGCACTTCATGAGCCTGCCGTTCATCCTGAGCCGCACCGACCTGATCGCCACCGTGCCGCACGCGATCGGCTACGCGTATGCGGCCGAACATGCGTCGATCACGCTCGTCGAGCCGCCGCTGCCGCTGCCGCGCTTCGATCTGCGCCAGCACTGGCATCGCAAGTTCCACAACGATCCGCGCATCGCATGGCTGCGCGGCGTGGTCGCCGGGCTCTTCAACGATGCGCTCGACGAATGGCCGAAATGAACAGGCGCCGCGCGCCTCGGTGCCGCGCGCACCGGCCGAAACCATGAAACAATGGTCGTTTTGGCCGCGATCGTTGCGGCCCGCCTCACAGGAGTCCAGGCATGGCTAAAGGAAAAACATCGGGTGCGGCGACCGGCAAGTCGGCCCGCAAACCGGCCCCCGCCACCGCTGTCGGCGTCGAACGCCCGAGCCGCGACGAAGCAGAGGCCGCCGTCCGCGTGCTGCTGCGCTGGGCCGGCGACGATCCCGCGCGCGAAGGGCTGCTCGACACGCCCGCGCGCGTGGTGCGTGCCTATGAGGAATTCTTCGCGGGCTACGCGCTCGAACCGCGCGACATCCTCGCGCGCACCTTCAGCGAAGTCGACGGCTACGACGAGATGATCGTGCTGAAGGACATCCGCTTCGAGAGCTACTGCGAGCACCACATGGTGCCGATCATCGGGCGCGCGCACGTCGCCTATCTGCCCAATCACCGCGTCGTCGGCATCTCGAAGCTCGCACGCCTCGTCGACGCGTTCGCGAAGCGCCTGCAGATCCAGGAAAAGATGACCGTGCAGATCGCCGATACGCTCTTCGACGTGCTGCAGCCCAAGGGCGTCGGCGTGATCCTCGAAGCGGCGCATCAGTGCATCTCGACGCGCGGCATCCACAAGCCCGGCGTCGAGATGGTCACGTCGCGCATGCTCGGCACGTTCCGCACCGATACCGCGACGCGCCGCGAATTCCTGTCGATCGTGTCCAACCCTTCGGGCGTCAACCTGACGAATACGTAAATGCAGTCAAGCGTGAACCGGGCGGATACGCCCGTCGTCCTCGTGACCGGCGCCGCGCGCCGGGCCGGCCGGGCCTTCGCCCGCCATTTCAGCGCACGGGGCTATCGCACCGCGATCCACTACGACCGCTCCGCCGACGCCGCCGAGGCCACCGTGCGCGACATCGGCGCGCAGGGCGGCGACGCCATCGCGCTGCAGGCGGATCTCGCGGATGCGGACGCGGTGGTGCGCCTCGTCGATGCCGTGTACGAACGGTTCGGGCGGCTCGACGTGCTGGTCAACAACGCGTCGGTGTTCTGGCAGGACCACTTCCCGAGCTTCGACCTCGCCGCGTTCGACAATGCGTGGGCCGTCAACTGCCGCGCGCCGATCCTCCTGACCCGCGCGTACTACGAGCGCGCGAAGGCGGCGGGCGCGCAGGGCGTCGTCGTCAACGTGGTGGACCAGAAGATCAAGGAAAACTTCCACCGCGACCATTTCAGCTACACGGTCGCGAAGGCCGCGCTCGGCAACCTGACGCAGATGCTCGCGCTGTCGGCGAGCCCGGTGCTGCGCGTGAACGCCGTATTCCCGGGGCTGATGCTGCCGAGCGACGACCAGACACAGGCGGACTTCGAACATGCGAGCCGCGCATCGACGCCGCTCGGGCGCATCGCCGGTCCCGACGACGTCGCCGGTGCGATCCTGATGCTCGCGGGCGCCGCGTACAACGGCGTCGACTTCGTCGTGGATGCGGGACAGAACCTGATCCGCGTCGACCAGGACGTGCTGTACAAGCACCGCTCGCCGGCCGGCCCGCGCTGACCCGCGCATCGCGCCCGGTCAGTCCCGGTCGGTCCTGTCGCCTTCGCGAACCTTCCCCTGCGAGACGCTGCTGGCGGCCGGCACGCTGTGCGTGAGCCAGACGTTGCCGCCGATCACCGAGCCGCGTCCGATCGTGACGCGGCCGAGGATCGTCGCGCCCGCGTAGATCACCACGTCGTCCTCGACGATCGGGTGACGCGCGTTGCCCTTCACGAGCGCGCCGTCGCCGTCTGCCGGGAAGCTCTTCGCGCCGAGCGTGACCGCCTGATACACCCGCACGCGCTCGCCGATGATCGCCGTCTCGCCGATCACGACGCCCGTGCCGTGATCGATGAAGAAGCTCGGGCCGATCTGCGCGCCGGGGTGGATGTCGATGCCGGTCGCCGAATGGGCGATTTCATTGATGAACCGCGCGAGCAGCCGCACGCCCGCCCGGTACAGCGCGTGCGCGAGCCGGTGGTGCATCATCGCGAACACGCCGGGGTAGCACAGCAGGATCTCGGTGATGTGCTGCGCGGCCGGATCGCCGGCGTACGCGGCCTGAATGTCGCTGACGAGCAGCGCGCGGATCGCGGGCAGCTGCGTGCCGAACTCGCGCGCGATCTCGAACGCGCGTTCGTCGAGCTCGGCCGACGGCGTGTCCGCATGCTCCGGCAGGAACGGCAGCGCGCGGCGGATCTGTTCGGCCAGCAGGCGCAGCGTGCTTTCGAGCGTATGCCCGACGTAGTAATCGACGCTTTCATCCGTCAGGTCGGGCGCGCCGTAGTGGGTCGGAAACAGCGACGCGCGCAGCCCGGTCACAATCTTGCAGATCGCATCGCGCGACGGCAGCTCGCGAATGCCGAGCGGATGACGGGTACGGTGCAGCTGTTCGCGGGACTCGCGCAACTCGGTGACGATCTGGTCGAGACCCCAGTTTCGGACAGGCGATTTCGGCATGGGTAAAGGCAAGCGGCCGCGTCTTGGTGCACGGCCGCTGATAAAAGTGACGGGTTCCGCAAGATTACCGCGTTTTGGCCGCCGCAGCGGAAAGCGGGGCGTAACGCCCCGCACGCTAAATCGTCATGCTGCTCGCATCGATCCAGCGCACGGCCCAGTCGCGCGCATGCGCGACCGCAGCATCCTCGTCGTTGAAATGGAGATCGGACGGAAAGAACCGATTCGCGACGAGCTCGCCGTCGCTGGATCGGGAAATGACGACGTAAGGCTGGAAAGACCCGTCGTTGGCGCGCGCCGGCGCGCAGTTCAGCAGATAACCGCGATGCGTGAAAGCCGTAGTCATTGAGTGCATGAGTCCGCCCACCTTAAGTCCCTTACTTTCTTCTTCACTACCCGTCCGTTAAGGGTGCCGCGGGGCCCTGTGCGGGCGGAAACCGCATGCTCGGAGCAGCGCATGCGGCCTCACTGGAAAAGAATCATACTCTGTAGAAATCGTGCCTTCTAGTTGAAATAAATGATGCGGATACTGGAGCGCGCGGCGCGGCGGCGGCGTCCGCCCGCGCGCCTTTTCCCGTCGTCCCCGGAACGGGTTTTGCTGTGGTCCGGGCCGCGCTCGCCGCGAGGAGCACCACGATGTCTCCGTCACCACGCACGACGCTTCCCGCGTCGCGCAGCGCCGAACTCCACAACGACGCCGGCCACGACAGCACCGTCGACACCGACGGCAAAAACCGCGAAGCCGCCCGTCATGCGAGCGGCACAATCTCCCCGGACCAGATCACGACGAGCAATGCGTCGCTCGTCAACGCGATGCCCGAGACCCCCGACGGTTTCGCCGGATTCGACAGCCGCGAAGGCGGCAATCACCCGAGGGTCGCGCTGCGCGCCGGCTACATGGTGATCGACAAGGGGTTCGACGCCGCACCGCCCGGGCGGCCCGAGGACGACGAGCCGGCCTACCGCCCGCGCGGACGCGAGCACTGGCCCAGCCATCCGCGGCGCCCCGCGCGCATCTTCGAGCTCGCGCCGATTCCGCGCTGAGCGCGGCCGCCCAGCGGCGGCGGCGCGGCGGCGATTCGAAACCGTGGGTTTCAACACCCGATCGGCGATGCGGCTTGTTCGGCCCGCGTCGCGCGACGACAATCGCCCCATCGTTCAATCTTTGGGATTCGGCATGAAAATCGTGATCGTCGGCGCCGCCGGCACGCTCGGCAGCGCGATCGCCGCGGCGCTGCGGCAACACCATGAAATCATCTCGGCCGGGCGCTCGCACGGCGACGTCCGGGTCGACCTGAAGGACTTCGGCAGCGTGCAGCGGCTGTACGACGCGGTGGGGCCGGTGGACGCGGTCGTGGCGGCCGCGGGGTCGGTGCATTTCGGCGCGCTCGGCGAGACCGACAGCGAACAGTTCGCGAGCGGTCTCGCGGACAAACTGCTCGGCCAGGTGAACCTGGTGCTCGCGGGACAACACCGCCTGAATGCGGGCGGCTCGTTCACGCTGACGAGCGGCATCATCGGCGACGCGCTGTTCCACGGCGGCGCCAACGCGGCCGCCGTCAACGCCGCCCTGGCGGGCTTCGTGCGCAATGCGGCCGTCGAACTGCCGCGCGGGCTGCGGATCAACGTCGTCAGCCCGACCGTCTTCGAGGAATCGCTCGGCGCTTACGGCGAGTTCTTCCGCGGGCACCAGGCGGTGCCGGTCAGCCGCGCCGCGCTGGCGTTCAGCCGCAGCGTCAACGGCGCGGAGACGGGCCGGGTGTTTCGCGTCGGGTATTGACCGGCGGGCAGCGGGCGCCCGCTCGCGCCCCGCTCAACCGCCCGGCACGCCTTGCGTGTTCACGTAAAGCGAGTACAGGCCGTGGCTCGCCGCCATGAAGAGCCGGTTCCGGTGCCGCCCGCCGAAGCAGACGTTCGCGCAGCGCTCGGGCAACGCGATATGGCCGAGCACTTCGCCTTGCGGCGTGAATACGCGCACGCCGTCCAGTTCGTCCGTACCCATCCCCCAGCCGCACCACAGATTGCCGTGCAGGTCGATGCGGAAACCGTCCGGCGTCCCGGCGCCCGCATCGATCAGCGTCCGGCCGCGGCCGACCGACCGGCCGTCGCTCGCGACGACATACGCGCGGATCGTGCGCGGCCGCGCTTTCGATTCGACGACGTACAGTGTCGACTCGTCCGGCGAGAACGCCAGCCCGTTCGGGCCGCGCGCATCGTCGACCACCATCGTGACGGCGCCGCTGTGCGGATCGATCCGATAGACCCGCTCGGGCATCTCCGACGCCTGCTTCTCCCCTTCGTAGAAGCTCTCGATACCGAACCCCGGATCGGTGAACCAGATCGAGCCGTCGGACTTCACGATCACGTCGTTCGGCGAATTGAAACGCTTGCCTTCGAAGCGGTCGGCAAGCACGGTGATCGCGCCGTCGTATTCGGTGCGGGTCACGCGGCGGGTCAGATGCTCGCAAGTCACGAGCCGTCCGGACCGATCGCGGGTATTGCCGTTCGCATGATTCGACGATTGACGGAACACCCGGACCTCGCCGCTCGGTTCGTCCCAGCGCAGCATCCGGTCGTTCGGGATGTCGCTCCACAACAGATAGCGTCCGTCGCCGAACCATACCGGCCCCTCGGACCAGCGGGTTCCTTGATAAAGGCATTCGACGGACGCCGAGGCAACGCGCAGCGCCTCGAACCGCGGATCGAGGATCCGGATCGACGGATCGGGATACCGCCGGCTGTGATCGTTCATTCACTCTCCTTCGCACGTTGCGCGTCGCCGCCTTCGGAGCGGCGGCGATGGAACGGAACCGTGTTGCGCCGGACCATACCGCACGGCGGCGCCGTCAGGCCGGCGGGACGCACCCCATTCCGCTTCGCCGGGCATGGTAACAAACCGATTCATCGCATGCGGCTTGATCTGACTCGCTGCACGCTCCCCGGCAATCGTTTACTCTGCCCGGACGCAACGCCTCCCGTATCGGCCGCACGGCCGGCCCGATCCCAACCTCGTCACGGAGACATCATGTACAAACGCATCCTGGTGGCAGTCGACGGCAGCGAAACCTCGCGCCATGCATTCGAGGCGGCGCTCGCGCTCGCCCGGTCCAACGACGCGGAACTGCAGCCGTACTACGTCGTCGAGAATGCCGCGATCTATTACAACGTGCCGGGCTACGATCCGTCCGTGCTGCACAACCAGCTCGTCGCGCAAGGCAACGATCTCTCGAAGGACTTCGCTCAGCAGATGAAGGCGGCGGGCGTGAAGGGTGAGATGAAGCTCGACGAAGCGTCGTCGCTGGCCGACGTCTCGTCCTTGATACTCGACGGTGCAAAGGCCTTCGGCGCCGACCTGGTGGTGCTCGGCACGCACGGCCGCCGCGGCTTCAAGCGGCTCGTGCTCGGCAGCGTCGCCGAGCAGTGCGTGCGTCAGGCAACGCTGCCGGTACTGTTGATTCCGTCCGCCGCGCACGCGAACGATCAGGAAAGCTGATCGTCGAGCGGCGCCGCGCCGCGACAGGGCGATTCGCCGCGCCGCGACCGCGCGCCGCATCGCGGCGTTTTGTCACTCAACGGCGCGGTTTTGCGGTGGGACAATGGTTGCGTCGATTCCACGTCAGAGTCCAGCCATCATGCTAACGCCCGTCGCCGCCCGCCCTTGCGCTTCCGTCCATGCCGCCGGTACGTGGGCACCGCGTCCGACCGCCCATTGCTCCACGTGCGCGATGCGGCATCTGTGCATGCCGCAAGGGCTCGCGCCCGACGCGCTGATCCGCCTCGAAGCGGTGATCTGCGCGGCACGGCCGGTGCGGCGCGGCGAAACGCTGTTTCGCGAAGGCGATGGGTTCGACAACCTGTACGCGGTACGCTCCGGCTCGCTGAAGACCGTCGCCACGCGTCACGACGGCCGCGAGCAGGTCACCGGGCTGCACCTCGCCGGCGAAGCGCTCGGCCTCGACGGGATCTGCGACGATGCGCATCCGCGTACCGCCGTCGCGCTCGAGGACAGCTCCGTCTGCGTGATTCCGTACAGCGCGCTCAAATCGCTGTGCTCGGAAGCCGGCACGATGCAGCTGCGCATGCACAAGCTGATGAGCGAGCAGATCGTCCGCGAAACGTCGCAAACGATGCTGCTCGGTTCGCTCAACGCGGAAGAACGCGTCGCGGCTTTCCTGCTCGACGTGTCGTCGCGCTATCTGAAGCGCGGCTATTCGGCGGCCGAATTCAACCTGCGCATGACGCGCGAGGATATCGGCAGCTATCTCGGGATGACGCTCGAAACGGTCAGCCGCACGCTGTCGAAATTCCAGAAGCGCGGGTTGATCGAAATGCAGGGGCGTGTCGTCCGCATTGTCGATTTCGACGCGCTGCAGCGACTGTGACGCCGCCGGCTCAAGCCGCCGTCAATCGAGCAACAACGCCGCGCGCGCCTTCAGCGCGGCGCTGAAATCGTCGAGCCAGCCGATCGCGAGACGCCAGCTCTGCCAATAGAGCTCGATGTCGATCGACCGGCCCTCCGAGAGATCGATCAGCTCGCCCGCCGCGAGCTGCCGCTCGATCATCCGGTCCGGACACATCCCCCAGCCGAGCCCCGTTTCGCATGCGCGCAGATAGCCGGCGACGTGCGGAATCCAGTGCCGCGGCGGATCGAGATCCGCGCGCGTCACGCGCCGGATGAAGCGCGCCTGCAGGCCGTCTTTCGCATTGAACATCACGCAAGGCGCATGCCGCAGCGCTTCGCGATTCAGGCCCGCGCTGAAATAGCGTTCGAAGAACTCGGGCGAACAGACCGCCCGATAGCGAATCCGGCCGAGCCGCGTCGAGCGGCAGCCCTGGATCGGCTCCGCCTGCGCGGTCACCGCGCCCTGCACGCTGCCGTCGCGAATCCGCTCCGCGGTGTAGTCCTGGTCGTCGATGACCAGATCCAGCAGCGTGCGGCTCTCCGCGCAGAACGGCCCCACCGCGTCGATGAACCAGGTGGCGACGCTATCGTCGTTCACCGCCACCCGCAGCGTCGGCCACGCGCCGGCCAGCGCGCCCGGCAGCGCGGGCATCCGCCCCGACAGCTCCGCCTCGAGCATTTGCACCCGCTCCGTATGACGGCATAGCAGCGCGCCGGATGTCGTCGCGACGCAGGGCTGGCCGCGCTTCACCAGCACGCTGCCGACCCGCTCCTCGAGCAGTTTCACCCGCTGCGACACCGCCGAAGGCGACACATTCAGTTCTTTCGCGGCCCGTTCGAACGAGCCCTGGCGGATCACGGCGGCAAGCGCATCGAGCAACGCGTAGTCCAACATTAGAATTCCTTAATCGGCATTAGGTAATTTAGCTTTTCTTATTCTTATGAAAACCGCAGACTAGCCCGACTCGCTGGATTCGTCCACCTTCCCTCCCCGCAGAACTCATGAACTGGATCGCCTTCTCTCACGGCGCGGCGCTGTGCGCGTCGCTCATCGTCACCATCGGCGCGCAAAACGCGTTCGTCCTCCGGCAGGGCATCATGTGCTCGCACGTCGGCAAGATCGTGCTGCTGTGCGCGTTGTCCGACATGATCCTGATCGGCGCGGGCGTCGGCGGCGCATCGGTGCTGGTCGAACGCTATCCGACCTTCGTGCATGCGGTGCTGTATGTCGGGCTGGCCTATCTCGCGTGGTTCGGCATCAACGCGCTGCGCCGCGCGTTCCGGCCGCATCACGACGCGCTCGACGCGGACGGTACCGCCGCCGCGCCGCCGGTGCAGCGCGCATGGCCGATCGTGCTGATGACGCTCGCCTTCACGTGGCTCAACCCGCACGTCTATCTCGACACGTTCCTGCTGATCGGCACGGCCGGCGCTCGCGAGCCGGCAGGCGCACGGCTGGCATTCGCGATCGGCGCGATGACGGTCAGCGCGCTGTGGTTTCTCGGGCTTGGTTACGGCGCGCGGCTGCTCGCCCCGTGGTTCAAACGCGCGGTGGCATGGCGCGTGCTCGATGGGGCCATCGGCAGCATGGTGTTGTTTTTGGCGGCGGTTCAGTTGCGGTAGCCGCCGCATCGGGCTGACGGGCGCGGCGACTTGGCCGCGTACTGCGCGAGCCTCGCGTGGACGGCGTATCCATGCCGCTTCGCCATCGGCGCCGCCATGCGCGCCGCCGTTCGGTCGAACCGTCTTGCCGAATGCGATCCGGCAGGTTCGGTCGAATCGTCCGCATGCATCGCCCGCTGCGTCACGCAAACGCCTCGCGATAGGGATCGGATCGGAATGGACGACAGCGCACATCGATTGTCACGTTCGAGACACATCGCCATGCGTCGTCAATGCCGCCGTTGCGGCCATCCCCGCCGAAATCGACGGATGCGTGCCGACGGGATCGCATCGGGCGCGCCCCTTCATCGCCTCGCCAGGTTCCCCTGACGCACGGCGGAACATCGATGTCCGCCGTTTGCGCGCGGCCGGGAGGCACGTCCTTCACGGAATCGGGACGAGCGCATACAATCGTCCGGTCGACCTCCTGTACAACCGGCTGCCGTCGCCAATACAGATCCCCCGCCAAGCTGCCCGATCAGGCGGTATTTTTTACGTTCCTCACGTCGCCCATCGCTGTTTTGACGGGCTGACCACGGATAGCCCACTTCGATCCGATGCAAAACGACGCCCCCGAATCCCAAGCCGTCGATACGCCCATCTCCCGCAGCGCGATCTTCATCGTCGCGACGCTCGCCGCCGGCGACGCGCATGCCGACACCGTGCGCGCGTGGTGCGGCGACGTCGCCGCGCTCGTCCGCTCCGTCGGCAAGCGCGTGCCGGCCGGCAACCTGTCATGCGTGTGCGGCTTCGGCGCCGCCGCATGGGACACGCTGTTCGGCGCGCCCCGGCCGGCCGCGCTCCATCCGTTCCGCGAAGTCGGCACGGGCGAGCGCGTCGCCGTCGCGACGCCCGGCGACCTGCTGCTGCACATCCGTGCGGAAGCGATGGATCTCTGCTTCGAACTCGCCACCCAGTTGCTCGGCCGCCTCGGCGACGCGGTATCGGTCGTCGACGAGATCCACGGCTTCCGCTACTTCGACCAGCGCAGCATGGTCGGCTTCGTCGACGGCACCGAGAATCCGGCCGGCCGCGAAGCGCGCCATTTCACGCTGATCGGCGACGAGGATCCGGCGTTCGAAGCAGGCAGCTACGTGATCGTGCAGAAATACCTGCACGACATGGCGGGCTGGAACGCCTTGTCCGTCGAAACGCAGGAACGCATCATCGGCCGCACCAAGCTCTCCGACATCGAACTCGACGAAGCGGTCAAGCCGAGCTGCTCGCACAGCTCGCTGACCACACTGGACGAGAACGGCACCGAAGTGAAAATCCTGCGCGACAACATGCCGTTCGGCCGGCCCGGCTCGGGCGAGTTCGGCACCTACTTCATCGGCTACGCGCGCTCGCCCGCGCCGATCGAACAGATGCTGGAAAACATGTTCGTCGGCCGTCCGCCCGGCAACTACGACCGGCTGCTCGACTACAGCCGCGCGGTGACGGGCGGCCTGTTCTTCGTGCCGTCGGCGACGCTGCTGGAAGCGCTCGCCGAGCGCCTCCCCGCGCCCGACGCCGGCGCGGCCGCTCCCGCCGCGCCGCCCGTCGACGGCACGCTGAACATCGGCTCTCTCAAAGGAACGCGTCAATATGAATAATCTGCATCGCTCACTCGCCCCCATCTCCCATGCCGCCTGGGAACAGATCGAGGAAGAAGTCGCGCGGACCTTCAAGCGCTCCATCGCAGGGCGCCGCGTGGTCGATGTGAAGGGGCCCGGCGGCGCCGATCTCGCGGGCGTCGGTACCGGCCACCAGAAGACGGTCACGGCGCCGCAGCAAGGCGTCGGTGCGAAGCTGCGCGAATTCCGCGCGGTGGTCGAGCTGACCGTGCCGTTCGAACTGCAGCGCGACGCGATCGACGACGTCGAGCGCGGCGCGAACGATTCCGACTGGCAGCCCGCGAAGGACGCGGCGAAGGCGCTCGCATACGCGGAGGATCGCGCGATCTTCGACGGCTACAAGGCGGCGGGTATCATCGGCATCCGCGAAGGTTCGTCGAACGCGAAGCTCGAACTGCCGGCGAACGTCGCCGACTATCCGAACGCGATCAGCAATGCGCTCGAAGCGCTGCGGCTCGCGGGCGTCGACGGCCCGTACTCGGTCCTGTTCGGCGCCGATGCCTACACCGCGCTCGGCGAGGCGCGCGACCAGGGCTATCCGGTCATCGAGCACATCAAGCGCATCGTCAACGGCGACATCATCTGGGCGCCGGCGATCGACGGCGGCAGCGTGCTGTCGACGCGCGGCGGCGATTTCGAGCTGCATCTCGGCCAGGATCTGTCGATCGGGTATCAGAGCCACACCGACAAGGCCGTCCGCCTCTATCTGCGCGAAAGCCTGACGTTCCTGATGCTGACGAGCGAAGCGTCGGTCACGGTCGCGTCGTCGTAACGCGAACGGTTGCTTGCTCGCCGCCGCGCGCTTCGCGCCCGGCGGGCGAGTGCCGCGCCATGACGATGAAATAGATGGCGGCGGCGGCAACACGCATACCCCACCGCGCCCCCTTCACCTGAACGTCGATGCGGTCACGCGCTCCGCGGCGGCCTCCGAGCGCGGCTCCGTGCTGCGCGGTACTCAGCTATCGTCGACGTCGTCCGCGTAGTGGTCGATCGCGACCTTGCATTCGCTCACGACAACCGCCAGCAGATCCGCATCGTTCGCCTCCACCCATTTCCTGACCTGCAGGAATTGCTCGGTGCCGAGATCGCCGATCCGCGCCGGATCTTCCGTCGTCACGTCGACGACCGCGAGCGCCCGGTTGCCGGGCAGCGGGGACAGCGCAGCGGCGATGCGGAATCGCCGGTATGTTTGATCGATGCTCAAGATCGTTCCTCCAGACAGTCGTTGCGCGCCGCCGGCGATCCCGCCGCAGCGGCGCATCAGCCCAGCGCGCGGCGCAGAACCTTTCCCCCAAAGCCCTTGACGAAGTTGTCGACCGAGAACGGCGTCAGTTCCTTCGCTTCCAGGATGCAAGCGACGCTCCCCGGCGGCAGCTGCGCCGACACGGACTCGACGAATGCGCTGTCGAGCAGCGCGGTGGCCGCCACGCCCGTTCCCGCGCCGGCGGCCAGCCCGGCGGTCGCCGCCGGGCCGCCCAGCATCCCGATCAACGCACCGCTCAGCGCACCGCAGAACGTCCGCACTTCGGTATCGAGCACGGTCAGCTTGCCGGCCGGTTCCTTCTGCACCATCACACCGCGTTCGATGCGGAACCCTTCGTCCTTCTCGGAAAGCGCGTCGAAATCCCGGCTGGCCTTCCCGGCATCCGTTGCGTTGTCGAATATTGCAACGATCCGTTGTCGTGTCATCTCGGCCCTCGCGAAAATACAGGGAATGCGCCGGCGCGGCCCGGCTCAGCATCCGATCGCGGCTTCGCGGGCCCTCGCGGCTTCGCGATAGGCGTCAGCCGCCTTGTGCTGCCGGGACACGGCGGACTGCCGCCCGGCCGCCGTCCTGTCGTCTTGATAGGCTTGCCTCGCCAGTTCGTATGCCTGGGCGGACACCGCCTGCCGTGCGATCGCATCGTGGAAAATGGATAGGCTCACGTTCGTTGATCCTTGCAATGACGACATTCGGCCGGCGGCTACGCGCCATGCGCCGGCGCATTGCCATGCGCGCGAACGATGCTGTTCCGTCATGCGTGACGGATGGCCTGCACGATGCGTGCCACCGTACGCCGCGATACGAGGTCGGCCTTCCCGCATCGGATATATCGGTATGCGAATGATTCGGCTTTCGCCGAGCTTGCGTTCATGCTATCACTCAAGCGGCGCGCCGCGCGATCCGGATCGGGGCATTTGAGTGATCCGCCGCGCATGCGCCGACGGTACGGCAATGATCGCGCACGGGCGGGCGGCAAGGTCGCGCGCGCGCCAAACCCGCTCCGCTCAAGGCGCCGCGCGCCGCGATTCCGGGCTGCTGGCGCAGGAAATCGTCCCGGCGGCGGCGAATATTTCACGAACTGCAAGGAATCATTTCATATGCAGGCAAGCGATACCTATCGGCAGTATGAGATCCGGGTTCAGTCGGCGCGCAATACGCGCGGCGCCTGGGTGGCTGAAATCCAGTTCTTTCGCGACAACGTGCGCGTCGATCTGCCCGTTCCCGAAACCGTGTCGCCCGAGTGGCTGACGGAGGAGGAAGCATTGCGCGGCGGCCTCGAGGAAGGCTGGCGGATTCTGAAAACGCACGACAGATGAATGAACGCGCCGGGCGGCTCGCGGTTCGTCGCGGCGCGCCGGATGCGCGGCGATGGCCGATCGTGCGACTCGACCGCGTCCAACCACGTCTCTCGGCATAGGCCCGCGTCATCGCGGTATGTCGCCGGTCGCGCGGCGTTCGCCCGCGTCGTGCCGTTCCGCCGGGCACGCCGTCGAGAGCGATGCGGCCTCCCGCCCTGAGCTTGCCGCTCGCCCGTCGATGGGCGGCGGTAGTCCGGCGCAGCCCTGTCGTCGTCGCGTCGCGGGTCGTTCCATCCACCCTGGTCGTAACGGAGACTTTTATCGACAGGATTCCGAAATTTATCGCGAAGGATCTCCGTCAAACCCGACGACACGCGATAGATGCATCGCAACCATCCTGTCCATCTCGATCGCCGCCGGCGCGTCATGTTCGTGTCCGGGCAGTCTTGCTCACGATACGTCCCGGCCGCCGGCAAAGCTCGCCTTGTATCCCGCGCGGCGCTTCGCATGGCCCGCGACTCCGAACCCACTTGGCGACGCTCCCGGAATCCGAGCCCGCGATAAAGAGGCAATCATGCAGGGGCAAGAACAGGCGGCGGAAGGCACGCTTGCCCATCGCGTGACGGGGAGCGAAAGCCGCTTTCCGGCATCTCGTCCCCTCCGTAGCATGCAAATGACCGCCGCATCGCGGCACCCCACCCCACGCTCCGCCCCCTAATATTCACGTTGACTTTGTATCTTTCGATATATATCTTAAGATACATCTTACGACACGATGGAGCCCTGCGATGCGTCACCCCCATGCTCATTGCCATTCTCATCAAGGTCGCGACCCGTTCAACTGGCGCGACCGTTCCGCATTCGAAGCCCTCTGGCATGCGATCGGCCGCCATCGCGGCGGCGGGCGCCGCGGCTTCGGCCCGTTTTCCGGCGGGATGGGCGGCGGCCCGGGCGGCTTCGGCGGTTTCGGCGGCGATGACGACGGCCTGCCCCGCGGCCGCCAGTTCAGCTCCGACGACCTGCAGTTGCTGCTGCTCGCCCTGCTCGCCGAGCAGCCGAGCCACGGCTACGAGCTGATCAAGGCGCTCGACACGCGTTCGAGCGGCTTCTACGCACCGAGCCCGGGGATGGTCTACCCGGCGCTGACGTACCTGGAGGAAGTCGGCTACGTTTCCGTGCAGGTCGAAGGCAATCGCAAGCGCTACGCGCTCGCGGAAGCCGGTCAGACCCATCTCGACGCGCAGCGCGAACGCGTCGATCTGCTGTTCGCGAAGCTCACCCATCTCGGCCGCAAGATGGAATTCATGCGCCGCGCCTTCGCCGGCGAGACCGGCGACGTGACCGACGAAAGCCATGGCTGGCTGCCGGACTTCGTCGAAGCAAAGATGGCGCTCAGACATGCGCTGATGCGCAAGAGTGGCGCCCCCGCCGACGAGCAGCGCCGCATCGCCGCGATCCTGCGGCGCGCCGTCGCCGACATCGAAGGCAGCCCCGCCGCCTGACATCCCGTCCGGCCGCTCATGGAGAACCGATACATGCACAACCCAACCGACCGCGCGGTGGTCCGCGTCCGTCATGCCCTCAAGTTCCGCCTGCTGCAGGTGAAACGCGTCGCCGCCGTCACGCCGCACTTGCTGCGCGTGACGCTGACGGGCCCCGATCTCGACGATTTCGAGTCGGCGTCGTTCGACGATCACATCAAGGTCTTTTTCCCGGCGCCCGGCCGGGAAACACCGACGCTGCCCACGCTCGGGCCGGACGGCCCCGTTTTCCCGGAAGGCGCGTCGAAGCCCGTCGCGCGCGATTTCACGCCGCGTCGCTACGATCGCGCCGCGCGCGAACTCGATCTCGAATTCGTGCTGCATCACCCCGGTCCGGCGTCGGAATGGGCCGCGCAGGCACGCGTCGGCCAGACGCTAGGCATCGGCGGCCCGCGCGGCTCGTTCGTGATTCCGAAGGATTTCGACTGGCATCTGCTGATCGGCGACGACACGGCGCTGCCCGCCATCGCGCGCCGGCTCGAGGAGTTGCCCGCCGGTGCCCGCGTGGCGGCGGTGCTGGAAGTCGCCGATTTCTCCGCGCAGGTCGAGTTCCGGACCGATGCCGATCTGTATGTCGTGTGGCGCCATCGCCGCGATGAACCGCCCGCCGTCAACGGTGACAGCGCCCTGCTGCAAGCGGTGCGCGACCTGCCGCTGCCTGCCGGCGACGGCTATGTGTGGGCCGCCGGCGAGGCGGCGGCGATGCGCGGCGTGCGCCAGCATCTGTGCGGCGAACGCGGCGTCGACAAATCGCGCATCCGGGCCGCCGCCTACTGGAAGCAAGGCGCGGTCGCAGTCCACGAATCGCTCGACGACTGATCTCCGCCGAACGCGCGGCAGGCTTACGCGCCTGCCGCGCGTTTGGCGTTTGGCGTTTGGCGTTTGGCGTTTGGCGTTTGGCGTTTGGCGTTTGGCGTTTGGCGTTTGGCGTTTGGCGTTCGGCGTTCGGCGTTCGGCGTTCGGCGTTCGGCGTTCGGCGTTCGGCGTTCGGCACCCAGATCTATCCCCTTTTCCCCCGGCAGGTTTGCATCTCTCCGGTGCATGTCCTATACCTGTTCAAACGTCGATCCTATCGTTCCGCATCCGGGTTGCCGCCCGGGAAGACGCCGAGCAAGGATCGAACACGCACCGCGTCCCCCTGTCCAACCGTCGAAGAGGACACGTCATGTCGATGCTCGGCCTGATCATTCAACTCGTCAGCGGCGCGACCGGCGGCAACGTGGCGGCCTCGCTGCTGGAGAAATACAGCCTCGGGCCCGTCGGCAACACCCTCGCGGGCATCATCGGCGGCGGCATCGGCGGGGAATTGATCAAGATCGCGCTGGGCGGCGCCGCGCAGACGGCGGATGGATTCGATCGCGGCATGCTGTTCGGCAGCATCGGCGGCGGCGGCGCCAGCGGAGCGCTCGTGGTGCTCGCCACGGGCTTCGCGCGAGCCCGCTACGCCGGCAATGCATCGTAGCGAAGCCTGTTTTCAATACCTGGGTGCACCGTCATGACCCGACACAGCACACCGTCAGGCCTGTTGCGAAACCTCCGGATCGCCGGCTATTGCAGCCTCGGCGCGATCGCGCTGGCCCTGTTCGTCGCGATGTGCGCGATCCTCAAGGACAGCGCGCTCGATCGCGAAGCCGTGCAGCGACTACCGAACGACAGCACCGAACTGCACGGCGGCGCCGATGCGGACAGCGCTGCCGCCACCGGCGAACCCACGCGAACGCCCGCCGCCAGAACGCCGGGCTGATCCGCGCCGCCCGCGGCAGGAGGCTCCGTCAAACCTGAAACAGCAGGCGCTCAAGGCGTATGCAAGCGGCCGAACACCGTCGCATGCAACGCTTCGCCGATGCGATCGCACAACCCGGTCAACCCTCGGCCGTACAGATGCACGGCCAGCGCACCCGCGGTGCCCACCAGCACGCCGCCCACCATGTCCAGCGGCCAATGCACGCCGACATAGATCCGCCCCCATGCGGTCATCGCCGCGATGACCGCCAGCGCGACACCGGCCGCGCGCGTCGTACCGGCGAGCAGCATGCCGGCCGCGATGCTCCAGATGAAGGTCATATGATTGCTCGGGAACGAACCGTCGGGCGCGTGCGCAACGAGCTGCGTACCGACGCCCGCCACGAACGGCCGCGGCGAATACCAGCAGAATGAAATCACCTGGGCCAGCACGAGCGCCGCACAGGCGGCCAGCCCCGCCTCGATCGTTTGCCGGCGCGTGGCGTGGGTGCCCATCGACCAGGTCAGCAACAGCAGCAACGGCACCGCGTAGACGAGCCACTGGGCGGCGAACACGGCGAGATGGGCAACGGCGGGATGCGGGTTGGCGCCCGCGTTGAGTGCGGAAAAGACAGCGAGATTGAAGTTCTGCATGAAATAGAGACGAAAGCGGGCCGTGCGAGACGGGGGAAATCGATTCGCACGATGCTGCGACGTGCGCACGTCGAAACGCTCGATACCGGTGCGCGACGCATTGAAAGGGAAATCGAAAATTATAGCGATGCGCCTCTTTGAACGCGTGTGCACCGCAGAAGTTCAACGGCAATCGTGACGGCCCGCCGGGTGCGCCGGCGCATCGATTCCCGTACTCTCTCACCTGGCCTCCCGAAAACTCTCACCCTATGCACATGCGGCCGTCATCCGGTGCGGCCACCATGCATGCCTGGGCAAGAATCCATGGGAATGGTCTCAACATTATCAATATTTGTCGGTCCAGAATCTCTATTTAAGCAATAATCTTTTCCACTTGCGGCATCGCACAATTCATTCACAGAAGCATAGGATATCGACACCGCTCATCAACGAAGCGATCAACAAGGAGTCCGCATGAACCCCAGCCAAGTCCGGTCGAAAGCGTTTGCGATGCCCCTCACCAGCCCCGCGTTTCCGATGGGGCCATACCGTTTCGTTGATCGGGAATTCCTGATCATCACCTATCGCACCGACATGGACCGGCTGCGCGAGATCGTGCCGGAGCCGCTGAAAGTCGTCGAACCGCTCGTGCACTACGAATTCATCCGCATGCCCGACTCGACCGGCTTCGGCGATTACACCGAAAGCGGTCAGGTGATCCCCGTCGAGTTCAACGGCCAGCCGGGCGGCTATACGCTCGCGATGTACCTGAACGATCACCCGCCGATCGCCGGCGGCCGCGAACTGTGGGGCTTCCCGAAGAAACTCGCACAGCCGACGCTCGAAACCCACATCGACACGCTGCTCGGTACGCTCGACTACGGTCCGGTGCGCGTCGCGACGGGCACGATGGGCTACAAGCACAAGGAACTCGACAACGACGAGCAGGCCAAGCGCCTCGCCGGCGCGAACTACCTGCTGAAGATCATTCCGCACGTCGACGGCTCCCCCCGCGTGTGCGAGCTGGTGCGCTATTACCTGCAGGACATCCGGATGAAGGGGGCGTGGACAGGCCCCGCGTCGCTGCAGCTCGCGCCGCACGCGCTCGCGCCGGTCGCCGACCTGCCGGTGCTCGAAATCGTCGAAGCCCGCCACCTGATCGCCGACCTGACGCTCGATCTCGGCGAAGTCATTTACGATTACCTCGCGCAGTAACCGCGCGGTTTCCTTTTTCTCCTCTTTCAACAGGGATTCGATCATGAGCAATCTGAATGGCAAGACCGCGGTCGTGACGGGCGCGGCGAGCGGCATCGGCAAGGAAATCGCACTGG
>NZ_JAWJWL010000038.1:0-52395 GCF_034721475.1 Burkholderia alba | reverse complement strand
CGACGTAGCGCTCGGCCTGTTCGAGTGACCACTGCTCGAACGTATAGGTCCAGATGTCCTCGAGATCGGCCTCGGCCAACGGCGTTAGCCTGACCGCCCGGGCCTTAGCCCGCATGCTTGGCACGCATGCGCGCGAGGAACCCCTGACCGTCGAAAGCCGCCGGCTCGCCGGAGGCCTCGCCGGCGCGGAGCGCTTCCTGCAGGGCCCGCAGCTCGGTTTCCTGGGTCTCGAGCAGGCGCAGGCCCGCCCGAACCACGTCGCTGGCCGAGCCGTAGCGGCCAGACGCGACCTGGGTGTCTACAAACTGGGTCAGATGATCCCCCAGAGAGATCGATGTATTCCGCGGCATCGCGCACCTCCTCATGATGCGTCGATTATATACCAAAATTTGGTATCGCTTCCGACGATGCCATCAACAGTACTCGCGATAAGTAGAGTTATCAGATGTATCAGTTTTGGTAAGACGTCCATCGGACGGAGGGGTGCCTGGCAATAAAAAACCCGGCCGGCGCCGGGTTGGGGCTGCGTGATCGCGACGCGCAGACTGCCTTGGCACGCCGATAAGGGGAGTTATCGGCATTGACGGTACGCTAAAAAAGGCGGCCGCCTGTGACAACGGCCGCAACCAAGAATTTTCCACTTACGTCCCGCTCGGGGAGGTCGAGACGCGCCCTGACTCTATCAACCTCCCCTGCCTTGCATCAAGCTGTCAGCTCAGACAGGCCAACACGCCAAACCCGGGATAGGACTCCCCCTCTTGCCGTCCACGTAGGGGTGACCATAGATTTCTTGAGGCCACCCCCATGTGTCAGTCCGCACGCAGCCACGGCTTGACGGCGATCGCCACCAGGCCGCAGCTCAACATGGCGAGCACCGGATGCCCCCAACCGGCGGGCACCGGCATCGCCAGGTACAGAATGCCGACGAACAACAGCGCCATCCCGACCAACGCGAGCGCCGCGAGCGCCGCTTTAATTCCCGTGCGACTCATCATCCTCTCTTAGCTTTATTTCTTGGTCATCAGGGCGATCAACCCATTGGCACGGTGACTGGCCAGCCAATACAGGACAACGGCCGCCACCGCCCCGATCGCAACCAGAATCAAGCTACCGGAAGAAAGAGACAGTGCCCCGTCCGATATCGCGCGCACCGTCATGATGAATGGAAGCCCCACGAATCCCGCGATGACCCCGAGCTTTGTCCGGTCGCGCAGCACCAACCCGATGCTGATCAAAACAACGAAGAGCCCTGCGATATCGAAACCCGTCAGCATGTTCATATCGACCAAACTCCTTGTGGATAAAGCTCCCTCAGTCCGCGAATCTACGGCCCGCCCAAACACCGGAGACGACGGCAACAGTCGACGTTGAGACCGAATCCGAACACCTCGCGCTCGTCGCGGGCGAGAAGGCTCTCGTAATCTTGCTCCACGGTGGCGCCGATGTCGACGCCCCCCTTCGCCGGGCTGGATTCAGTTTCTTGGTATCTGGTAGCTATCGGCTACCAATTAAAAACCGGGAGCGCCGTATCCTAACGTTGTTGATGGGCAAACGTCCTATTCATGGACTGGCGGCCACCGGCGCGCGGTATGCACCACGGCGAGAATCCACACTACATCGCTCGCCACGTCATACACCAGTCGGTAGCTCGGATGCGGAATGAATTCTCGGGTTCCCGATACTTGGCCAAGACGGCCAATCAACGGGAAATCGGCCAATTGCGCAGCGGCCGCACTAAACCTCTCGTCCATGTCAGCGGCCGCGACGGCATTGTCGACCTCGATCGCTTCCCAGATTGCATCTCGGTCCAGCAGTGCCTCGGGCGTCCAAACAACCTTCATCCGCGGCCCATTGCTTTCGCACGCCGGGCGGCAAAATCAGCCTCTACAACATCGTTCGAGACACCCTCGCCTGTTGCGACGGACTCCCGCGCAGCAGCAACTTTCTCGTGCAGATACGCATCATAGACACGTGCGTCGCGCTGCCGCTGCACAAATTCACGCATCAGGTCACGAGCGACCTGCGACGCTGGGCGGTGAACACGCTGGGCCTCGGCCATGAACTCGGCACGCAGTTCGGGTTCAATTTTCATGGTAAAGATCGCTTCCTTAGACATATCTGGCTCCAAGAGCGTGAAACGTATGGATGAAGTATATACGACGTGCATACATCGCGCAATACACGATCAAGGTAGATATTCGATAGCTACCGGATACTTTCGGGGTCGATCGGAGTCTGTCGATATCGGGCCAAAGGCAAACTGCGAGGCAAGCAGCCGAAGCTCTCCGCCAAGCACAAAAGGAGTTGCGCCGCTTGTATGGCGACGGCAATCACTCCGTCAGTGATCTCGCCGAACTGTTCTCGGTTTCGCGTCCACGGGTGTGGCGCAATCGACTGCACTCTGTTAGCGTCGGCGTTGCTCACCCCAGCCACTCTACTCTGGACGCTCGATCGACGATTCGGGCAATTGGCCAAGCGATTTAGCATGCGCTACGTCCTGAGCGGGCATTAACCCCCATTTCTGCCGAACGTCATCGCGCGGGTCCCTGCACTGTCAGCTTTGCTGGTCCCGCGCGGCATTGTTTTGCATCAGACGATGACTCGCCCGCCTCCCGCCCCCATCACCCACTGACGTGTCAGTGCACGCAGCGTCGCCATGTGCTGAGCACCGCTTGCTCGATCGGCTCGCGAATGGGTGTCTGCAACCGCGGACGTCGCAGCGACCAGCGTCATCACCCTAGCCTGCCGTTGCGTACTGAACTGTTCCTCGAGGCCCGGCGTGGCCGGGACTAAGCGACCTCGTTGGACCGCCTCGTACCACGCAGCTTGC
Source organism: Burkholderia alba (assembly GCF_034721475.1). Classification (NCBI taxonomy): domain Bacteria; kingdom Pseudomonadati; phylum Pseudomonadota; class Betaproteobacteria; order Burkholderiales; family Burkholderiaceae; genus Burkholderia; species Burkholderia alba. Next base: position 49,565 of record NZ_JAWJWL010000038.1, on the reverse strand, counting down.
CATTGAGCGGTACTGGTCCGTGGCGCACGCTCGTCAATGGCCAACGACGTGAGCACGGCGCCATCGGTTGAGAGCGTCACGCGCTGAGTGGCCGTCCGATCGTAGAAACTCTGGCCAGCGTGGCGCGCGACCGCGTCAGCCACCTGCTCCGCTTGCTTGGCGGCGACTTGGATCGTGTCGGCCTTAGCTTGTTGAGTGGTGCGCAGATGCCGGTAATCGACGGGCCGGCCAAGTAACGATCGCAGGTAGTTGATGGGGCAGCGGGCGAGCTTCAGGTGGTCCCAGGTGGCGGCTACCACGTCGGACAAGAACTTCCCTTGCAGGCGCGCTTCGCGCATCAGTTTGAAAATCAGGAATTTATGAAAACCCAGGCTGCGCAGGCGGATCAAGTCGGCAGGAAGTTGGCCCGGTTGTCTCTTTTGAAAAGAAGAAGGGGAAAGATTCTCATATATAGCACCGTGTGCCACGCTGGCATTCGGTGACGCCAATGAAAAGTCGGGCGTGGCGTTGACGTGATCAGGAGGCGTTTGTGCACATTCCTCTATGAGGCCATCCGCAACCTGACCAGCGTGCTCGATGGGGGCCTCAACCAGGCCGAGCAACTGGGCGGCAGCCGGCGTGAGATGGATGTAGGTGCGGCCAAACTTGCCGACCTCGACATAGCGGGTCTGCGTGGTACGCACAATGAGCCCCGCGGCTTCGAGATCGACGAGACTGCGATAGAAGCTGCGAACGGATTGCAGGGCACGACCGGTGAGCAATTCACGACGGGCGTAGATGGCAGCGAATGGCGCGTTCTGATCAACCGTGCGGGCGAGCGCGGCGAGCAGGGTGCGTGCACGGCCGGGTAGTTCGGGAATCTGGTTGGCGCGATGCACGGCGCGGAAGATGCGCCAGGGGAGGTTAGTGGGGTCGCTGGAGAAAGCCGCAACCAACGCTGCTTCATTATTTGAGGGGCGAATATCACCCTCGCCAGCAATCGGAGATTGCGCGATAGACATATCGAGCGTCCATTAAAAAAATGGCGATCCAATGCTTGACTGTCGGTCGCTTTCCGCTACACTCCGAGTTGCTAACTCTCAGCTCCGATTCCAGTCGGGTTGTGTAGCGGGCGAGGTTCCAGCCAAGCCCATATATTCAAAAGCCTTCGGTTCCAGCCGAAGGCTTTTGTTTTTCACACGGTTGAAATTAACCCATCCAACAGTTCCTGTAAGTTGTTGATTTTAAAGCGCTCCCTACTAGGGATCCTTCTGGATCAATGAAGCAAAACTCTAAGTCCTTGAAAACATTGAGTTCCCTATTAGGGAGTTCAATGTTCGCTGTCACGCTCGAGTTCGCGGCGAATGAACTCTTCGATCTTCGCCGCCCATTGCTGAGCAGCAGCGTCGCCCTCTTTCCCCGCAAAGCGGAACCCCACCACACCGTTGCGAACGGATACGTCGCAAAGCTTCTTGCGCCCGATCGAGATTGACCTTTGAGCGGCGGCCGGGCGCTTCTGTCCGGGAGGGCGAGCCATCGCTAGCGCGTGCTTCTGCGTCAGCGAATCGTCTGCTGTCAACGCTTGAATAGCCTTGATCACCAAGTCCTGGTCTCCTGCCTTCGCCAACACGGCGAATTCTTCGGCGGCATTTCCCCCCAGGCGATCCGGTCGCAGCGCGATCGCTTTGATAGCAGCGGCAGGCAACCTCTCAAACGCAAATATCCGAGAAACGTGCGAATCGCTAAGCCCCGATGCTTGAATAATGTCAGCACGGGTAAACCCGGATACCTCTTGGAGCCGGACGAACTGCCGATACTTTTCGAAATCAGGGAGTGACGGCGCTAAGAGGTTGGCGAAGGTCGCGGCGAGTTCCGCTTGCTCCTGTGTGCCGGTGAACGGCACGGCACGAATCTTGGTGCGACCAAGATCATTCTTGTAGATGTCGATTCGGTTGTGGCCCGACACGATCTCCTTTCTTCCATCGGCCAGGAGGCGGTAGACCACGGGCGTCGCCAGCGCATTTGACGCGAGGTTGCTCGCAAGCTCTAGCCGCTCCACTCGCGAAAGCACGCGCCGGCGACCGGGCACCTCGACAAAATCGTCGATAGCAACCTCGTCGCCTTCATTCCGGCCGACCAAGGCTTCTAGTTCCGCTACCCGCTCGAGCGCCTCCGCGAGATTGGTTTCTGCGACAGTCACACGTTCTTCCGCAGCAGAGATTCGGGTAGTCGCGGCTAGTAGTCGTCCAGGGGATGTGCGCGGCGCTTCCCCAAGTGTGTTCGTGGCTTTAGGCGACGAGTCCGCTCGGATCGAGCCCGTGCGTTCTGCCAGTTTTTTGCCGAAGCTCATTGATTGACCTCCCGTGTCCATGCGGCTACGAGCTGGTTGTCGAGGTAATCCGCGAGTTGATCCAATGGGTCCCGCAGTCGCGCGTAGGTCGAGTTACGGACCTCAGATTTCGGCAAATCGTAGATCGTCGAGAGCATCGCCGAGGCGTCTGCTTGAACCTTGGATTCAGGGATGATGAAGGGAAGCACTAGATCGCCGTAGGCCTTGTGGAGCCAGCCTTGGACCGCCCGTGACGTGTCATTGCTCCGTGCCTTTGTCATCACAACATTCACGAAGTCAAATCGCTTTGTTGCCTTCAGACCAGGCAGATTCGCTGCGACATCGGAAAACAGGCTCCAGAACTGCGTAGAACTAGCGAAGTCGAGCCCCTCGGGCGGACACGGCATGAGGATCGCGTCCGACGCGAGCAGCGCATTGATCGTCAAGTAGCTGAGCGCTGGCGGTGTGTCGACAATGACGAAGTCATAGTCATTTAATAACGGAATCAGGCCTTTATTAATGATGTCCCAGAACTGAAACTGGTTGTCTGACAACATCTTCGCGGGGATCTCGAACTCGGCGTCGAAGAGCGACACAGACGCAGGGATGAGGTCAAGGTTGGTCCAATACGTCTCGTGAACCGCATATTGGAGCGACGACTCATCACCATAGACAAGTGGAAGAAGCGTCTTCTCGTCAGGAATCTCCGCCTCCGGCGCATAGCCGCACAGCTGCGTTGTCGATCCCTGTGGGTCGCAGTCTATGATCAACCCCCGTCGGCCAAGCAACGTCAGGGCTTGTGCGACAGAAACAGCGGTGGCTGTTTTCGCGACGCCGCCCTTGAAGTTGGCGATAGAATAGACTCGCCCTCGAGCACCGCCGGGCCGTGCAGCCCGCTTGCTCGTCGCGCGAATCCAGGTCATCGCCTCGTCGAGGGAATACACCTTCGTCCGTCCGGCGCCGGTCGACGTACCTGCGGGAAGATCACCTTTTGTCCCAAGGTACTTCAGCCGCTGCTTGTCGATACCGCAAAGCGCTGCCAAGCTCGCGCTGGAAAAGGTCGGGGCGTTCTTTCTGGGGTGCGGCGCCAACATCGCATCGCGCACCTGTCCAAAGAAGTCGCGCGCTTTATCGGCGACAGATCCCAAGTCCTCGATCGAGACCGACACGTCAACAGCGGGCAGTCGGCCGACCAGCAAGTCGTTTGCGCTCACGGCACTATCCTGGTGTGTGGGAAATTTCCCGGTTTGATCGTAAAAATCAATTAACCGGGAGAATACTCGGCTGACCAGTTAACTTCAAGTAAACTCTTAAGAGTGCGTAGGGCGGGGCGCGTCGCCAGCGCACCGAGCCACAACAGGTCAACCGTGCCAGCGAGCCCGCTGCTCGACGCCACACGTGTCGCAGATATTTCGTTCTTCGACAATACGAGCGCCAGAGGTGCGTGAACCTGCATACCGACTTCGGTAGATGCCGTGGAAATTTTGGCGTGGCAGCAGTCCGGGGATTGCCAATCGAGGAGAAGTGTACATACGTGCTGCAGTACGCAGCGGAGCAGGGCGACATCAGTTCTTATTCCGACGTGACGGCGACGTTTAAGAACGCGCTCCAACGGACAGCGTTCACCTCCTGGCTGAGCGCGAAGGTCGGTGATGCAGGCGTTACATTGCACTGGACGTCGGAAATCCGCCGTTGAACGCGACACATCTGCGATCCAAACGTAACCGGTCAATTAACAACGCCGTGCAGAGGACACGTCGGAAGACAGCGTCAATGTTCCGCGAAGAGGCTATCGAGTGGGTAAGGTAACGCGAGCATCGGCATCTCATGCCGATGAAAATACTTCAGCGACTTCGTCTCAGAATCGGTAGGAACACCAGTGCCGCCCACGATTTTGCAGGCAAACAACGTCACTACGTATTCGACCTCGTCGCCGTTGGGGTATCTGTACCGGAAGGCGCGGCCGCCGAACACACCGAGAACGCGGCTCACGCTTACGTCGTAGCCCGTTTCCTCCATTACCTCCCGAACGATTGCGTCTTCGGGCGACTCGCCGAGTTCGATCCCACCGGCAGGAAGGCTCCAAGGTTCACCAGTTGCTTTCTCTTGTAGTAGAAGCCGTCCATCCTCATCATGAATCACGGCGGCTACTGACGGGCTCAGAATCAGTCCGCTGCCTACATGGCTACGTAGCCATTGGATATAGTTTTTGTTGCCCATGATTTTAGAAAGTCATATTCCAGGGGGTAAAGTATGGACCGGCCAGCCTTTCGTAGACATGTGCATGTCGTCCGTACTGGTACTCGTGCAGCCATTCGTACCCGACGCAGACCACTAGTCAGCAGGCGATCCCGGGACCAGCACGTACGCTGCCCGCCCCCTTCGACTTGATTGGGCTGACCGGCTCGCCCGACCAGTAACTCGGGCTAAACGTGCATTATTTTCCGTTTTCTGACGTGCCCCCTTGTAGGGGTCCGTTGATCCCCAGACCCCGGTTACTGTAGGGACCCGGTGCTAGGAACGTGTCCAGCGTAACCTAACCGATGAAGCGGGGCGGACCATCTCATTAGTTCATGAGTTTCGCGAAGTAAAGGTTTTCCCCATTCTCTCAAACATCGTCTTTGGACAAAGCGACGACCCAAGCAGTTGCCGCTTAAGAGTAACACAGCCAAACTCGCCACGTTCTTCCGCCGCAATATATGCTGGAAACATATCATTGAGAGCTTTACAGACAGCTATAACGGTACGAGCACGTATATTTATTAGCTTAAATCCAATATTAGAATAGGAATTCTCATTGGCCTCTTCATGGTCAAGTATACCGAAACCGATAGTGGTAATGCCATGACGCTTTATTAAAGCACTGCAGGATTCATCTTGACGTCGGGCAGCATTTTTTTGATCACCATAGGTGGTTCCAGAACCAGCAGCTCGAATACAAGGAGATAACGTCGACAGCATGACAGCATGCGTGGTTGGCTTGCCGTGAGTGACTTCGAATTGCTCCAGTGCATTACGCTCCGCGTGCTTCCATGTGCCGTTGGAATTAAGCATACTTGTTGCATATGAACTTTTGCTGTCGTCTATAAGAGCGGCGGCAACTAGCCCAACGCGATCATCAAACCAGTGATCAAACAGATATTTGAGAGCGTTTTCCAGATGATTATCGTATGTCAACATAGTTTAATTTCTCTATATATAATAATGAACAATTCAAATATTTTTCCAAGATTAGGAAGTTGGACCGGAGGCCAACGTCTTGCAACGGTCGCACCGTTGGTGGGCGCCCACCTGATCCTGGTGTCGTGACGAGAATAAACTGGGGGGCGGGGAGCACCGGGCTATTGCTATCCCACGCTAACAAGGCCAGCAGCGGAGCCGGGGAGTCGCTGGCAGAACGTATCGTAGCTCTCCCTAAGCGAAAAGTTTTTACCTCCGGCTCGGCCGTGAAGGATTGCCGAATCCGTCGATTGAATAATAGCGAACGTAGAGTATGCCGATTTACCTGATCGAACTGACAGCTTGACGGCGACATCTTCTTGCGTGAATCAAATTATCTGCAACCAATCGCTGGCCGCCGGCTTCTTGACAACGCTCATCAAGCCATTCATTGTTCTGCGATAGCAGAATGTGTGGTCGTTGCATCTGTCTACGGCGAAGCTGAACAGCTCCTATGAAACAGGCGCCGTGGCGCAATGTCCGAAGAGGAGTGCATCTACATAGCTGTCAAGTATGGTTAATTGTTTTAGGTGGCGCAATTATTTTGCTCGCGCGCTTTCGGTGAGCGTCGTCGGTTGTTCAGATCGAGTGAAAAATAGAGGACCAGCATGTTGCATCGACTGATATTGTCTCTTGCATTCGTCTCAGGCGTCGCCTGGTCTGCTCAGCCGTGGTTTCCGATAACGAATACCGCGGCTCGCGGTTTGCTACTCGACACATCGAGTATTCATCCCACAATCGACCACCAGTTCGAGTTTGATCTCAAGACGATCTATCCGCAGGCAATAGCTCCTTCTGGCGCGACAGAGCGCGTTGCCATCGCTGTGACGCGGTATGTCATGGATTGCCGTCATTCGCGTTGGTTCGAGAAAGACACACGGTATTTGACAGACGAGGGTAAAAGAGCCGGGGGTGAAGTCGGGAAGCACGAATGGCAAAGCGTCGAAACAGAGAGTGAAATGGGTGAGGTGTACAGCAAGGTTTGCTAGTGTGCAGCCAAGTGAAATGACTTGTTTTCTTCATCCTCACCACCGAACAACGGCGTCATGGCATCCGAACATTCAGAAGAAATACGCAACGAAACAAGGCGTGCCACGACTCGTGTTATGTGTTTGATCGCCGGATTTTTTGTGTTGCTAGGTGTTGCAGCAGGTCTGATTACCTTACGGATAATCTCGGCTGATTACGAGACTGTACGCAGCAACGCGTTTCAGAAGGCTGATCTGCTGGCCGAATCCTATGCAACTCATCTAAGGCAGGCGATCAACGATACGGATGTGCTTGCCCGATTCGTTGCATTCGAATCGAAAAGTACGCATCCGCTAACCATCAATGAGATGGTTTCCCAGCAGTTGATCACACCGGGTGACGCACGCCTGGTGACAGTAACAGATGCGAACGGCCTGGTGACACAAACATGGCCTGCTCCACTCGCTCATCGGGTGTATCTGACAGATCGTCCGCACTACGTTATCCACAAGAACAACCCAGACACTGGCCTCTACGTTGGCACGCCGGTCGTAGGTCGCATATCGGGCGAATGGACGATTCAATTCTCCCGGCGCATCAACAATCCAGATGGGTCATTCGGTGGTGTTGTCGTGATATCGAAACCACCTACATTCATTTTTGCTGGTGCGATCAACAGTGCCAGTATTGGGCCAATGGGTACCGCTGTAGTTTTTCGATCAGACGGGACATTCCTTGTGCGTGCGGATGCCACGGCGCCGGTCGCGCTCGACGGACCGACGTTGCGTAGCTACGGTCCCGAAGCTGATGATGAAGTTTGGGAGGGAAACGATCCGGTAACGAGCTCGCCTCGCATATTTGCAAAGCAGGCAGTGCCAGGATATCCGCTTGTTACCATCATCGGACTCTCAGATTCTGACGTTTATCACGAATACATTAGACGGCGAAATGTCTATCTGGCGACCTGCGTGCTACTGATATTTGCTCTGATAGTCGCGGCGATTTGTACGATTCTGTACGTGCGAAATATCCTATCCCGCAACTTTGCCTCTCGCGCGTTGGCCGAAACAGATGCTCTAACAGGATTGGGGAATCGTCACAAACTACAGGCTTTTTTGAATAGCCATATTGAGCAATCGTCGGTGGTACCGATTGCGTTGCTCTCGATTGACCTCAATCGGTTCGGGCAGGTTAACGAAGCGATGGGCTATGAAGTAGGTGACGCGCTACTAAGGCAAGTCGCGAGTCGTATCGGCCGCGCTGCGAGTACAGCGGCAGTCGTCGCTCGGACGGGAGGAGACGAATTTGTAATCGGTCTTCGCGGCGCTGAAGCACATTCACGTGCTTTAGGGATTGCCCGAACACTAATCGACCAATTTGCGGTCGCGTTTGGACTGCGTGGCCGGACATATCCGGTCCAAATTAGCGTTGGTATTGCGAGTACGGTGATGGGTGCGAAGGACAGCACTACGCTGCGCGCGAATGCTAATGCCGCTATGGACATTGCGAAGAAATCAGCGCGAACCTCAGGTCACAGCGAATACGTAGTCTACTCGCAATCAATGGCTGACAGCGCTACGCAAGAATTGGCGATGATGGATGGTCTAGTCCACGCGCTGAACCACGGAGGGCTTTCGATAAAATTTGTGCCGGTATTTGCAAAAGAGGACTCACGTCAGGTTGGTGCACTGTCGGAGTTGCTTTGGCAGAGGTCAGGAAAAGAGCTGGTGCATGAATCGTCATTCATGGATCTCGCGCGCAAAAAGGGTCTCGCGTACTCGCTCCAAAGTTATGCGCTCCACGAAGCGAGTCGAGCAATTGCGGTCGAAGGGCAGGCAACTGGCGAAGACATGGTGCTGTATGTTCGAATGTCGATCGACCTCCTGGCTAGCTATACCGTAGTTCCAGATTTGAATGCCCTTGAGCTACCCGCGAATCGATTACGGTTAGTTCTTTACGATGTCATATCGGGACCGTTGAGCGACGTCACCGTTCTCCAACTACGTGAATTGCGCCAACACGGCGCGCTGATCTATTTGCAGGTTAGTTCGGGCGCTGAATGTTCATTAGATCTTCTCCATCAAGTGACCGTGGATGGGATCTTGCTTGCCGCGCCGACTGTACAACTCATCCCTGCGGATCGTGCAGCGACTGCGATTGCGCGCGGGCTGATCGCGACATGTATGGACATGGGACTGCATATTCTTGTCGGCGGAGTCGATTCGCAGGCGCAATACGAATTGTTGCCGCCGGGCGGGCGCATCGAGTATTTCGGGTCCTACATTCACAGTGCTCGCTTGAGCGGCGACCGTTGACCCCGCGTTTTGCATACGATCATGACCACCGGGGCACGTGACATCGATGAGCGGTCAGCCGACGTGGTGGCGATGCATCAAGTGGCAATTAACAAGCTGCAGATTAAGTTGCGGCTCCTGCGGACTGATGCGGGATACGTGTTGGAGCGAGAGTCGACGAGTCCTCTTGAACCGATTTTGATCCAATACGTACTATTCGGTGACAATGCAATATCTCAGACATTTATAGAGAGCGATCCTTATGCGGATCGCCTCCAAGACGCGTATCGTCTGTTGTTACATAAGGCTGCCAGTGGGTTCGAAATTGATCTGTTGGACTCAATTACGCTTCCCTCGAGCATTGCGGAGTCCACCAACGAAGCCCAACTCGTCAGGCTAGTGGACAGGGTGTGCGCTGCAGCGGGTGCAACCAGCTGGCTTTACCATTGGTACACCCTCGATGAGCATGAGCGTGATATAAACGGCCTTACCGTCATGGTCGGCGGCAATGCTGCCTGGTCGCAATTGTTTGCATATCGACATGGTTATCTCGCCGACCCGGCGGTCGAACATGCGCGCGCAGACGCGTCGCCGGTGCGGGGTTCAGCCCTAAGTGGCGCATTGCCTCGTGATCATTGGCTGAAAGTCGACGCAAGCGCATACGACATCAACAACAGCGTCTATTTTCCTGCCCACCACCGAACTCGATCGATGTTCGGGCTGCTCCATGTCAGTACCCATTCGTGCGATGTCGCATGCGAAGACCTCTTGTGGAGGAATCGTCCAACGCTACGTGCGCTGGCTTCAGATTTGCTCGATTGGCGAGTGATGCGACGTCAACAGACGCTGACCCATCAATACGGACTTACTCACGAACACTTGACGGCCTTGTGGGTAATCGATCGAGGTGGGGATGTCCAACAAGTCGCCGATATGCTGCACATTGATGTTCATGCGGCGTATCGTCTGTTCGGGAAAATTAATCAAAAACTGGGTTGTCGGCATATCAACACAAGCGCTAAGAAATCCAAAAACCTAGGACTCCTCGGTGGTTATATTCCAAAATAATGTAGTGCCGCTGCGTTTATATATCCCACTTCGTATCAGCCATTCGCGTTTGGTTTCCGGTAAGGTGGTAACACTGCGCAACCCCCAGTTTTCGGCTCAGGATCATGAAAGCACTGATGTTTGCGATTTCCACAGTTTGTCAACTGACCGCGGTTCTTGTCGGTTGGTCGAGCTGCGCAGCTGCTGAAGGCAGCTTGGAGATCGCGACCAGTTATCCGAGGGACACCGTATCGGGAGAAGCTACCGCCATGTTCGCGGGATTGGTACAGGCAGAGACGAACGGACAATTGATGGTTCGACCGACATTTGATGATCGGCGCCGCACGGACAATATTTTGAGGGGCGAGAGTGGGGTAGATGCAGGCGCACTATTTGCTGGTGATCTTCTGAAGGTCAATGCGATCTTTGCGTTGTCGGTACTGCCGTTCGAAGTCACTTCGATCGAGCAGGCTCAGCGACTATCTATGCTTGCACGACCTGCGTATCAGCAGGCATTCGCAGCCGAAAAACTAGTATTGCTAGCGGTGGTACCGTGGCCTCCGACTGGTCTGTGGTCGCGGCAGGTGATTGCGAACCCGTCTGATTTGAACAATCTGCGGATGCGTACCTATGATGCATCGTCGCGTGCTGTATTTCGTAAGGTCGGTGCTCAAGCTGACATGTTGCCGATCACCGACGCGTTGGCGCGATTGGGGAATGGGCAGCTGGACGCTGTGATGTCATCTGGCGACGGTGAGGCCGGCCGCGTATTTTCGCAACATCTGCGGAACTTCGAAGCAATCCACTACGCCTATCCCCTCTCATTTCTTGTCGTCCGTCGCAGAAGCTTTGACGGGCTGTCCGCGCCGGTCCAGGACGCAGTTTATCGGGCGGCGGAGCGAACCGAGTCGCTGGCGTGGCAAGCGCTGTCGGCTCGTGAGCTGCGCAACTATGAACAGATGCGAGAACAGGGGGTGACGCTACTAGATCCGATCGGTCCCGAACTGTCAGTGGTGCTACGTCGTGCCGGGCAGGCGCATACGGCACGTTGGCTGGCGACGGTGAGTCCGAAGATATCGGCACCGCTAAAGGAGTTCCGGGAATGGGTCGGCACGTACCGACGGATGGAGGGTGAAACAGATGCAGCGCTTGAACGATGAACGAACGCAAGAATAAGTACATTTTTCTGGGGTTAGTGATTGCGTACATGGCCCTGGTGTTGCTCGCGTCCCTGATGCCCAGCACCAAGGGCGTGACGCAGATCAGCACATATCTCACGGTGGAAGTGGGAAAAAAAATGTGTCGATTTGAAAATGTATACATCGGCGACGGCGTGATACGAGCCGCCAGCCAATGTGAAAAATGAGAGAGAAGTGAGGGCTTATGAGTTCCATTGACCTAAACGTGGATGTCGGTGAGGGTTTTAGTCAGGATATCGAATTACTTAACTACGCGACGTCGGCAAACATCGCGTGTGGTTGGCATGCGGGCGATGTTGTCACGATGCAGCGTATCACCTCAGAGGCGCTGCGACGGGGGGTGGCAATTGGTGCGCATCCGAGCTATCCGGACCGTGAGAATTTCGGACGGTCGCCGATGATTCTGCCGCCGGCGGAAATTTACGTCAGTGTTCAGTATCAGGTTGGAGCATTGGTTGCAATCGCCAAAGGGCTCGGTGGCCGACTCTCTCATGTCAAGCCACACGGCGCGCTGTACAACGATGCGGAACGAGATACCGACGTTGCCAATGCCATTGTCCGTGCCGTGCGTGACTATGACCCATCGTTGGCCGTATTTGGACTTGCGGAAGGACAGTTGGTCGATGCGGCACGTCGTGCGGGGCTTGTGGCGTTCGGCGAAGTGTTTGCGGATCGCGGCTACACGGAGGATGGGAAGCTGATTCCTCGGTCGGAGCCGGGGGCACTACTTGAGAGCGATGAGATCGCATGCCAACAGGTCCTGGATATGGTGCTACGCCATCGAGTCATGACGCGCGGTGGTGGCTGGGCTTGCGTTCGGCCGGAAACGCTGTGTTTGCATGGCGACGGTGATCACGCGCTCAAGTTTGCGAGTCGCATTCAAGCGGTGCTGATCGCGGATGGTGTTCGGATTGTCGCTACGAAGAAGGGGCACCACGTGAATCTCGATACATCAACCCGAGGCAAGGATTTGACGTTATCAAGTTGATGTGCTAGCTGCCGCTTGCTTTTGTGTCACCGAAAGGGTTGCAGCAGGCGAAATTTTCATGACGTGATCGTGTTGGATGGGAATCCACTTGAGGATATCGAGGTCGTAGCCGGTGATGGGGAACGAATTGCATATGTGGTGCAACAGGGGAAGCTTGCTAGGGGCGACGATCGCTGATCCTGCAACATTCAATGTGATGCGCCTGCCTTGCGGCATTACGGTTCGACCCGGCGAGCCGGGCTTCAGCCAGGGTGGAGGAAAACACCGGCAGCGTGATTTCTTGACAACAAAACGCAGTTATGTATAATCACAACGACGATATGAAGTGTCAAAAAGGAAATATGGTGTGTAACCCGTGATTTTTGCGACGACATGACGATACTTAGTCCTTTGCGCTCTAGGAAGAGAAAGAAGATGCAAGGGCTGACGTCTAGGGAACTGGCGGTGCTGTTACAGGCCGATCCAACTTACGGGTTAGATGCAGTGCAGGTTGATGTGGAGGGAGTGACATGCTGGGAATTGCATGTTACGTCAGAAGGGAAGAAGGAATTTTTTCTAGAGGCAGCGCGCGGCGGAATTCGCCGCTGGAAGGGGCTGAATTGGTTGTCGTCTTTTATTCAGCAGACATACCCGACCGTTCGGTGCTTTCGGGCAATTCTGTCTCAAGCGTAAGTCACGATTATCAGAACGGTTGATGCCGGTGCGCTAACACCGACACCAACCTAACCATTACGCAGTAACTGTTGAGGAAAACCGGAATGGCTACGCCAATTGTAGCGCGTCATTCGCACCGTGTGCGTGCATTTCGCATACAAATACTGCGCCTCGCGAGTGTAGCGGGGGCGCTGCTCGCGTCTTCGCTGCCCGCGCACGCCGACGACTGGGGCTGTCAGGTCACGTTGTGCCTGTCCGATCCGCGCGGCGCCGAAACCGAAAACGCTTGCGTTCCCCCGATCGAGAAGCTGTGGGATGCATTGAGCCACGGCGACCCGTTCCCGAAGTGCGACATGATGGCCAGCTTCGCTGCGTTGGCGCCGGAGATCCGTGCCGCCATTCCACAGGACGTGATCGACCAGGTTCAGGCCTCCAACATGCAGGCCAACAACCGCGGGGCGAGCGGGTCGTACTGCGCGTACTCGTTGATGTATTACAACAACAACTACGGCCCGGCTTGCCGAGCATCCAACGTGATCGAAGTGGTGGTCAACGGGAAAGTCCTCACGCGCGTGTGGTGGGGCATCGGCGGATTCAAAGGCCAGTCGAGTTCGATCACCGAGTACTACGCGCCAGATTCGGCCACCCAGCCCTACAACCCGGCCCAGTCGGCTGCCCAGTGGTGGCAAGACTATCAGGATCCGCAGCACAACCCGAATGGCGGAAACCGCGGTCCGGGCGGCCTGCCGTGGTTGTTCACGCCGCGTAACCGCTAAGCGTCTGGATCGGAGGTCGTTACCATGCCATCCCTCACCCGCGCTGAACAAAAAGCACTCCTAAATGCATCCATCCAGGGGCCGGAAGCCATTGACGCAGTACTCGAGGTGCTGCGCCGCGCGAATCCGCACGCGTTCCATTCGGCCGAGTCCCTGACGAACCGGACTTTCTTCGACGAACCGGTGCAGAACCTGCCGTGTCGAGGCCACGTGCGCCGCCGCGCCATTCAGTCGGAGGGCGCCTAATGCCGGTCCGCCTGTTCATCGCCGAGAAACCATCGCTCGCCAAGGCCGTGATGGCCGTGTTCGACGGCGCGCCCCAGCGCAATGGTCCTGCATACAAGATCGGTGACGATTACTTCGTGCCACTTCAGGGGCACATTCTCGAGCAGGCGATGCCGGACGCCTACCTACCCGACGATGTGCCGACCTCTAAAACCGGTAAAAAGGTCTGGCGCGCCAGCGACCTGCCGATCCTGCCGCGAGATTGGCAGCTCGTGCCGTCCGAGTCCACGGCCCACATCCTCGAGGCGATCCGGATGCTGATGCAGGATGCCGACGAAATCGTGCACCTGGGCGACCCGGACGCGGAAGGGCAGCTGTTGGTCGATGAGGTGCTGGACTTCCTGGCCTGCACACTGCCGGTGAAGCGGTTGCTGGTCAACGATGCGAACCCGGGCGAGGTGCGTAAAGCCCTCCAAACCATGCGCGACAACCGGGACCCGCAATTCCGCGCCTGGCACTTGTGGGCCCTGGCACGTAGCCGCTACGACTGGGAGTACGGCCTGAACGCAACGCGCGCGGCGACGTGCCGCGCGCAGGATCTCGGCTTCGATGTCTTGCTCTCAGTGGGCAGCGTGCAGACGCCGACGCTCCAGCTGGTCGCCACCCGCGACGCCGTGATCGACCACTTCACGCCAGTAGCGTACTTCCTGGTCGACGTTGTGCTACAGCACGCTCAGGGCGAGTTCTCGGCCCGTTGGCGCGCCCGAGACGACCAGGCTGGACTCGACGAGTCCGGGCGGCTCGTGGACGCGGCGATCGCGCAGGATCTGGTCGATCGCCTCGAGCACGCCAGCGCAACGGTGTCGCTCTACGAGCGCAAGCCAGCAAGTGAGCGGCCGCCGCTGCCGCTGTCGCTCAACGAACTGACTGTCATGGCGTGCCGACAGTACGGCTGTACCGCGGCGGAGGTTATGGAAGCGGCCCAAGCGCTGTACGACCGCTACAAGCTGACCACCTACCCGCGGACCGAGAACCGCTATCTGTCTGAAGCGCAGCAGGCCGATGCGGCCGAGGTACTGGCGGCCGTCGCGGCAAATCGCCCCGACCTGGCCGAACTGATCGGCGCGGCTGATACGACGCTCAAGTCGGCCGCGTTCGACGACAAGCGGATGGCGGGCACACCGCACCACGGGATCGTGCCGACCGTCGCCCGGGTGGATGCCGCCAAGCTCGGCCCCCTCGAACAGCAGATCTACGACCTGATCGTGCGCCACTACCTAGTGCAGTTCTACGCACCGGCGACCTTCATGAAGACCACCATCGAGATTGCCTGCGTGGGCGAACGCCTGACAGCGGGCGGGCGCACGCCGGTCTCCGCGGGCTGGCACCAGGTGCTCAAGCCGGAAGCGGACGAAGTGCCGGACGCGGGGGACACGGATGAGGGAGGGTCCTCGGGCGGCCAGCTGTTGCCCGAGCTGGCGGTGGACGATCCGCTGTTGGTGACGGCCACCGACCTGCAATCCAAACAGACGAAGCCGCCGGGGCGGTTTGACGAGTCGACGCTGATCGCGGCGATGGTGGATCTGCACAAGTACACCGACGACCCGGCTGCCAAGGCACGGCTCAAGGCAGGCAAGGGGATCGGCACCAGCGCGACGCGTGCGGGGATCATCGCGGACCTGCGTAAGCGCGGGTTTCTCGAGCCGCACAAGACGTCCAAGACCAAATTTCAGTCGAGCGCGACGGGACGGGCGCTGCTCGCCGCGTTGCCGGCTCCCGTCAAGGATCCGGCGGTCGCCGGGATGTTCAAGATCGCGTTGGACGCCGTGGCAGACGGCGAGATGAGCTTCGACGCGTTCATGGCGCGCTGCGAGCAGCTGGTGACGCGCATTGTGGCCGCGATCGGCGCGGCGCCGATGACGTTGCCGGGTCGCCACGCGTGTCCGGTGTGCAAGACGGGCAACCTGCGCCGGATTTCAGGGAAGGACGGATTTTTCTGGGGCTGCTCGAATTTCCGGGCAGACCCGCCCTGCAAGGCGTCTTACCCGGACGCTGACGGCAAGCCGGATGTCAATGCGAAGCCGAAGGGGCAGAAGGGACAGAAGGGAAGTAAAGGTGGTTCGTCGTTCAGCATGGGCGCGTGGAAATGATCCTTACCTCGATCGGCGAACCCATCGTGTTGCACGCTCCGGTTTTGGCCCTCGGATTAGCCGGAGCTTTTTGGGCCAGTCGCGCGCGGGTGCGTGCGACTGGCATTTTTTCGGACGAGAGGAACAGTCCTTACGGGAGGCGTCATGCAAACGTTACTGAACACGGCGGTCGCGGTTGTGATCGTGCTCTGCTGGCTTGTAATCGGCTACGGCATCGCGAATTCGCGCCGGTAAGCGTGCTATGACCCTGTATGACGTGCTGCACTGGGCACTTGAGAACATCGGCATGACGCTGCTCATGGTTGTGCCCTGGTTTATTTTGCTTTTTCTGTTCTCACGGGATTCACCGCAAACGTAGCCCAACCATGATGAATGGTTATATTCCTGCTGCGTTTGGCATTTTTTAAGGATTCCTAACATGAACGATCGACCTGAGGGTGAAGCGCGCGCGGCTCGCCTGCGGGCGGGCAAGACGGCGGCGATTTTTGTGTTGAAGGTTGCCGTGGCGACTTTGCCGACCTTCTGGGCAGTGCGGTGGGTGCTCTATTCGGTGTGGCTCCCGCTGGCGAGCACGGCTGTCCGTACGATGGATTGGATGGATTGGGCCGCCGCGGTCATGGTGAGCGTGGTCATCGTGGTGTTGGTCGCGCATCTGCCGTCGGCGATCTGGAGGGTGTTCGATGATCTGCTGAAACGATTCGCGTCGCGGCGGCGGACGGGGCGTTCGTCGTGATGCCGATCGACTTCACGACGCTGGCTCAGCAGTGCGCGCCGAGCGTGCACCCGACCACGTTGCAGGCGGTGGTCAAGACGGAATCGAGCTTCAACCCGTTCGCGATCGGCGTGGTGGGCGGCCGTCTGGCCCGCGCGCCTCGGAGCGAAGCGGAAGCGGTCGCGACGGTAAACGCGCTCGAGGCGGGCGGATGGAACTACAGCATGGGACTCGCGCAGGTCAATCGCGCGAACCTGAAGGCGACAGGGCTGACGCCGAGCACGGTGTTTGACCCGTGCGCGAACCTCAAGGCGGGCAGCGCGATCCTGTCGGACTGCTACACGCGTGCCCGGCCGGGGCGCGACCCGCAGGCAGCGATACAGGCAGCACTGAGCTGCTATTACAGCGGCAATTTCAGCCGCGGCTTCCAGCGGGAAGCGGACGGCCGCAGCTATGTGATGCGCGTCGTGGCGAATGCCGCGCAGGCACCGAATACGCCGCCGCCGGTCGTGCCGGCGGTGCAACCGATCGCGGTGACGCCGGACCCCGGCAGTCCGGTACGAGTCAAGCGCAGTGAATCGGCGGGTAAGCCGGCGTCGAGGTCGACGGCGGACCAACCGCATCCGGCATGGGATGCATTAGGAGATTTTTGAAGATGAAACTCATGATGAACCGAAATTTCGTTCGGCCTGCCCGTGGCGTCGCCCTGATGGCGGCCCTCGCCACGCTGTTGGCCTCACACGCGGCGGTGGCCGGCGGGGGCCTCCAGGCGGGTACCAGCGCTGTCTCGAATTTCCAGGTTTGGCTATACGGCTTCATCGGCGTCCTGGCGATTTGCTACTTGCTGTGGGTCGGGGTGCAGTGTTTCAGCAACAAGGCCGACTGGGTGCATGACTTCGGTGGCGGGGTCGCCAAGGTGGCGGCCGTCGGTGGGGCAGTTGTACTCGCCACCTGGGCCTGGGGTCTGTTCGCGTAACGGGAGCGGCCATGAGCGGGATGAACGGAATCGATGACCGCACGCTGTACTCGGCCTATCCGGGTATGAACCGGACCGCGATGATCGGCGGAGTGCCGATGATGCCGGCGCTGATCGTATTCAGCGTCTCGATGATCGCGAGCTTGTTCGGGGCCCTGATTGCGGGTCCCGGCGGGCTTCTGATCGGCCTGGCAGGTTTCCCGGTTCTGCTGTTCTTCCGCCAGCGCTGCGCGACCGACGACCAGGCGCTGCGTATCGACTGGCTGGAATTTCGATGCTGGCTGGACCGGATCAAGGTGTCGCTGTACGGCCGGACTCATACGCTGGCGCCGATGCGGTTCGGTCGATCGCTGGACGGTTATACCCGGGTCCTCATCCGTGGACCGGACTGGGCGCTGTACCAAGCATTTCTGATCAGGACGCGGGAAGCGTCCCGCATGCGAGAGGATGACGATGACGAAGCATAAGCCGCAATCGCCGCCGGCGGTTGGCCTGCCGGCCGGCAGAGCAGGTCGCCCGATGCTGATCGGACGGACCGGATCGGGCAAGACGACCGTATCGGACCTGTACGCGACGCTTCGGCTGTCCGACGCGGAGTTTCGATTGGTGTGGGGTGACGGCCCCGGCAGCGCGCCGGACCTCGATCCGCCGGCCGAAGACGAGGCGTGATGATGTACACGAGCGACTTGATCAAGCGCCAGACGGTGGTCGAAGACAAGCTGCCGGCGATCGGCCGGCCGGTGGCGGAGACGATCACGAGCCTGGACCAGGACCGCGCGCTGTTGGTGCTGCAGCTCAAGGGCGTGCCGTTCGAGTCGGCGAGCCGTGGCGAAATCGACGCGTACTTCGAAAGCCTGAACCGGCTGCTGGCCGCCGTCACCCTCGAGAAGGGCAATCGCCTGACCTTGTGGACGACGTTCCGCCGCCGGCGCGTGACGTTCGGCGACGAATTCCGGTTCAAGTCGACGTTCGTCCAGCAGTTCGCGGACACCTACCTGGAGCGATTCCGCCGCGCCGATCACTACGAGAACAGCTTCTTCCTGAGCGTGATCCTGCGGGGTGACCGGCTCGCGGACACCGTGACCGAGCTGCAGGAACTGGGAGAAACGCTCA
Organism: Burkholderia alba; assembly: GCF_034721475.1. Classification (NCBI taxonomy): domain Bacteria; kingdom Pseudomonadati; phylum Pseudomonadota; class Betaproteobacteria; order Burkholderiales; family Burkholderiaceae; genus Burkholderia; species Burkholderia alba. The sequence goes on along the minus strand of NZ_JAWJWL010000038.1, from coordinate 30,935 downwards.
CGCGAGCACTGTCCGCCTACGATGCGCAGCCGCTTGTCACCTACGAGCACAACGGGTTGCTGTTCTCGGAGGCGTACCAGTTTATCGGCGAGCTGGTGAACGGGATCGATGAGCGGGTGCCGGTGACGGATGCGACGGGGCGCGAGCTGATTCCGACCTCGCACCTGCACTTCGGTTACGACACCGTCGAGATCCGCACCGACCGGTCGACACGCTTCGCGTCGTGCTACGACCTGAAGGATTTTCCGAAGGCAGGGTGGGGGCAAACGAACCCGCTGCTGTCGCTACCGATCGAGTTCACGCTCACGCAAAGTTTCGGCTGTTTCAATACCGGCGAGGCGACCAAGGAAATCGAGGACCAGATTAACGCGCTGGAGTCGGTCGAAGATAAAGCTGTCCACCAGATCAAGGATCTGAAGGATGCCCTGGCGCTGATCGCCGGGCGCGACCTCGGGTTCGGCGATTACCACGGCGCGCTCGTCGTGTACGGCAACACGCCGGAGCGTGCGATCGCCAACGGCGCCTATGTGACGAGCCGAGCCCTGAACGAGTGCGGTTTCCGCTTCGTGAAGGCGAGCGCGTCGGCGCCGATCACGTATCTAAGCCAGGTACCCGGATTCAAGACGAAACCGCGCCCGATGCCGAAGTCGACGCGCAACCTGGCGTCGTCATTCTCGATGCACACCTATTCGGCCGGCAAGGCACGCGGCAATCCGCTCGGTGACGGAACCGCGGTGATGCCGCTGCAGACGGTGGCCAAAAGCCTGTTCAGCTTCAATTTCCACGCTTCACGACTCGACGAGGACAGTGTGGGCGAGAAGCTGGCCGGACACACGTTGATCCTGGGCTCGACCGGGACCGGCAAGACGACGTTGCAGCTCGCGTTGCTGGCGTTCCTGGAGCGATTCGACCCGAAAATCTTCGCGCTCGATCTGGACCGGTCGATGCAGATTTTCATCGAAGAGCTGGGCGGGGTGTATCTGACGCTGAAGGAAGGCGAGCCGACGGGCATTGCGCCGTTCGCGTTGCCAGACACGAAACGCAACCGCGCGCACTTGTACGACCTGGTGGGCGCGTGCGCGCGTGATGAGCACGGCAAGCTGAGCGTGTCCGACCAGCGGCGCATCCAGCACGCGGTGGACACGGTGATCGCGCTGCCGGAGGTGGAGAGCCGGGTGTTCAGCCGGCTGCTCGAGTCGATTCCGGATACGGGCGAGGAGAACAGCCTCCACATGCGCTTGTCGCAATGGTGCCACGCGACGAGCGGCCGTTACGCGTGGGCGCTGGATAACGCGCCGTACTCGATGAAGGTCGATGTGGCGCACGCCCGGCGCATCGGGTTCGACGTCACCGACTTCCTGAAGAAGGATTTCGCGCCGACCGAGCCGGTGCTTGCGCACCTGCTGTATCTGAAGGAGCAGATGCAGCGGCAGGGCGGGCTACTGGCGACCATTATTGAGGAGTTCTGGCTGCCGGCGAGTTACCCGACCACGCAGGCGATGATCAAGAAGGTACTCAAGACGGGGCGCAAGGCGGACGAGTTCCTGGTGTTGGTGTCGCAGTCGCCCGAGGATGCGGTGCGGTGCCCGGTGTTCGCGGAGATTCGGGACCAGACGGCGACCAAGGTCTATCTACCGAATCCCGATGCGACAGCGGAAGGCTACAAGCTGCTGAACCTGACCGATCGGGAGTTCGGCGCGCTGAAACGGCTGGACAAGGAATCGCGGACGTTCCTGATCAAGCAGAGCAACCAGTCGGCCTTCGCGACGCTGGATCTCGCCGGGATGGACGACGAGATTGCGGTGCTGTCGGGCAGTCTGGACAACGTGGCGATCTGGGAGACGGCGGGCGCCGAGGCGGGCGGCGACCCGGTGAAGCGCATGGCGTTGTTTCAGGCCCGGCGCAAGGGCAAACGACGCAATGCGGCCGCGGCGCCTGATGCGGTCGACGCCGATGTCGAGCAGGCGCTGGAATGAAGACGACCGCCCCGTACCCGCCGATCGACGCCCGGATATTTGGTCCGGCCACGCGCGCGCAACTGGACGTGTGGTCGGACGTATTCGAGCGCACCCAGCTCGACCGCGTTCGTGGTCGTTGGCTGTACACGATCGTCGCGGTCGGTGCGCTGAGTTCACTGGCTTGGGTCGTGACGAGCATGAATATGCTGGAGATCTCGATCAGCTATGCGATGTGGGCCGGCGAGAGTCAGGAGCGCGTCCACGCGGCGACCATGCTGGCGTCATATACGTTGTTCGTGGCGTTGCTGATTGCCGCCGGTGTGTTGGCGATCGTAGGTTTTACTAATCACCGGACATGGGTCAAACCAAATCCGTACCTACCGATCCGGTCACCGGATGAAGCGCAAGCGGTCATCGCGCTCGCCGGCGTGCTGGACGATCCGATTGCGTTGGCGTACCTGGATGCCGTGCGGTACGAACCGCGCGCGCTGACGCTCCACGATCTGACCGTATTAATACAGGAGCGAGCATGAAATCTCTTCGTCATATTGCTGCCGCTGTGGTTACCGCGGTGGCGTTCACCAACCCGAGCGTGCATGCGCAAGGTATTCCGGTGCTGGATGCATCCACGCTTGCGCAAGCGATCGCGACCGTCAACCAGCTCAAGGCGCAGTACCAGACCTTGACGAATCAGTACAACGCGCTGACGGGTAACCGGGGGCTCGGGATGATTCTGAACGACCCGTCGTTGCGGAATTACCTGCCGGATCAATGGCAGTCGGTCTATGACGCGGCCAAGGGCGGCACATTGAACGGCATTAGCGGCCCTGCGCAGCAAATTGCCCAGCAAGAGGGGTGGACCGCCTATACGCCAGGCCAACAACGGCTGAACAATACGATGGCGATGAACAAGTCGATGGCGATGGATGCTTATGGCGCGACGCTTACGCGCTTGCAGAACATCCAGAACCTGATGTCGCAATCGAACCTGACGCAAGATCCGGCGGCGAAAGCCGACTTGCAGAACCGCTGGGCAGCCGAAGTGACCCAGATCAACAACGAGAAGACGCGGCTCGACCTGATGGGGCGCCTGCAGGACATCGAGGAGAAGTATGCGCAACAGGCCGCGCATCAGGACATGCAAAACCGGTTGAACGGCGACACGAACTAGGCGGCCCGCGATGAACATCACGATATTCACGGATCTGTTCAACGCGTTCGACAAGAATGTGCTGCAGACCATCAACACCGGGTCAGCGCAGATGATCTCGCTGATCAGTCCGCTGGCGGCCGTGGGTTTCAGCATCTATGTGCTGCTGGTGTTGGTGTCTTACTGGCGAGGTCACAACGACCAGCCGATCGTGGATTTCATGATGAAGATGGCGGGCTGGGCGGCGGTGCTCACGGCCGGCATGAATATCGGGTACTACAGCGAGTACGTGGTGCCGTTCTTCAACGGCATCGGCGATGACATCGGCCAAGCGCTGACGGGCGGACAGGGACTGACGGCGGCGCTCGATAATCTGCTTAATTTGTACATTCAGGCCATCGTCACGCTTTACAAGCCGTTGAGGGCTATCGATGTCGGACTGTTCATGGAAGTGACGGCGATCGCTTTTTGCATCATTCTCGCGGGCGTGCCCTTTATTGCGATTGCCGCCGCCTACATCATCCTGGCCAAATTCGCCCTCGGGCTGCTGCTGGCATTGGGACCCTTGTTCATCGTGGCGTTGCTGTTTCCCGTCACGCGCCGGTTCTTCGACAACTGGGTCGGTCAATGCCTAAACTACGGATTCCTGGTGGCGTTGTTTGCCACGGTCGGCGCGCTGGAAGTGTCGTTCGCGACGAGCCAGCTGCCAACGCGATTCGATCTCGACAACGCCATCATGACGTGGCAAATCGAAGGGAAGTTGCTGGGGTTCGGCTTTGTTTTCCTGATCATCTCGCTCAATTTGCCCTCGCTCGCCTCGCAGCTGGCGGGTGGAGTGGGGTTGTCGTCGATGGTGGGCAATATCGGCGGGGCGAGTCGGGCGATCGGCGGAATCTCCCGCGGATTGTCCAAGATGCTCTCCGGGCGTCGTGGCGGTACTGGCGGCACGATTTCTTAAATCAGAACAAGGATCTCATCATGAACAAACGCGTCGTCAATTTTATGCTCAGCTGCGCGATGGCTTCGGTACTGGTCGCGTGCGGCAAATCCAACGGGGATCAATTCCTGGGCGAATGGACCAAGGTGCGGGGGATGGGGCCGGATACGGTCCGGATCGACAAGAGTGGCGACAATTTCGTCGTTCACAACATCGCGTCGCCCAATAGTGAGCGCACGGAGCCGGCCGTGCTTCAGGGCGATAGCCTCTTGGTGAGTGGCGGCATGGCGTATCTGGCGATTATCGACCCGAAGTCCGGACATTTGATGATGCCGGGTGTGGAAATGAAACGGGCCGGGAAGGGGACCAACCAATGAAACGACTTTGCTGTGTCGTGCTGGCCGTCGCGTTGACGGCCTGCTCGACAGGAGCCAAGCCTCCGGAACCGAAGGGGCCGTGGATGCCGGTGAATCCGGCGACGACGCAAGGGGTACCACAATGAAATGGACCGGAATCGGCAACGGCAAGCTGCGAACGCCGGCGGCTGCGATGGCGGCCGGCTCGTCCGGCGAGCCCAGCGCGCGCCAAGCTGCGCACATTGCCCGGCAGATGGCCAAGACGTACTTTGACCAGGCGCTGGCGTTCGAGCAGTCGAAACACGACACGCAAAAGCAGATGACCCGCATTGCATGGCGCGTCGCGATCGCGGCGGGTGCATTGGCACTCGTGTCTATTCTTGGCTCAGCAGGATTAGTACTCCTTAAAAAACCGACACCGCCTGTTGTGATCCGCGACAACACCGCCACCGGCAATGTCACGGTGATCGACGTGGCCCGCTCCGGCGCCGTCAAATTCGGCGAGCTGGAGGACCGCGCGGATCTGCGTCGCTACGTCGAGCTGCGCGAGAGCTACGACTGGGAGACGATCCAGGACGCATTTGATACCGTCACGCTGCTGAACTCGCCGCGCGAACAAGATATGTACGCGGGTTTGTACAACCATCCGAATGCCCCGCAAAAGGTCCTGACCGACAAATTCCGGGTGATCGCCAAGGTGGGGGCGATCACCTTTGTGGGCACAACGGCGCAGGTGTTTTTCTCCAAGAAGATTCTCGCGCTGTCCGGCTCGGTGCCGCCCAAGACGGAGTACTGGGTGGCGACCATCACCTATGACCACGCTGACCTGCCGGCGTCCAGCCATGACCTGACGCTGAACCCGACGGGTTTCAAGGTCACGAGCTACCTGGTGGATCGGGATTGGACGCGCAGTGCCGGCGACGGGACGACGGGTGTCGCGGCGCCTAATCCGGCGACGGCGGGAGGCGCGCGATGAAGACGCGATCCATCGACTTGATTCGACGCGGCGCGCAGCGGGCAGCGCTGCTGGGTCTGCTTCACGCGACCCTCGTGCACGCCGTGGTGACGCCGGGTCCGTGTTCGGACGACGCACACCTGCGCTGCGCGATCTATGACCGTAACGATGTCGTGCGGGTGCCGTACCGGCCGGGCAACGCGGCCGTCCTGCAGCTGGAGCCGGGCGAGAGCTTGCAGGGCATCGGCATGGGTGACGCGAAAGCCTGGACGGTGGGCCAAAAGGGCCAGGCGATCTTCTTCAAACCCAAGGCCGCGTCCGCGCAGACCAATTTCCTGATCGTCACCGACAAGCGCCGCTATGCGATCCAGTTGTCGCCGGCCGGTCGTGACGAGGCCGCGACCTGGTCGCTGTCGTTCGACTACCCGGACACACGGGCGGCGCAGGCGAGCGCGGCCCGTGCACGGCAGGACAGGGCGTCGGCCCTGCTCCAGGGCCAGACGGTCGGGACGGCGACGCCGCGCAACACGAACTACGACATGCGCGGCGACACGATCCTCGCGCCGACGGCGATGTGGGACGACGGCCGGTTCACGTATTTCCAGTTCGCGACGAACCGGGATCTGCCGGAGTTCTACCGCGTGATGCCTGACGGAGCGGAGGCGAAGGTCAATCCGACGATGCAGGGTGACGTCAAGGTGATCCAGGACACAGCGAACTTCTTCGTGCTGCGGCTGGGGAAGTCGGTACTGGGCATCCGCAACAACGCGTACACCCCGGACGGCCCGCTGAATCCGACCGGCACGACCGTGCCGGGAACGGTTCGGCTGCTCAAGCATGAGACCGACCAGGAGGCCCACGGTGAATGAGAAAAAGAATGAAATCGGCGACGGGGGCGATTTCCGTCCCGTTGAAGCGCCGCCGCCGGGCATTGGCGAGCGCGGCGTGCCAGGGGTCGGCGTGCGCAAGGGCCGCTCGGCGGTCCGGCAACTGCCGCTCGTGATCGCGGCGATCGCTGTGGTGATTTTTGGGGCGGTGGCCGTCAGCCGCTGGCTGCAGCGGGTCAAGGCGGACCACGAGACGGCGCGCACGGCGGAGTTGGCGGCGGCGACCCAGCGCAAGCAGTCGGACGCGAGTCACAACTTCGGTCGTGACCAGGCGGCGCTCGAGGCGCAACGCAAGCAGGAAGCGCAAATGGCCGCGGCGCAGGCAGCGGCGGACCAGGGCAAGCAGTCCAACGGTCTCGCCGAACCGGCACACGCGCAGGGTGCCAGTGCGCCGACGGGCCAGGCCGCGGCCGCCCATAGCGCGAGCGCGCCCGAGACGCCTGCCACGCGCCGGCTGGATGGCGACGTGCTGGTGGGTGGCGACGACGCCCCGAAGAGCACGTCGGGCGGTCGGCGGCAGGCCGACGGCGCGGACAAGCCCGTGGCGGGCGGCTTGGATGACAAGCTGCAGGGCTCGCGCCTGACCGCCGTGAAAGCGGGCTGGATGCCGAATCCCGACTACCTGATGGCCCGAGGTACGACGATTCCGTGTGTGCAGAACACGGAAATCGTGACGGACTATCCGGGGCTGACGTCCTGTCACCTGACCAAGGACGTGTACTCGGCGAACGGCCGGGTCCTGCTGGCCGAGAGGGGTAGCGAGGTGACGGGCGAGCAGCGCCAGGCACTGATGCAGGGGCAAGCGCGGATCTTCGTGATCTGGACGCGGCTCGTGACGCCGCACGGCGTCAAAGTGCAGCTGGATTCGCCCGGGGCGGATTCGCTCGGCGGCAGCGGCCTGCCGGCGTATGTCGACACGCACTTCTGGACCCGGTTTGGCGGCGCCATCATGTTGAGCCTGGTGAGCGATGCCGGTCAGGCGCTGTCGAGCCTCGCCTCGAACTCGGGCGGCGGCAGCAACCGCGTCCAGTTCAACAGCACGTCGCAGGCGGGCCAGAGCGTGGCAGCGGAGACCCTGCGCAATACGATCAACGTGCCGCCGACCGCGTATTCACTGCCGGGTTCGGCCCTGACGATTTTTGTCGCGCGTGACGTCGATTTTTCCGACGTGTACGAGCTGGCACAACCGTGACGAGGCCGACGTGACTTACGACGACAGCGTGACGGTACGCAGCCACCTGAAATCGCTCGGCATCGATGCGCTGATGCAGCAGCCGGGCGTGACCGAGGTCGCGATTAACCGGCCGGGGGAGGGTTGGACGGAGACGAGTGCCGGTTGGCAGCGCCATGAGTTGCCGGCAGCGACGCTCGAGGCGCTGATGCGGTTTGCGCCGGCGCTGGCGATCTACAACAAGGCCAAGCCGCCGCTGTCGGCGCTCGAGCCGGAAAAGCCGGTTCACCTACCGGACGGCGAACGCGGGCAGATCGTGATTCCGCCCGCGTGCGAGCCGGGCACGGTGTCGTTCACGATCCGTATCCCGAGCACGACGCGTTTTTCGGTGGCGGAACTGGCCAAGGCAGGGAGATTCGACCGTTTTCGCGATGTGGTGCGCGACGAACTGACCGGGGGGATGCCGCGAGACGCGATCGACGCGGCGGTTACACGCGCGGGGACGGACAACCTCGATGTCAGCCGGGCGACGCCCGTGTTCAATCCGGCGCGTGCATTGGATGCGTATGGGCTCGCGCGCTTCCAGCAGGACATGCTCGACTCGCTCGCTCAGCGCGACGTCGAGCGGTTTCTGACACTGGCGATCCTGAACCGGATGAATATCGTGCTGGTCGGCGGTACAGGCTCCGGCAAGACCACGCTGATGAAGGCCCTGGCTGACCTGATTCCGATCATCCCGCGCGACACGCGGCTGGCGACGATCGAGGACACCCATGAGCTGCCGTTGCCGCTGCATCGAAACCATGTGCACTTGTTCTACAGCGAAACGATTCCGCCGCAGCGGATCGTGAAGGCGACGCTGCGTATGAAGTTCGATCGGGTACTGCTCGCCGAGCTGCGCGGCGATGAGACGTGGGCGTATCTGACGCTGCTCAACACCGGACATCAGGGCGGGTTGACGACCGTGCATGCGAACGATTCGATCGCGGCGTTCTCGCGCATTGCGACGCTCGTCAAGCAAAGTCCGGTCGGACAGACACTGCCGTTCGATTATCTGATGCGCGAGATCCGTACCACGGTTGATGTGGTGCTGTTCATGGAGAACAAGGATCTGACCGAAATCTATTTCGATCCGGTGACGAAAATGAAGCTGTTGCGGGGCGACGCATGAACGTACCACTGAGACGCCGCACCGAACGGGATGCCGACGCACTGGTCGATGCGTTGCTCAAGTTGGAGCGCGACACGGGTTTCCTGCCATCCCAAGACGAGTTGACCGTTGCATTCGGCATCAGTCGATCGCGGATCCGTGAGGCGGTGTGCGAACTGATCGCACGCCGAGTCGTGGAAGTGCGCCCGAAGACTGGGACGCGCGTCACGGATGAGCGCGACTGGCAGCTGATCGACCAACGGGTGGTGCGCTGGCGCCTCGAGCGCGATACGGATCCGGCGTTCCCGGCGCAGCTGGCCACGGTGCTGAGACTGGTGGAGCCGCAGGCGGCCGCGGACACCGCTCGGTGTGGCGACCCATCGCTGCTGACCGAAATCGAGTACGCGTGCGCGCGCCGGTTGATGGCAAACACGCAACCCGCCTATGCGTGGGCACGTCACGCGCTGCACGTCGCGATTCTCACCGCGAGCGACAACCCGGTCTTGCGGCAGATGACGTGCTTTGTTGCGTCTGGCGATGGGAGCAGTAGCCGTCACATGCCGGCACCGCATGTCAGCGATGGCGAGCGCGATGTGCTGATCCAGCTGGTCGCCGCGATCCGTGCCGGAGACGCGGCGGCGGCACGGATCCGGATGACCGAACTGAATGAATGGGATCTGCCACTCGAAGGGGGATCGGTATGACCGTATCTGAATTCAATCGCCCGCATCGTGCCATGCCGGCCAGCCTGCTTAAGGCGGCGATCGATGCTGCCCAACTCGGGGATTCGGAGGGTGTCGCGCAGCTATGTGCTTGGTTTAACCGGACGCGTGACGCGTCGCTCGCGCCGGCGGCCAGCGTGCATCTGTGGGTTCGCGATGCGATCGAGGCGTCGCGCGCCTGGATCGCACTCGGTCGGAACCAGGTCGAGTTTGATGACATCACGTTGCTCACTCAGCCAAGTTGGCATGACGCCGTCGCGACTGTCGGTGAGGATGTCTACGTGGTCTTTATTGCCGAACAAACCTCGTTCGTGCCGAACGAAGTGGGATGTGTCGAACTCGCGTTGGTCAATGGACGGCCTTACGAGGGCTATGACGTGTTGCCCTGGGACGATCGGGTCGTGGCGATGCGCGAGCTGGCTGTGTTCCCGCTGCATTTCCCGGTGGTTTGGCAGGCCATCGTCGAAGCGGCAGCGCAGGAGGTGTCGTGACGATGCCGCACGTACCGAACAGCAAGGGCGTGCTGCGCCCCTACCTCGAAGCCCGTGAGCTCGGCGTGATCGATACCCGCATTCGCTTGCTGGTGGACGCGATGAACGTTCCGGGCGTGGTGGCCACGCATTCGAGTTGCGCGGGACATCGCTGGTGGCCGATGGCCGTCTATCGAACCCCGTTCGTGATGTTCCGAACCGAGACCCGGCTTGCGGCGGAGTTGGCGTCAAGGATTCACGACGACTGGCTTGCGGACAGCCGAGCCCTGCACCACTACTGGGACGTGGACGCGCAGTTCGATAACGACGGTGAGCTGCTATTTACGTTGCGTTCATTGACGCGTCGTTTCAACCGGGCGCGCATGGATTGTGACTTCGAGACACTGCGGTTATGGGTGCAGGAGATCGTTCAGTCCGGGGACCAGCCCGAGCGCATACAGCCAGACGTATATCGCGACCACGCTCAGCACGAGCAAGATCGCCAACATTTGGCGAAACTCGCTCTGAAGCGGGTCCGCGGCACTGCATGCAGGGCACGCTGCCCTCATGTCGGTAGACAGCATCGTCCTGCACACGCGGCAGGGTTTCATCGGCATGGCGATTCCTCTTTGGTAGGTCGGAACAGATTGAACCACGGCAGGGGCGAGAGCGAGCAATTGATTTGCGTTGGTGGGGTTCCTGCATGAAGCTGACGCCGATCCGGGCTGCTGTCGGCCTAGTTGCCGTGCTGCTCGTCTTGACCGGCTTGGCAGCCGCTGGCCAGTACGCCGGCGCGACGCTGTTCGCGAAAATCGAGAAACTGCCCGACAGCGCGATCGGCATCTGGACGCTTTGGGATTATTGGTACGCCTACGGCGGAGTACGCAAGGTGCGCACCGTGCTGCAGATCGCGATCGCGGCGTCGATCCTGGTGCCGCTCCTGCCAGTGGCCGTGGTGGCCGCCGCGTTACTCGTGAAGCCTCACCGCGAGCTGCACGGCAGCGCCCGCTTCGCCCGTCCTTACGAAATCCGCCAGTACGGCCTGATGGACGAGGCGATGCAACGGGACAAGCGCAATACGCGCCAGGTCGACGTCAAGCGCAACCCGACCATCCTGCTCGGCAAGTGCCGCTACAACGGCCGGGACGTCTATCTGACCTATGCCGGCCAGCAGTTCGTGATGGTGGTCGCCCCCACCCGGTCAGGTAAGGGCACGGCGGTGGCGATCCCGAATCTCCTCACCTATTCCGATTCGATGGTGGTGCTGGACGTGAAGGGCGAGGCCTTCGACATCACGTCTGGGTTCCGTCAGCGTTGCGGACAGAAGGTCTTCCGGTGGGCGCCGTTCGATGCGAGCGGCTATTCGCATCGTTGGAATCCGCTGGAGCGCATTGCCAGGAGCGAGCCGTTCGAACGTGTCGGCCGCTTGCAATCCATTGCCGCGCGGCTCTACCACTCGCCGGATGCGCGTAACAAGTTCTTCTACGAGCAGGCGAGCGACCTGTTCGTCGCGCTGGCGCTGCACCTGATCGAAATGACCGGGTACTGCACGTTCGGCCAGGTCCTGCGACTGGCGACGACACCGCAGAAGAAGGTCCGCGAGCACTGGAATGACCTGGTCCAGCACGAGCCCCGCCCCGGTGTGCCGCTGTCGGGTGATTGCATGGAAGCGTTCGCGCGTGTGCTGGCGTCTCCCGACGACACGATGCTCAACATCGTCGCGACGTTCAATTCAGGCCTGCGTCTGTTCAGCGACCCGATTGTTGATCTCGCCACGAGCGCGTGCGATTTCGATCTCGGGCAGGTCCGGCGTGAGTTGATGACGGTGTACGTGATTCTGCCGGTCAAAAAACTCAATGTCGCGAGCCTGATCGGCAACCTGTTCTTCACCGACTGGATCGAGGAGAACCTTGATGCGCTGCCGGGCCAGGATCCGACACTGAAATACCAGTGCCTGGGCCTGCTCGACGAATTCACGGCGCTGGGCCGCATTGACGTGCTCGACAAGGGTAATGCCTTCATCGCGGGCTACAACCTGCGGCTGCTCACGATTCTGCAATCGAAATCGCAAGGCGAGGCGCCCGAGCTATATGGACAGCACGGCATGCGCACGCTGGTCACGAATCACGGTGCGATGGTGGTCTATCCACCCCGCAATGACCAGGATGCGAAGGAGATATCCGAGACGCTCGGGACGTTCACGGAGCAGTCCACGTCGAACAGTCGCAGTTTTGGCCGTCATTCGTCACGTGGCACCAACACGTCGGACCAGCGCCGCGCGTTGATGCTCGACCAGGAACTGAAGGGGATGGACGACGACCAGGAGATCGTGCTGGGCTTCAAGCGGCCCATTCTGGCGGAGAAAGCCCACTACTACGCGGATGCACTGTTTGTCGATCGGCTGCGCCTGGTGAGTCCAAGTCTCGCGGCCATCAAGAAGCGCTTGCCGACCGAAGACGAGTTTAAAGCGGCCTGGTATTCGGGCGAGATGCGTGCGGCCGGCGTGCCGACGCTTGATCCGCGCGCGTGGCACGCGAGCCAGTCGGCCAAGAGCGCGGCCTCGATCCGGCAGTCGCGAGTGGTGGGCGCGCCCGCGCTGACTGCGGCTGACGTACTCGCACTGGATCGCAGCACGGCATCGGCCACCACGCTGTCCTGGGCGGTCGACGGCGTGCTGGCCGATATCTTGGACGTCACGGGCGAACCGGTCCGCGATGACGTGCGGCAGCTGCTGGAGGCGCTGCAGCGAGGGGTGGATGTTTTGATGAACGCCGGCGCCGCAGAGGCGCCACCGCTGGACCCGCCGAGTGCCGAGTCGGCACATCGGGCGGACAACACTTCACGGGAGGAAGCAGAGCATGGTTGACGAAACGCAAGATCCGGCAGGCGAGAAACCGGCCGCGCACGGGGACGCCGCCGCGATCACCGAATTCGCCCTGGCGCTCAAGAGCCGTGGGCTCGTACTCGACGATTTGCCGGAGATGGACGGCGAATTCCATCGTGTTCCGGTCGATGACGACAAGCCGGGCAAGCTCAGCGGGTCGTATATGGGCACGCTCGATGGGGGTGCCCGGGGTTTTATCCAGAATTTTCGGCGAGGCGTGAAGGAGTCTTGGCGCTCGGCGCAGCCGGGACCGGCATTGACGGCGGAAGAACAGGCGGCCGTGACCACGCGTCGGCGCGACAAGGCGGCCGAGCGGCTGGCCGAGCAGGAGAGTCGGGCCCAGATCGTCGGCAAGGAGTGGGCACGCCTTCGTGGTGCGCCGGACGATCATGGCTACCTGGTTCGCAAGGGCGTGCTGCCGCACGGCCTGCGGGAGGACAAGCACAAGAATCTCGTGATGCCGCTCGTCGACGTCGACGGCAAGTTGTGGAGCGTGCAGCGGATCAGCGCGGAGGGCGGCAAGCTGTTCACGAAGGGGGGGCGCACGGCGGGTGCGTTCAGCCCGATCGGTGACGTGGCGGATGCGAGCAAGCCGATCGTGATCGCCGAGGGCTTCGCGACGTCGGCAAGCGTCTACGAGATCACCGGTTTGCCTGTCGTGGTCGCGTTGAATGCCGGCAATCTGCGGCCGGTGGCGGAAGCGTTTCGCGCGAAATACCCGGATCGGGCGATTTTTATTGCAGGCGACAACGATCACGGGAAAGAAGCCGAAGGCAAACCCAATGTGGGTAAGGAAAAATCTCTCGATGCCGCCGATGCCGTGGGGGGCCACGTGCTGCTGCCGGCCTTCGAGGCGGGGGATTCTGGCACGGACTGGAACGATCTGAGCCAATCGGCAGGGGCGGCAGCGGTTCGGGCGCAGATCGCGGCGGCGCTCGCCCCGCACGGGATCGAGTTAGGCGCATCGATGGGCCGGGAGACACGGGCCTATCTGAACGTGCCGTTCAAGGAGAAGGACGAGGCGCGTGAGCTCGGGGCGCGCTTCGACCGGCTGGAGAAAAAGTGGTATGTGCCGCCTGGCACGGATGCCGAGCCGTTTGCTCGGTGGCAGTCGGCCGACGGGCCGGCGCCGGCAGCGGAACCGGATGTGCTATCGCGCCCGGCCGGCACGGGATCGTGGACGTCTGACGAAATCCGCCTCGCGCGGGAGGCGGAACGGATCAGCACGGTGATGGACATGCCGATCGAGGAAGCGCGCGATTTCGTGCAGACGCAGATTAGCTATGCTGAAGAGCAGGCTGCGGCCGTCGCCCGGGACGATTTCTTCTCGGCGCGCGAGCAGCTGCCGCGACCGGCACCGACATCGACGGATCGGGATCCGGCTGCCAATTCCGTGCGCGTAACCCGGACCGACGAGCAGCTTGGGCGGGCGTTTCGCGACGCCGTGCAGTCGATCGCGACGTCGATCACGCTGCACGGCGCGGAAGTCAATCAGACGCTGGCTTTGTCGAATCGGCTGGACGAACTGCACAGCGAGGCGTGGAGGAAGTCCGGGCAGACGAGCGACGGCGACCGGGCGATCGGGGAGATGATTCGCACGGGCAGCGGGTTCGCCGGCGAGCTGCTGCCGGCACGATCGGCGCAGGCACTCAACACGATCCGTGAAGAGGCGGGCCTGCCGCCGCTCGTGACGCGCGAGCCGGAACCTGCGGGTCTGCGCGAAGCGGTGCGCGAACGGCAGGAAGAGATCGACGCAGAGAACACGTTCGAGTTCGGGGCGCCTGTTGATCCGCCGACGGTAGAGCGTGAGCCGGAACCTGACCCGGATCCGGCGCCTGACTCGCCGCCGCCGATCGGGGCGTTGGCCGCCGAGTTGTTGAGCATTGAAGCCCGGATACTGTTAGCCAGTCGCGACGAAGCGCCGCGACTGGATGCCACCGCGCACGAAAAAACAGTCCTATGGCTGGAAGCGCTGACCGGGCCCCATACGTCCACCGAGACGCTCGACGCATCTGTCCGGGTCGCGCGCGCATTAGCTGAGCACGATGGCCCGTCCTCAGACAATCCCTTTACCGAACCGGGCTTGTTGCAGGCAGCCTACGCGGACCAGCAACGGATGATGCTTGAGCGAGCTGTGACGCCGCCGGCACCGACCGATGACGTCACCCGACAGTCGCCCTCGCCGGCCGCGAACGACGCCGCCCTTAACCCTGCGGCGAACGATCCGGATGATCGGGCGCCGATCGCGACCACGGACGTCAAGCAGACCGATCGTTCGGCCGCGAACGAGGGTGACGCCCGCAATCCTGCGAACGATCCGGTGCGCCCGACGCCGGAGGAGGCCGTGTCGCCCGTCGGGCTGGCGAGTGCGCAAGCGGCGCGGACGCGCGATCGCGCCGATGCGGAACAGGCGCTGAAGGCGGCGGCCGCCGATCGAAGCAAGCTCGCCCGACCGGCCGAACCTGCCCAGGCGCCAGCATCGAGTGGCGCCGCCGGCAGCCGAACACCTGCGCGGTCCACCGACACGGGCGCGGCCGACAACAGCATCGAGCTGGAAGCCTCGCAACGCAAGCCCGTGTTGTCGAAGGACGGTTACGACGTGCCGGCGGCGATCGCCGCGCGCTACCTGGTCAAGGACGGTCGATTCTGGACGCTCGACACCCGGCCAGGCGCGACGCCCGACGTGGCCCGTGCGCCGCATTTCGAGGACACGGGGCCGAGGCTGAAATCGTCGAACGAGGACCGCGCGACGATTGCGGACATGATCGCGATCGCGAAAACGAAGAATTGGGACTCGATCACGGTGAAGGGCAGCGAGACCTTCCGGCGCAATACGTGGATCGAAGCCAGCCTGGCGGGTGTCGAGGTGAACGGGTTCAAGCCGGGCGAGGCGGATCAGGCGTTGCTCGCGGCCGCGAAGCGCGACCGGGATACGTTGTCGGTGTCGGGTGGTCAGCGACCCGATCCGGCCCCTCAGCCCGCTGCCGCTCCCAAGCCGGCAGCGCAACCGTCGCCCTCGCCGGCGGCTGATCCTGCCGTGGCGGCCGCTCCGGTGCCGCGCACGACGCCCGCCCCAGCGACCAGCGACACGCCAACGCGACAGCCCAGCGTGGCCGAGACGCGCGCAGCGCTGGCCCAGGCCCTGGAAAAACTCCCGCCGCGCAGCCGCGCCGAGATCCTGAACCGCTTCGATGCCCGACTGCAGGCCGGACTCGCAGTCGATGAACGGGTCAAGGGCGGCGAGCTGAAGCCGGACCAGGTGGCCGGTGCGCTCGATGAACGATCCGCGGCGTTGCACCAGGCGTGGCACGCGCCGAAGGTGGCGCCGACGACGAGCGCCCAGCCTGAACAGAAGCCGGCGCGCGCGCCCAAGGTGATGTGAGCCCGCCCATGCGCATCTCAAAACGCCCCAAGGTCCGCGGCCGCCCGTCACCCGTGCGGACCCGGTCGAATTTGCCGGGCTGGCTTCGCGTGCCGCTCACGGGCGGCTCGGCGACGGGCCGGTACTGGTGCGACATCTGCCAGATCAGCGACGCGATGTTCGAGCCGTTCGTGGAAGCCATCGCGTCGCGCTTGGCTGGGCGACAGCAGCACGTGGCCGAGCATGCGCGTGTGTTGACCGGCCAGCCGCTCGCCGGGTTGGGATCCACGGTACGTGATACCGGCTTACGGGTGCTGGGACAGCCCGTGTGGCGTGTCCAGGAGACGGGCGCGTATGTCTGCGAGGCGGTACCGGGCGAGGGTTTTTTATTGACCTACCAGCCACATGACTACGAGGAGAATGTATGAGCATCGCGATCTTGAATTGGTCGGGCAACGTGGGTAAGACCACGATCACGCGCGAGTTGCTGGCGCCACGCCTGCAGGACATGACCGTCCGGCAGATCGAGTCGATCAATACCGATGAATCGAACGGCGCTGAAGTCGAAGTGATGATCGCGGCACGCTTTGACGAGCTGCACGAAGAGCTGATGCTCGGCCGGGATCTACTCGTCGACATCGGCGCATCGAACGTCGAGGAATACCTGGACCGACTGGAAGACTCCGACGGCGCGCAGGAGGACTACGCGTTCTTCGTGGTGCCCGTCGTGCCCGCGAAGAAGCAGGTCCAGGACACCTTGAAGACCATCAACCGGCTGACGGATCTCGGCGTCGAATCAACCCGCATCCGGGTGCTGCTCAACATGGTGGAGCTGTCGTCGAGCGAGCCGGTCGACAGGACACTGGCGCGTCAATTCGACGAGCTGATCCGTTTTCATGGGCAGGCCGGTGGATTTTGTTATCACCCCGATGCACTGGTGCCGAAGAGCGACATTTTTTCGATTGCGGCGGAGGCGGGCATCACGATCCACGACATCGTCGAGAACGGCGTCGACTACAAAGCACAGTTGGCCGCGGCCCAGTCCGATGTCGAGAAGCGGGGCCTGGTGCGTCTCATTGGTTTGCGACGCAAGGCGATTTCGATGACGCCGCAGCTGGATCGCGCCTTCGGGGCGCTGATGTCCGGAGTCACGGTATGAGCGCTGTGCCGTCGTCCGAGCCGAGCACGGTCAGATCGGGCGAACGGCTCACGGCCTTGCTCGCGGCACAGCCATCGAGCAGCGAACTACGCGAAGAGGTGTTGATCGAGATTCTGATCGATCAGATGAAGGTGATCGAGGCGATGAATCAGGTCACGCAGCTGCAGGTCGAGACCGACACGCGGCTGACGGCGACGGTCCAGGCGTTGCGCGACGCGAGCGCGCAGTTTGGGAAACTGATCGAGATGTCGCGAGCTGCCTTCATTGGCGAGGTCGCGACCCGGGCAGCAGACCAGGCACGGCGTGCAGCGGTCGAGGCCGTGTCCGACGAGCTGGCAAAACTCCGCCATGCGGTCGAGGTCAGGACCCGTGAGAGGCATTCGGGTGCCGATCCGCGTCGCACGGACAGCGTGCTCGCCGTTACGCGCCCGTTGGTATTCAGTGTTTCGGTAGGGGTGTTGGTTGGCGTGGCCGTCAGCATCATTTGGATCGCTCGTCACGTTATGGGATCGTGATGAGCGAACGAGGGCGTCAAAAATTCGACAATTTAGGGAGAAAAATATCAATGAGTGAGCACGTCAAGGGCGCGTTCAGCGCGGACGAGATGGAGCAAATGCTGGAATCGCAAACCCTGCACGCGGCCGAACTGCGTCGTTTCGTTCTGACGCGCCGGTTGATGCATGCGACGGGCGGTGTTATCCAGCACGGACCGCTCGCCGGTTTCGATATTGGCCAGCACGCGACGTGGCGCGAGTCAGATAACGCACCGAAACTGCTCGGCTTCTATGAGCAGGAGGTCTGCATGCTGCTTGCCCAGTTGCCGCGCGATGTGCTGGTCGACCTCGGCGGTGCTGACGGTTATTACGCGGTCGGCATGGTGGCACGCGGACACCATCGCGAGTCGCACTGCTTTGAGATCGTCGACGAGAGCCGCGCGAACATCGCCCGGATCGCGGACGCGAATGGCGTCGCGGACCGCGTTCATCTATATGGCGCGGCAACGCCGTCGTTCGCCGCTGACTTGATGGCCCGTGGTGTCGATTTCCGTCATGCGACGGTCCTGATCGACATCGAGAGCGCCGAGTTCGACGTGCTGACCGCTGCCTGTCTGCACGACTTGAGACACGCGCACGTGATTGTCGAGATCCACGACTTCATGCGAGTGCACGACGGTGCGCAGCGTTATGCCGAGCTGATCGAGCGCGCGCAGGTCGATTTCGATGTCAGCCGCTTCACGACCGGCGCGCGCGATCCGTCAACGATTCCGTTGCTGCAACGGGGTTGGACGGACACCGATCGGTGGCTGCTTTGTTCGGAGAGTCGCGCCACCCTGATGACCTGGCTTTACCTCAAGCCCAAGGAGGGTGCCGACTGACAGATCAACCATTCGCTGTGCAAAAGAAAATGCCGCGATCCGATGACCTTGGCCGGGAGACGGATGGCGGCAGGAATTCACCACTGAGTGTCGTTATTCTGAGGTCATTGTAAATGAAATATCTGACAAATTTCGCGGCAGCGGCTCAGCCGCGCTCGCGCCGCACCTTGATCGCCGCCACGGTGGCGTCTGCCACCCTGGTTTTTTCGGCGCATGCTTCGGCGCAGTACGTTGCGATCAATTCCACCGGGGCCGCCGCTCAAGCGCTGGGTACGGACAGCGTGGCGATCGGCCCCAATGCCATTGTTGTGCCCGCGACCGATACGAACTCGATGGCGATCGGGTCCGGCGCGAACGTCGCGGCGATGGGCGCCACGAGTTCGTCGGGCAATATCGCTTTCGGCACCCAAGCAACCGTTGGCAGTGCCGTCAATACCACGCTGGACAATGCCATCGCCATCGGGACGTCGGCTCAGGCCGAGCGGTCGAACAGCATCGCGATCGGTACATCGAGCCACAGCAGCGGCGCGGGGATCGCGCTCGGCACGCAGGCGTCCACGGGGTGGGATGGGCAGATCGCGATCGGCACCAATGCGTCTGCATCGGCGTCTGCGTTCACCAATGGCGGTATCGCGATCGGCCAGAATGCGAATACGGGCGGCAATGGTATTGCGGCGGGGTACGGCGCGACCGCGGCCGCCAATCAGACCGTCGCGATCGGTCCGAACGCGTTTGCCGCTTACACGACGACTGCGGTGGGGAGCGGGGCGACGGCGACCGGCGAAAACTCCGTTGCCCTTGGGACCGGCAGCTCGGATGGTGGCCGATTGTCGGTGGTGAGCGTCGGCAATGCGGGGGCGACCCGCGCAATCAGCAATGTCACCGCCGGCACCCAGACGACCGACGCGGCTAACGTCGGGCAACTCCCGGCGACGATCAACGGCAGTGTCGTCACGATGGGTAACGCGCTCGCGCCGAACGGGTCGAGCGCGCCGGTCACGGTGACGAACGTTGCGGCCGGCGCCGTGTCCGCGACCAGTACCGACGTGGTGAACGGTTCGCAGCTCAACACGACGAACCAGGCCGTCGCGGGTAACACGACCGCGATCCAGAACAACGCGACGTCGATCACGAATCTGATCAACGGGACGGCCGGTCTGGTGCAGCAGAGGGGCGGTGCCCCGGGCGCGGGCGTGATCACGGTCGGCGCGTCGACGGGCGGCACCGTGGTCGATTTCACCGGCACGTCCGGTGCGCGCCAGCTCAAGGGGGTCGCCGCCGGCGTGGCTGCAACCGATGCCGTCAACGTCGGCCAGCTGAGCCAGGTGAGCGCGGCTGCCGCGAACGCCGTCCAGTACGACGATGCGACCAAGGCGCACGTGACGCTTGGCGGGCCGGGCGCTGCCGCCCCGGTCGGCCTGTCGAACGTCGCCCCCGGGGCGCTGGGCGCGACCAGTACCGATGCCGTGAACGGGGCGCAGCTGTTCGCGACCAACCAGTCGGTCAGCACCCTGACGACGAATGTCAATAACGGCACGGTGGGTCTGGTGCAACAGGTCGGCGGCGCCCCGGGTACGGGCGTGATCACCGTCGGCGCGTCGACGGGCGGCGCCGCGGTCGATTTCACCGGCACGTCGGGCGCGCGCCAGCTGAAGGGCGTGGCCGCCGGCGTCGATCCGACCGACGCGGTGAACGTCAGCCAGCTTCAGCAGGTCAGCGCGACCGCCTCGAATGCCGTTCAGTACGACAACGCGGCGCGCTCGAGCGTGACGCTCGGCGGACTCGGCGCCACGGGCCCGGTGTTGCTCAACAACGTTGCGCCGGCGACGTTGTCGGCCACGAGTACCCAGGCGGTCAACGGCGCGCAGCTCTACGCAACGAACCTGGCCGTCACGGCGAACACGAACGCCATCAGCGCGTTGACGAAGAATGTCGGCGACATTCAGACGACCATCAACAACCAAACGTCCGTGCAACCGCTGACCTTGCCTAAGTCGGTGCAGTTCTTTGCAGCGAATTCGGCGGGTGCGCCCGCGAACGCGAGCGGCGCCGAGTCGGTTGCCGCCGGCGGCAGCGCCGTTGCGAGTGGTACGAACAGTGTCGCCGTCGGATCCGGCGCGCAAGCCTCAGGGACGGGCTCGACGGTCATCGGTGCGAATGCGAGCGCGAAGGGGAACAACGCGGTCGCAATCGGCCAAGGATCCGCCGCACCGAACGACAACACCGTGTCGATCGGCAATAGCGCAACCGGCATGACCCGCAGCCTCTCGAACGTCTCGGCCGGCGTTGCGCCGACGGACGCCGTCAATGTCGGTCAGCTGAACGATTCGATCAGTGGTGTTCGATCGCAGATCGAGCACGACCGTAAGGACGCGAGCGGTGGGACGGCCAGCGCCGTGGCGATTGCCAGCCTGCCGCAGGCCCCGGCGCCCGGTACGAGCGTCGTGTCCGTCGGCGGCGGAACGTATGCCGGTCAATCGGCGATGGCTGTCGGCATGTCGACCTACGTCGGGCGCTGGATTCTGAAGGCATCTGGCTCGACGAACACGCGCGGCACCGTCGCGGGTGGCCTGGGTGCGGGGTATGTGTGGTGAGCCATCAACAGGAACGAGAGAGGTCGACATGGTGAACATGAAGATGCTCGCCGTCGCACTCGCGGCGGCGTTCCTTCCGCCGGTCGATGCGAGTGCGGCGGGTTTCGGTCTGATTTCGTCGTGGCTCGACAGCGCGGACGGCACGACAACGACCGAGACCTGCCGCCCGGAGGTGGGGTTTTCGCCGGAAGGGAGTGCTGCACAGCTCGTCGGCCGGGCGATCGACAGTGCGCAGAAGACGATCCACCTGGCGGCCTACACCTTTACGTCGCCCGACGTGGTGCGGCGGCTGATCGCGGCAAAGCGCCGCGGTGTCGCCGTCGCCGTGGTGGTCGATGAAAAAGAGAATCTGCGCGGGCAGGGCGCGCGCTATGCGCGCTCGGCGCTCAATCTCCTGAGCGAGGCGGGTATTCCGATTCGCACGATCGGCAGTTACCCGCTGCACCACGACAAGACGATCACGATCGATGGCGATTCGGTGGAAACCGGCTCGCTAAATTTTACGACGGCGGGTGCCAGACGGAACAGCGAGAACGCCTTGGTGATCTGGCACTGCCCATCGGTGGCGGGCGCGTATGAGGCGCACTGGCAAAGCCGGTGGGATCAAGGCGTGCCGTATCGGATGTCGTATTGATAGGTGCGGACGAACATGAAAATCGAATCCACGAAGAGGCAAGAGAGGTCGATGAGCCAGACAGGTCATCCGATGACCTGCGTCTGCTGCGGTAATCAGACCCACGCCGATACGGCGCGCACAAGCTGGCTTCGCACGGACCTGATACGGGCAATCGGTATCTGTACACGCTGCTCTGTCGGGGTATCACACTGGGACGCCGGCCGCGTGTACTCGACCTACGATGTGCCTTCATGGGAATGGACCTGCGATGTGTCCGTCGGTATTGCTTCGACGGTCGACTATCAGGCTGGCCAGGCGAGTGGGAAACGCGCCTGGTGGCAGAGTCACCCGCCGATTGCCCGGGGGAGGGGCGAGTCGTCTGGGCAACCGGCGCACATCGACCCGGAGCTCGCCCGTCAATGTGGCATCGCCGCCGGATGGCGAGACGCGTGGCGCTCGGCGGCCGTACTAAAAAGCTATGCGCTCGGGGGCCGTGCGTGGCGTTGGGCGTGGGTTCACAACCAACTCGCGACCAATCCGTTTATCGATAGCGCGGTCGTCGATGAGGGCCGGCATCTACGCGTTTTCGCATGGGGAGGCGGACTGGGGCACATGAAGGAAACGATGTCCCGCGTGGTATCGCGCGATTCGAAAGCGACTCGCGAGCTTTACGTGAATGCTTACTGCGAACACTACAGGCAGGGCACCGAAACGGCATTCATACACGACATGTGCGACGCACGCGAAACGGTCTGGCAATTATTCACGGCGCCACGCACGTTTGCGCGATGGGCGGCAAATGCCGGATGGTGGGACGGGTTGATCGATGCCACGACACGCACTAGCTATGGCCTGTACCACCGCGCGTTTGTCGACATATCGTGGATCAGGCTGGAGGAAGAAACGCTCTCGGACGATCTCATCTCCGATCTACCTCGTGACGTCGTCGTCTCGGTGAAGCAAGACGACGGTTCGTCGACTTTTGTCGTGCCGAATGGCCACGACCCATTTTCCCCATTCTGATATGAGCCTACAAGATTATCGATACGACGTATCGCCGCGGCCGTGGGTACGAGATTGCTCGCCAGTGTGGATGCGCAATCTGCCGCTGTTGTTGGGCTGCGGGCTGGTGATTTTTGTGTGCGTCACGGTGATCACCACCCTCACGCCACCCGGTCATCCGCTGATCGTGAGTGTGCTGGTTCTGAGCAGCTTCGCCCCCGGATTCATCGCCATGCTGGCGGTCATGCAGACGGCGGCAACCCATATCGTGCTGGATCAGGCTCGGCTGACCTGCCGATCCGGTCTAGTCGAGCGGCAGGTTGCGAGTGTCGAGCTGTACCGCGTCCAGAACGTCGTTTCGCGCAGCCGGTGGTGGGAGCGCGTATTTGGCTTCGGCACGTTGATTATTGAAAGCAGCGACGCGACCCGGCCGGTGTGGGTGTTGCGTGGCACACCCGATGTGGAGGCGCTGCGTGATGACTTGACCGCCTACGCGCTCGCGTTGCGCGATGCGCGTGGCGTTCGTGAAATCAATATGGGTCGAGTGTGACTGTGAAATGACAGCGAGTAGAGGACGTGTCGCGATGAGCGCAAATGATCTCGATCCGCTTATCCGAGATAAACGTCCCGGACGTCCGAAGTCGACGCGTCCGCTGAGCAAACCGATCAGCACGCGTTTGGACGACGCGCAAATGGAGGTGTTCGCCGACAAGGTTCGCGCGTCCGGAATGACGCCTTCGGAATTCCTTCGCGACTGCGTGCTCACGAACCGCACGCAGATCGTGGCGCGGCCGCCGGCGAGCGTCGAACGCAAGCGAATCATGTTCGTCGTCAACAAGGCCGGCAACAACATCAACCAGCTCGCCCACATCGCGAACTCGCAGAAGGTCGCCGGCAAGCTGTCGGAAGCAACGCTCGTCGCGATTCTGGACGAGCTGGAACTGGTCACGCAGCTGCTGAAGGCGCACCTCCACCGTGTTGATTAGAGTGTCCGGCCGCCACGACGGCGTCAAACAGTATCTCGAGGAAGGCATGAAGGCCGGCCGCGAGTTCGGCCGCGATGAGATGGACGAGCGTGTCGTGCTGATGGGGGATCTCGATCTGACCGACGAAATCATTCAGTCGATGGACACCGCCCCGAATGTTGCCCGCTATCTGTCGATCACGCTGTCTTTCAAGGAAGATCACGTCGATGCTGAGACCCTGCGTGCCGTCGTGCGTGACTTCCAACACTTCGCGATGGCCGCATATCGCGACGACGAGTACGGCTTCTACGCCGAAGCGCATCTGCCGCGCATTAAAAGCTATGTCGACCAGCAGACCGGTCAGCTGGTCGAACGGAAGCCGCATATTCACATCGTCATCCCCAAGGTCAATTTGTTGTCCGGGCGGCACCTCGAACCGCTCGGCTATGTGACATCGAATCTCAAATTCATCGATGCTTTCCAGGAGCACACCAACGCGCGCTACGGATTCGCCAGTCCGAAGGACAACCGGCGCGTCACGCTGACCGATGCGTCGGAAATGATCAGCCGGTACCGTGGTGATCTGTTCCGCGCAAACAGCCGAGACCTGAAGCAACGCATTCTCGATGACGTGTTGGATCGGCGCATCGAGCGGTACGACGATTTCATGGCCTTGTTGCGAGAGTATGGCGCCGTGCGCATGCGCAATCCCGGGCGCGAGGATGCTTATCTGAATGTGAAGCCGACGGACGCGGACAAGGGCGTGAACCTGAAGGAAACCGTGTTCGCGCCGGCATTCATCGCATTGCCGACGCACGAAAAGCTCAGCCAGCTGGCGGCCGACGCGGCGGATCGCTATGAGTCGGGAACACTGCCACGCCCCACGCCGGAGTCGATCCAGGTGCTGCTCGACGAATGGCACACGACGCGCGCCCTCGAGGTCAAGTATCTCAACAGCGGCAGCCGTGCATACCGGATCTACCAGGAATCATCGCTCGCAGACCGTCAGCTGATGCTCGCTGAACACGCGCGGGGATTTTATGCCCAACATTTGAAGGACCACCATGAGCGACCCGAAGAACGACCCGCCGATTTCGACCGACATCTTCGACAGCTTGGACAGCTATATGAGTTCGGCGCAAGAGGATTTAGCAGCCCAGGCCGCAGCGGACTCGACCGCTTCGCCGAATTCCGATCCGGTGCCGGATTCAGTCCAGGAGTCGAGCCCGGTCGGGGCGTCGGCCGGCGTATCGACGCCCCCGGCGTCGGCGTCGATCCCTTCGATGCCGTCCATCGGCAGTTTGACTTTGTCGCAACTGCACCGCGATCGGTGGCCAGCTCAGCCGACGATCTGCCAAACGTGCCCGGCCGCGCTGTGGACGGCATCGGATCGGGACCTGCAGTGCTGGTGCCGGATCATGCATTTCACCAGCTGGAGCCAGATGGCGCCGTACCCGCGCGTCGCCTGCGACGGTCTCGCGATCGCGATGGAGAGTTTACAGCGCAACGAGTAACGGGCCGTGTGGCTGATAACGCGGCGTCGCAGTTGGCACGCGACGCCCGGCAGTCCCGCGCGATCTCCGGCCAGAAAGCCGAATTCGCCGAGATCCGGCTGCAGCTCGATGCCCGGCGGCTGCTTGCCGAGTTGTCGCACACGCACGGCGTGCGGCCCAACAAATACGCTGTCGTCGAGGGGCGCGACGGTGGCCACCGGATTCGGGCAGGCAGACGGCATCTGAACGTGTCCGATTTCCTCACGAAAGAACTCAACCTGCCGTGGAGCGAGGCCGCACCGCTCTTGCGGGCGGTGTACCAGCGCCAGGCCGACGGGCACCCGGTTCCCGCTGAGCGCGAATTGCCACGTGCCGCGCTATGGCGCGCATTCAGTGCGGATCGCGACACGCACATCCAGTCACGGCGCGCGGCCTGGGTAACGCAGACCGCGACCGAACGCGCGCGGCGCGACGCGATCCGGCAGGCATTCCAGGACACGCGAGCAGGAATCAAGGGCAACCCGGATCTGCGCCCGGCTGGCCGCCGGGCGGCGACGTCGATCGCGCAGGTCGAGCGGATCGGGCAGGAAGCCGTATTACGGGACGCCATCGCCCGCGAACGCGCGGCATTCAAGGCGCGATTCGGGTCGCCGTCCGGCCCAACCTTCGCCGAATGGCTGCGCGACCAGGCGCAGCGTGGCGACGAACGCGCGCTGGCGGAGCTGCGCCGTACCGCCCAGCCCGTGGCCGGCGCGCCGGCACTCGACGCTGAAGGCGACAACGAGATCCGCCCGAACACCCTGCAGCCGAGCGACGAAGAGAACGCGATCTTCTATCGAGGGCCCGCCTTGACCTGGTCCGTCGACGAGCGCGGACAGGTCACGTACCGGCGCGACGGTGTGGACGTGCTGCGCGACCGCGGCGCGAACGTGCAAGTGCTGGTGCCGGACGCTCAGATGATCGAGACCGCGCTGCGCCTCGCGCAGGCGAAGTACGGGTCGACGCTCACACTGGCGGGACACGGCGCGTTCCAGCTGGAGGCGGTGCGCGTCGCCGTCGATCGCGGCCTGGCCATCCAATTCAGCGATGCCAGCCTGAACCGGGCAATGTCCGCCTACCGGCAACAACGCATCGACGGACATGTGCGCGACGTGCTGGGTCCGACGTCGGCGCCGGCGGCCGCCGTCTCGGCACCGTCGCTACCCCACGCCCCGCAACAGGACCCGGGCGGTCCTGCCGAAGTCGATCCCAAGCCGACCCGCTGATGCACGATCGACCGCGTCCTGTCTCCGCCTACGCTCCTCCGGCCACTTCAGAGAGCGGTCGCCCCGGTGCGTCATCGGGCAAGGGCGAGCGGCCGCGCATCCTCACACGGATGATCGAGCAGCTGGAACGGTACATCGATGATCCGGCCCGGCTATTGCCGACACTGAATGCCGCCAACGGCAGCGATCGACAGCAGCGCCTCGAACGGCGAATCGCGTGTGTGCAGCTGCTGCGTGCGATGGTCAAATACCTGGATCTGCCTAGCCTCCGGGTCGGCGTCCCGCAGTCGGGCGGCGGCTTTCTGAGCCTGACGCTCAAGTTTCTTGCGCGCCACGCAGGCCTGTCGATGCGCCGGGCCGAACGCGCCATGCGCGACCTGATGCGGGCCGGACTCGTCAATGCCCAGCAGCGTTGCGAGAAGGCCGAGGAGGGCGGCTACCGTGGTCTGGCGGCGTTGCGGCAACTGCCTGCGGCGCTGTTCGGCGCGTTCGGCCTGGCCAAGTGGCTCCGCCACGAACGCAGCAAGGCCGTGATGCGCCGCTATCGCGCCGCGGCCGAACGCGCGAAGGACGATCGGCAGCGCGACCGCGACAGCCGGGCAGCTGCTCAGGCGACGCTCGCGCTCAAGAGCGTGACGCAGCGGCTGACAGCGCATAAGCGTCGACCTGCTCCACCCAGCACGGCGAGCGAGACGATCGCCGAACAGATCCACCGACGGATCGGACTCATCAAGCAGCAGCATCCCGACTGGGACCACGCGCGCTGTTATGACGCTGCGTATCGCGAGCGGGTGCCGCCAGAGGCGCCGGCGACCGACCCACCAGCCGATACCCAGCTGGCGTAATCTCTCAAGCAATCGCACCCGCGAGGCGTCGGCACGTTCCGACGTCGACATCGCGGCGTCGGTGCCGGCGCTGGCCAGCGTTCAACGGCACACAGCCCGTCCAACCCTTCCGTTTCAGTGAGTTATCCACAGCGCCGCTGTGCGCGCGAGCGCGCGGCCGTTTGTCGACGCCGATTAATTGTCGGCCAGCCCCGTCTTTATCTGTCGGGGCTTAATCACCGCAGTTTTATCAGAGCCTCGAACATCCAAACCACGCCCCCACGCTACCGCGTGGGGGCAGACGGCGCTTCGCGCCTTGTGGACCCCCAACCGCGCCAGTCATCGACCGATCGGTGGGCGTGGGCGCGGATACGTCCACGCGCCATCCTGCGCTCAAAACCAGCCAGCAGAAGTGGGGATAATCCGGCCCCAATATTCGATAGCATACGTACCGCTATTGCCACGACCGCAAACCTCTACCCCCCAGTAGGCTGTTGCCTAGGCAGGATGACCTGGGCAACGAGACCTGAAGGCTCGCGCTTGACGCGAACAGCCCCGCCAGCAGGAACCCGCACCCATGTTCCCGTCGATATCAGGCCCACGACGCGCAGCTTGCTCGCAGTTACCAGAAGCGTATCGTTCTCGAACTCGGACGGGCTTACGGCCGCGTAAAGTGTCGCTGCAGCTTTTAATTCCGAGCGCAACTCCGCCGAAATCTGTATCAAATGCTCAACCATTTTTCGTACCTCCGCGCGCATCACTGCGCCGTATGTATCGAGAATCGACATTGCCGTCGTCGGAGCCGAGCACCTCTGCAGCGGAGATCATCGCCTCCGCGTTCGCGGGCACTGGGCGTTCTGCCGGCCGAAACACTTCGTCGCCGCAGCGGATTACCTTGTGCGATAGCACGCAGGTGCCCGCGCGGCGCGCGAAACGGCGCCGCCAGCGTTGCTCCCCGTAATGGCAACGTCCGGGTTCCACCCAGCGAACCACGAGCAGCGTGTCGGAGCGTTCGAGAATCTCGACATTGACGTCAACGGCGTCGTGCTCCGGTGAGGACTTCGAAGTTTTCATCTGTGGCGCACCGCACTGCACGCACGACCGCACTCCTCGTCGAACGTGGGTTGCCGAGGCCCGTCGCCCGGTAATGTCGGGACCCCAGCCTCTGGCGAGAGTTCCTCAGATGATTGGACGCCCCCAGGGCGTCCCGGTCCCAATCGCTCTGGCCCTTCGTTGCTGCCCGACAATGTTGCCAGGCGCAAGCGCCCGGCAACCCCGCCGGCGTCGCCGGCCGGGTTCTCCAAGGGGTATCCCCTTGGAGCACGGATAGGGAGCGGAAACTCGTAGAGTTTCCGTCTACATATCCATCGTGCCTCGGGCGGTGGTCAGATTTCAGGGTATCGGTCATTGATGGAGTCATTATGGAACATCGTTTAGCAATGAAGGGGCTGTCTAGAATTAGGCTGAATCGTTCTTTAGTCTATATAGGGTCGTTCTAGGATCGTTCATGGTATCCTCCGCCTAATTCGACATGCTCGGAGTCCTAATCATGGATATCCAACTCGCCGCCAACCGCCTTTCCGCCCTCGCTTCTGCCTCCAATCGCCCCAAAGCCGCCCAGCTTCGCGATCTCTTCGAGCACGTCGAAAATGCCATCCGCGCCGGCGTTCGCTATGCCGCCATCATTGAAGAACTCGCCGCTCTCGGCCTGCACTTCACCTACCAAACCTTCGCCGTCACCCTCAAACGCATCCGCCGACAGCGCGGCATGGCCCCCCTTCGCGGCCCGCATGCCGTCTCCCGTGTCCCGGCCGCGTTGTCCCCAAACCACGAACCCAGCCCGGCCACCGCCTCGGTTCCGCTCCCGCCAGCGCCGTCCCTGACCACCACTTCGGCCGCCTCGCGTCTGCGCGCACCGACCACACCAGCCGCCACGCTCCCGGACGACTGGCTGACTTCCGATACCCTCACCCTCGACCAAAAGCGCCTGCTCACGCGCGATCAGCGCCGCGCACGCGCCGAGTCAGTCGTCGAACGGTTTTCTCCCAATCCCATCAAAGCCGCACAGGCATTGATCAACAAAAAACGGGACGCCCCGGCTTAAACCGAATCGGCCGGTTGTGCCCATCAAGAAAAACAGCCCCGCATAAGCGAGGCTGTCGGGTCCGACGACTCCCGAGACCATCAGGTCCGGGAGAAGGCATTCCAGCGAAGGGTCGGTGGTAGGATCGGCACAATGTGGCCTTTCGTGCGGACAATACGCCCGGTCACTTCATCGGCGTAGTGGACCAGTTCGAACACATAGGGCCGACCGGCTCGGTCCTGTTGGACGTACCGTTCACGTCTCACGCGGCATCGGATTTGCATGGCCGCCCCCTTATCCGCATTTTCTTCGACATCCGCATCGACCTCTTCGTCGTCCTGCCAGATCGCCGTCGTCTCCCGATTCGCCAGCACCTCGGGTAACCATCCTAAGTCCGCGAGTCGCAACTCGGCCGCCGCCACCGCTTCCGGCTTTTTCATCCCGGCCAGCGGTGCGGCCGCTTCCGGTGATACCGCCTGTGCCACCACGTCGAGGATGCGTTGCTTCGGCACGTGATTCAAATAGCTCGCACCGGTCGGCTTCCAATACGCCGTCATGTCCACGCCCAGCGTGTCCGCCAGCACGTTCACGGTATGCGGTGCGTCCCGGCGGCTCAGACCGTCCACCGTTGCCGCCACGCAGAACGCGAACAGGTCCGCAAGGACCGTTTCCGGACACGACAGCAGCCACGGCAGCAGGTCGCTAAACTTGGCTGGCAGCATTGCCCGCCATTTCTCTCGCTCGCCGTTGATGAACTGCCATGCCCGGCTGTCGGCCATGTCGTCGGCCAGCCGCAACAACCTATCGTGCGTCGAATTGAACTGCACATCGAGCGCATGCGTCGTCGGCCATACCGAACACTGCTCATCGAAGACGCGCGGCACCATCGCCACCATCAGATACGCGAGCGCCACGGTGGGCTGCTTCATGAGTTCGACTTGAACAGCCGCCGTGCGGTGCGCCGTCAGGCGTTCACACAGCGTCTCGCCATGCAGCGGCTTGACCTTCGCAGGCGGGAACGTCTCGGCCCCCTTCAAACCGGCATCCTTGGCCGCCGCCCGGTCTTGCGGTTTCACCAAGCCGCGCTCGATCTTGAGTGCGCCCGTGTAATCGAGCGTCACGATCACACCCGCGTTGGCTTTCTGCTCATCGCTCCACGATTCGAGCTGCGCCTCGTAGTCGTCGGCAGCCTGTTCGGTCAGCGCAGCGGCTTCCTCCAGTTGCTCACGGCGGGCGTCGTCTTCCGGCTCATCGTCACTGTCGAAGTACGCATTGAGCGCATCGGCGGCGGCGGTGCTCGCTTTTCTCAAAGCCCGGAACGCGGTCTTTTCCTTCCGCGTGAATTCCCGGNGGTCAGCGCAGCGGCTTCCTCCAGTTGCTCACGGCGGGCGTCGTCTTCCGGCTCATCGTCACTGTCGAAGTACGCATTGAGCGCATCGGCGGCGGCGGTGCTCGCTTTTCTCAAAGCCCGGAACGCGGTCTTTTCCTTCCGCGTGAATTCCCGGCGCTCCGGCGACAGGCGGCCATAGCGCGCCATGTCGGCATGGTCACGCTGCAT